>CAZWDN010000388.1:0-4793 GCA_964633125.1 uncultured Pirellula sp. | reverse complement strand
CTTGTCGGGTAAGTTCCGACCTGCATGAATGGCGTAACGACTGGAGCACTGTCTCAACCACCAACCCGGTGAAATTGTAGCCGTGGTGAAGATGCCACGTACCCGCGGTTAGACGGAAAGACCCCATGAACCTTTACTGTAGGCTGATATTGGGCTGAGGTACGTTTTGTGTAGGATAGGTGGGAGGCTGTGAAGTGGTAGCGCCAGCTATCGTGGAGCCAACGTTGAAATACCACCCTGAATGTGCTTTAGTTCTAACTTCGATCCTGTGAAACCAGGCGAAGGACAGTGTCAGTTGGGCAGTTTGACTGGGGCGGTCTCCTCCAAAAGAGTAACGGAGGAGCTCAAAGGTACCCTCAGCCTGGTTGGCAATCAGGCACCGAGCACATTGGTAGAAGGGTGCTTAACTGCGAGACCGATGGGTCGAGCAGATACGAAAGTAGGACAAAGTGATCCGGTGATCCCGTGTGGAAGGGTCATCGCTCATCAGACAAAAGGTACTCTGGGGATAACAGGCTTATCGCTCCCGAGCGTCCATAGCGGCGGAGCGGTTTGGCACCTCGATGTCGGCTCATCACATCCTGGGGGTGAAGAAGCTCCCAAGGGTTCGGCTGTTCGCCGATGAAAGTGGTACGTGAGCTGGGTTCAGACCGTCGTGAGACAGGTCGGTCCCTATCTGGTGTGGGCGCACGAAACTTGAGGAGATTCATCTTTAGTACGAGAGGATTTGGATGGACATACCTCTGGTGTCCCAGTTGTCGCGCTAGCGGCACGGCTGGATAGCTAAGTATGGAAAGGATAAACGCTGAAAGCATATAAGCGTGAAGCCCGCTCCAAGATGAGGTTTCGTAGAGCAATTGCTCGAAAGTCCCCTGGGAGACTACCAGGTTGATAGGCCGGACGTGTACGTGGGGTTAACTCACTTAGCAAACCGGTACTAACGGACGAATGCTTGGCCACATTTATTCAACGCTCTTGATCCTGTGACGAAAGTTAACGTTCTCGCGTTAACCAACGTTGCGATTAATTCTAAGAGCCGGCCGCAAATTACCTAAAACCAAGTCAATAAGACCAATCAAGCCGGCGGCGGCGAAATACCCGCCGCCGGTTTTTTTCCGGTGACTATATTGAAAAGGCCACACCCGTTCCCATTCCGAACACGGTAGTTAAGCTTTTCAAGCCGATGGTAGTGCTACAAGCGCGAGAGTAGGTGTTGCCGGATTCAAATCAACAAAAGCCCCGCATGGCGAAAGTCATGCGGGGCTTTTTTGTTGCGCTTCGCCGGCCCCGCTTCGGCAAAGCAGGCGGCAAGCAAATTCTTTGGTATAACGACGCGGCGCCACAGCACCTTGCTCAAGGGACTTCGCCATGCCGATGCGATCCGTTTTTGTGCCGTTGCTCCTCGTCAGACTTGCGGTCGCCGCCGAGCCGGCCGTGCCGTCGAAAATGACGTTCGACGCGCGTGTCGCGCCGTTGCCGCACTCGTACCAAGGGCCGTTTGTGAACATGCCGGACGGTTCGATCGTCGGCATCGAACAAAACACAGTCATCCGCAGCGCCGACGGCGGCAAGACTTGGTCGGCCAATGAAATCTTTTCCGCCGACCAAGCGGCGAAGCTCCATCTCCAGGTCAGCAACGAACGAGCGCTATTGCTCACGAAAGACGGCACGCTCGTGCTCGGCTGCATGGATCTCAACGGCCGAAAGTGGACGTGGGACCCGAAAATCCACGACGCGCCGGGCGCCGAACTTCCCACCTGGGTCATGCGCAGCACCGACGGCGGCCGAACTTGGTCCGAGATCCAACAGCTCCACAAAGAATGGACCGGCGCCGTTCGCGACCTCATTCAAACAAAATCCGGCCGCCTAGTGCTCACGAGCATGAAACTGCTCAACAACCCGGGCCGGCATACCGTGCTGACGTACGTTTCCGACGACGACGGCAAAACTTGGCAAGCCGGCAACCTCGTCGATCTCGGCGGGGCGGGCCACCACGGCGGCGTCACCGAGTCGTGCGTCGTCGAACTTCGCGACGGACGCATCTGGACCCTCATCCGCACCAACTGGGGCGAGTTCTGGTCAGGCTACTCCCACGACGGCGGCCGCTTCTTCCGCACCTTGCAGCCCTCGGGCATTCCGGCCTCGAGCGCGCCGGCGATCGTCAAACGCCTAGCGAGCGGTCGGCTTGCAATGGCCTGGAATCGTCCGCTTCCCGAAGGTCAAACAAGTTTTCCGCTGCGCGGCGGCGACAACGAATGGTCGGAAGTTCCGGTGAGCAACCACCGCGGCGAACTCTCGCTGGCGTTGTCCGACGACGACGGCAAAACTTGGTCCGCTCCGGTCGTCGTGGCCCGCGAAGCCGGCAAGTCGTTGGCATACCCGTACATCTTCGAAGCGAAGCCCGGGCACCTTTGGCTGACGACCATGCAAGGGGGAGTCCGCATTCAATTCGACGAAGCGGCGTTGTTGAAATAGCCCGCCGCTCGATAGCCGACGATGCCGTATCTCGTCACCCTGCATGGATGGCCGCCGCGATGAAGTTTCCTTTCGGGTTCGATGTCACCAAGGCTTGGGACTACGAAAACGGCTTCTATCTGACGTCGCATCCCACGCGCATCGCCAAGCTGTTGGCGCACTTTGAGCTTTACAAGTCGATCGTCGGGCTGCCGGGGCACGTCGTCGAATGCGGAGTCTTCAAAGGCGCTTCGCTCGTGCGATTCGCCACGTTTCGCGAACTGCTTGAAAACGAACACTCCCGGAAGATCATCGGGTTCGACGCCTTCGGCAAGTTCCCGGCGGCGGTCGATCCGGCCGACGCGAAATTCGTGGCGCAATTCGAAGCGGCGGCCGGCGACGGGATCTCGGTCGAGCAACTCCGTCAAGTTCTCGAACATAAACAATTCGCCAACGTCGAACTCGTTCCCGGCGACGTTTGCCGGACGGTGCCGCAATACGCCGCGGACCATCCCGAACTCAAGATCGCGTTGCTCCATGTCGACGTCGATGTTTACGAACCGACCGCCGCCGCGCTGGAGCACCTATTCGATCGGGTCGTTCCCGGCGGTCTTGTAGTGCTCGACGACTACGGCACCGTGGCCGGCGCAACGCGGGCCGTCGATGAGTTGCTCGCGCGTCACCCGGCGACAATTGAGAAGCTGCCGATCGCGCATATCCCTGCGTTTATCCGTCGGTAGTACCGCATGGCTCGGCACGAGCGTTGCAAAAAAACGTCCTCCTCCATTCCGGTCGGGCCGGTCGTCACGGTTTAAGTTTCGTTAGTTGTCGAGCACCCCGTAGCGTCATTCCCTGGGGGGGTTTAAACTGGCTCGGATCGTCAGGTTACGCCCAAACCTTTCTCCCTTTATTTAGCCTGAGCGCATGTCGAGTGTAGCTTCCCAGCGAACGCGGCGTCTCACGCCCGTCGTCACGATTGCCGGAATTTCGCGCTACGATCGCGTCGCCGGGCTCATCGTTTCGTTCGTGATCTTGCTCGGGCTCGCGGTCGGCATTCTGCTCTTCATTTGGCTGGCCGGCCGCTACGCCGCCGACGGCGGTCGCATGGTCCCCGTCGTGTTTCACCCCGGCGACGGCGGCGATTCGGCGAGCCTCGATACGGCCGGCCTTCAACTCGAAGCTCCGAGCCTGCAAGAGATCGAGCGCGAAACCGATCTCCCGCTCCCCGGCCTGCGCGACTCGCTCACTCTGGTGGAGCAAGTCGTGGCCAGCAACGCCGTGGAACTCACGAATCTCGACCGCAGCCTGATGCCGTCGACGGCCGGCGGCGGTGCCGCGCTGGGTACCGGCGACCAAGCCGCATTCGGCTCCGGCGGCGGCAGCGGCGTGGCCCGCGGCGACCGTTGGGAAATTCAGTATTCCCCCGGCATCACGCTGGAGGAATACGGTCGACAACTCGATCACTTTCAAATCGAACTCGCCGCCGTCAGTCCGACAGGCCAAATCGAGTATGTCCGCAACCTCTCCAAACGGCCGCCGACGGTCGAGCGTGAACGAACGCAGTCGGAAACGCGATTGTTCATGAGTTGGCGCGAAGGCTCGCCGCGTCGTGAGGCCGATCGCAAACTCCTGGAGCTTGCCGGCATTTCGACCACGGGCAAGCAGTTCGTGCAATTCCTTTCGCCCGAACTTGAACAAACGCTGGCCGCGTTGGAGATAAAGTTCGCCAATCGCGACCCGCGCACCGTCCGTCGCACCCGTTTCGGCGTCCGCCCCACGAGCGCCGGATTCGAGTTTTTCGTCACCGAACAAGTCCCGCTGTAGGCCCGTTCCCTAAGCTCCCGCGCAACGCCACCCCCGACGAACTCCATGGAACTGAGCAATCTAAGCGCCGTTAGTCAATTTGCCGGCGATCTCTGCTACTTGTTTTTAGCGGTCGTCGCCGTTTGGGGGCTGTACTGCGCCGTCGTCGTGTGGCGCCGAATCAATCAATTGCGCTTCCGCAACGACGCCGAACAAAGCGAGTTTCTCGACGGACTGGAAAACTACATCGCGACGTCCGATTTCGTGGCGGCGTCGCAATTCTGCGCGGACGACGACCGCGTGGTGCCGCAACTCGCGCGCACGGCGCTGGATCACAAAGACATCGATCCCGGCAAGCTGCGTCATCTGCTGGCCGACCGCTATCAACGCGACGTTTCGTCCGACCTCGAATATCGCCAAAGCTGGATCAACACCGTCATCAAGACGGCGCCGATGCTCGGGTTGTTCGGCACGGTGCTCGGCATGATGTCGGCGTTCGGCAAACTGGGCAGCGGCGACAAGGTGGAAGCCTCGGG
>CAZWDN010000387.1:0-4801 GCA_964633125.1 uncultured Pirellula sp. | reverse complement strand
GCTTTCGTGCCGATGCGCGTGCTGGAACAGATCAAGATCGACGTTTGCTACCAAGGTTTGCCGGTCGTGTTTCTCGGCGACGGCGCCGGCTTCGTTTACTCCAAGCTGGGGACGAGCCACCAATGCACGGAAGATCTCGCGGCGCTCCGCGCCCTGCCGCAGCTTTCCATTCTGTCGCCCGCCGACGCTTGGGAAATGACGGCCTGCATGGAGCTGGCGATGGAAGCGGAAGCTCCCGTGTATCTGCGCGTCGGAAAGTCGGACGCCGGCACGGTGCATTCCGGCCCGCCGCGAATCGAATGGGGCGAACTCCTTTGCCTTGAGCCCGGACAGGGCAACGTCGCCTGGATCGGCACCGGCGCCATGGTGCCGGCCGCGCAGCGTTGCGCGGCGTCGCAGCCGGGCAGTTCCGTTTGGAGCGCCCCTTCGGTGAAGCCGCTCGCGGCGGCGACGGTTGCCGAGATTTGCACCAACCATCGCGCCGTGGTCGTGCTGGAAGAGCACTCGATCTACGGCGGCCTCGCGTCGGCCGTGGCGGAGATCGCCGGTTCGCTGGCCCCCGCGCCCGTTTGCGCCGTCGGCGTGCGCGACCGGTTTTCCGAATGCTGCGGCAGCTACGAATACCTGCTTCGGGAGCATGAACTGGACGACGTCGCCGTGATCCGTCGCGTCGACGAGTTTTTGCTCCGTCACAAGCGTCTCGACGCGCGCCGCGCGAGTAAGACGACTTCCTTTCGTCGCGCCGCGTAAGTTCTTCGCCTCCTCCATGAGAATCGGTATCCATGAACGTCGCCGGCCGCAAACTCATCAGCGTCGTCACCCCTTGCTACAACGAGGAGCTCAACATCCTCGACTGCTACGAAGCGGTGCGGAAGCTGTTTGCCGAGCGGCTGCCTGAATACGACTACGAGCACATCTTCTGCGATAACGCCTCGCGCGATTCCTCGCCGCAGATCCTGGCGGACTTGGCGGCCCGCGACGAGCGCGTGCGAGTCATCTTCAACGCCGCGAATTTCGGACCGTTTCGTTCGATGTTCAACGGTCTGCAAAGCACGTCCGGCGACGCCGTCGTCGTGCAACTGGCGGCCGATCTGCAAGACCCGCCGGAACTGATCGTCGACTTCGTGCGTCGCTGGGAAGAGGGCTACGAAGTCGTCTACGGCAAGCGCAGCGAGCGCGAGGAAGGCCTCGTCATGCGCACCGTGCGACACGTCTACTATCGAGCCGTCAACCGATTCGCCGAGATCAACGTGCCGACCGACGTGAGCGAGTTTCAACTCATCGATCGCGCCGTGGCCGACGCGGTTTGTCAGTTCGACGACTATTATCCCTACATTCGCGGCATGATCGCCTACTGCGGATTTCGGGCCGTCGGCGTGCCGTCGGTTTGGAAGGCGCGCAAGAAGGGGTTCTCCAAGAACCGGCTTTACCATCTGATCGACCAAGGACTGAACGGGCTGATTTCGCTGAGCAACGTGCCGATGCGGCTGTGCATGCTGCTCGGCAGCGGTCTAGCCTGCTGCACCATCGTCTATGCGCTGGTGAATCTGGTCATCGGTCTGGTTTACTACCGGCAACTTGCTTCGCCGGGAATCCAGTCGATTATCGTGTCGCTGTTTTTCTTCATGGGCGTGATCCTCTTCTTCCTCGGCGTGCTGGGAGAATATATCAGCGCCATTCATGCCCAAGTGCGCCGCAAGCCGAGCGTCGTCGAACGAGGACGACTCAATTTTCCGGCGGTCGACGGCGCACCGTTGCGCAAGCTAACCCGACCGGGCTTCGCGGCGATTGCCGCGGAATCGAAGCGCGCCGCCTAGCGTCGGCCGGCGACGCGGAAGACGGCTTACGCCAAGAGTTCCTTCACGACGCGGCCGTGAACGTCAGTAAGGCGGAAGTCGCGGCCGCCGTAGCGGAACGTGAGCTTCTCGTGGTCGAAGCCGAGCAGTTGCAGCATCGTCGCGTGCAAATCGTGCACGTGCACCGGGTCGCTTGCCACGTGCAGGCCGAGTTCGTCGGTGGCGCCGTGTACATAGCCGCCACGCGAGCCGCCGCCGGCCATCCAAACGGTGAAGCCGTCGTGATGGTGGTCGCGTCCCGGCTTCGGGCCGACGGGTAGTTGCACCGTCGGCGTGCGCCCCATTTCGCCGCTCCAGAGCACGAGCGTGTCTTTCAGCATGTCGCGCTGCTTCAAATCGGCCAACAGCGCCGCGATCGGTTGATCGCTCTCGCGGGCCAGTCGCTTGTGCGCTTCGGCGACGTTGGCGTGCGAATCCCACGGCTGGCCGGCCCCGTGGTAGACCTGCACGTAGCGGACGCCGCGCTCCGCCAATCGTCGGGCAATGAGCGTTTGCCGGCCGTGAACGGTGTCGCCGTAAAGTTCGCGCACGTGCTTCGGCTCTTGGGAAACGTCGAACGCTTCGCCCGCCTCGCGCTGCATGCGGAACGCGAGCTCCAGCGATTGAATGCGGGCGTCGAGTTGCTCGTCGTCGGCCCGACGGGCACGGTGCAGTTCGTTGAGTTGCTGTAAATAGTCGAGCTGACGACGTTGCTGCTTCGGCAAGATCGCGTCGTTGCGAATGTTGGCGACGAGCTTCGCGGCGTCGGTCTGCTGCGAATCGACGTACGTGCCTTGATAGATGCCGGGCAAGAAGGCGTTGCGCCAGTTGCTGCCTTGGGCCGTCGGCAAGCCGGCGGGGCACATCACCACGAAGCCCGGCAGACTTTGGTTTTCGGTCCCCAGGCCGTAGAGCGTCCAGGCCCCCATGCTCGGCACGGCGCGGCTGATGTCGCCGCAGTTCATCATGAGCAGGCCCGGCTCGTGGTTCGGCACGTCGGTCTGCGTGGAGCGAATGATGCAAAGATCGTCGGCGTGCTTGGCGAGGTTCGGAAAGAGTTCGCTGATCTCAATGCCGGCCTGACCATGCTTGGCGAACTTGAACGGCGACGCGAACGCGGCCCCGCCGATTCGCTTATCCCCCTTGAGTTCGTCCTTTAAGACTTTGCCGTGCAGCTTCTCTAAAGCCGGCTTCGGATCGAACGTGTCGATCTGCGAAGGGCCGCCGTTCATGAAGAGGTGGATCACGCGTTTCGCTTTGGGGGCGAAGTGCGGCGCCTTCGGCGCGAGCGACGAGCCGAGCGCAGCGGGAATGCCGGCCGAGGATGCGACGTCGGCCGCGGCCGGCGCGGCGTAGCCCCATTCGTTGAGCAGGCCGCTCAGGGCGACCGCGCCGAAGCCGAAACCGCATTGCTTGAGGAGATCGCGACGAGAGGCGGCGTAATTCATAGGTTATTTACGTTTCCGGAACGCCGCGGAGGGCGTTCCCTACAGACCAAAAACACGGATCAATCGACGAACCAGAACTCATTCGTGAGCAACAACGCTTGGGCACATTGCTCCCAAGCCGTAAGCAGCGGCGGCGGCGGGGCGGCGAAATCGGCGTTGGCGTTCCACACCGGCGGCGCGCCTTGCTTCGGCTTATCGAGCTGACGGACGACCGGGGCCCAGGTGAAGGCGTCGGCCGTCGGCTTCGCGCGGCAATCGACGATGAAATCAATCACGTCGCCGACACGGACCGACAACCGCTGCACGTCGGTCGCCGCCTTGTCGTTCAAGAGCTTCCACTCGCCGAGTGTCCGGCCGTCGCCCGTGACGATGCGGCCGCGGATACCGTCGCCGTTGTCGCGAAGGTGCGCGAGCGTGCCGGAGATCTCGACGTCGCCGTCGACCGGAGCGGTCCAGCGACGAACGACGGCGAACTCTTGGCTGCGGCCCGGATGCCCGCCGACGGCGGAGACGCGCACGTGGCCGATCCGCGGATCGGGATAGTCTTTGCTTCCTTGATAGGCTTTGCCGTCGAAGAACGTCAGTTCATGGAACCGGTCGGCGTCGTCGGCCGCAGCGTCGACCGCGCCGTAGCCGTAGCGCCAAATCTGTCGGCGGTCCGGAGCATCGCGTTCGGCGGCGGCCGCCGCAACCAGGAAACCGCGCGTCAGTTCGAGCTCTTTCACGGTCGGCGCGCGATCGAACACGCGCCGATACAGCGCTTTCGTCCGGGCATCGTCGTCGCCGGCCTTCGCAAACTCGGGCGAAGCGCAAATCGCTCGGGCCTGCTCAATGACGAACGGATGGTTCATACCGAACAGAGCTTGCTGCGGCACGAGCGTCACGGCCCTCTCGGGCGTGCTCACCTCGGGCGAGGCGAAGTCGAACGTCGAGAAAACCGGATCGAGATTCAGCCGATCGACGAAGCCGTAGATCGTGCGTCGCCAGGAGAACGGCTCGGCATTGAGTTCCACCGCCCGCCCGCCGATCGTCGGATCGAGCTTGCCGGAGACGGCGAGCATCGCATCACGAAGGGCTTCGAAATCGAGTCGGCGACGATTGGCCCGCCACAGCAACCGGTTGTCCGGGTCGACGCGCGCGGGAGATTCCTGTCCGGCGGCCGTGGGCACTTCGGAAGTTTGCCGATACGCGTTGGAAAGCAGGATCTCGCGATGCATCCGCTTCGTCGACCAGCCTTGTTCGACGAACGTCGCGGCGAGCCAATCGAGCAGTTCGGGATGGCTCGGCGGGTCGCTGCGGAAGCCGAAGTCGGCGGGCGTGTCGACGAGGCCTTCGCCGAAGTGATGCAGCCAGAGGCGATTGACGTAGACGCGCGCCGTCAACGGATTGGCGGGGTCGGCGATCGCTTCCGCCAACTCTTTGCGGCCGCTGCCCACGGCGAACGGCTTGCGATCTTTTCCGGACAGCACTTCCAAGAAGCGCCGCGGCACCGGATCGCCGCGGCGCGTATTGTCGCCG
>CAZWDN010000386.1:0-4811 GCA_964633125.1 uncultured Pirellula sp. | reverse complement strand
CACCTGCCAACTGACGACGTCGCGGAGTTCGTCGCCGTTGCGTTCCATGACGCTCATGTTGTGTTTGCGGTCGTCGCAGAGCACGACGTCGTCGCGCCCGTCGCCGTCGATGTCGGCGGTGAAGAAGCGATGGATGGTCGCTTCCTTCACGCCGCTCGGTCGGCCGCGGCGGCCGTCGATCGTGTCGCGCAGTTTGAGTTCCCAGGGGCGTCCGGCCGAGAGTCGGGCGATGCGGTCGCCGTCGATGAGAAACAGGCCGAGCACGGGATCTTGTCGCAGCGACAGACCGCCGGGAAGTTTGACGCTGAGCGTCGTGCGCGCGATGCCCGAGGCGTCGGTCTTCAGGCGATGCAGAAATAGGCCCCCTTGCTCGAGCGCCAGCGCTTCATCGCCGGCCAACGGGACGTAGCCGGCGAGCTTCTGGCCGTCGGGCAACATCACCTGGTCTTGCGGTAAGAGCGAGTCGTCGAGCCATTGGAGCACGCCGTCGGCGAGCCGGCCGGGGCGCAACCGTTTGCCGTCGCGATAGAGGTGATATTCGGCGAGGTTCACTTTCGCCAAATGGGGCAGATCGGCGGCGACGACCTTTCCTTTTTCGAGCGTGAGCAACTTCGCGGCGCTCGAGTAGGCCTGTTGCACGAGGATCCGTTCGCCGCCGAGCCAAAGGACGCGCTCGATCTTCGAGCCGGCTTTCTCGAAGCGGGTGAGCTTCGGTTCCTTCGCATCGGCGGGCCAGACGTAAAGGTCGACATGTTCGCCGACGCGCTGCGCCCACCAGAGCGTATCGTCGACCGTCTCCAAAGCGACGATCCGGCGATCGGCCGTTTCCGGCGATTTCACCAGCGGCTTGGGGAACGTGAGCCGGCCTTGTTCCCAACGCGTTTCATACAGATCGGCGGCGTCCTTGGTCCACAACAAGAGCGTGCCGGGCCGCGCGGCCGGGGCGACCAGTTCACGAATGCCGCCGAGCGTCGGGTAGCTTTCTTCCGACGTCCATTGATCGTCGACGAGGCGGTAGACGCGAATCTTCGGTTCGGTCGGATCGAGCGCCGCGAGCGCCGCCGCGCCGTCGAGCTTCACGCCGCACCATGCGGCGCCGGCGATCGGCAGCGTCGCCCGTCGACCGTAGGGAGAGTCTTCGCCGCGGGCCAGTTGGTAGCGTCGCAAGAGGCCGGTCTGCGCACCGCCGAGGCAAAGCACGTCGGCCGGCGTCGTGCCGCCGTTGAGCGCGCCGACTTGCGTCACCGATTGATCGTAGAGCGCCTGCGGCGGACGGAGCGCCCCTTCGGCGCATTCGTACCAGCGGACCGATTGATTCGCCTTGGTCGTCCACTCCAGCAGGTCTTGGTCGCCGTCGCCGTCGAGATCGGCGAGCCGCCAATCGACCCGGCCGGCCGTTTCGCGCGGATGGTACCAGACGGCGCGGCCCGGCTCGTCGAGCGGTACGACTTGGATGCCTTGCTCGCAACTGATTAGCAGTTCTCGTTTGTCGTTGGCGCCGGTGCGCAAGAGCACGATGCGGCCGCGGCCGGCGAGTTGGCCGGTGAGCAGGTCCCAATGTTTGAGCCGCTGCCAACGCTTGTCGGCTTCCTGACGGTAGGCGGAGAGCTTGAGCGTGGGGCCGGTGACGACGAGCAACTCGGGGCGTTTGTCGCCGTCGAGGTCGGCAGCCACGGCGTCGGCCGGCAGATCGTCGAGCGCGAGTTCCGCGTGGCCCCAGTCGGGTGCGAGCGGCAACTCGTTGGGGCTGTTCGGATCAGTCGGCTGGATCGGTTTGCGTTCGGCCGGCGGCAACCAGCGATAGAGATCGAGTCGCGATTGGCGCGTGTTGACGAGCACGAGCTCTTGGCGACCGTCGGCGTTGAGATCGGCCGCGAAGAAGCGCTCGGGCTGCCCTTCGACGGCGACGACTCGCAGCGCTTCCCAACCATGGAATTCGGCTGCGGAAACAACGTTGCCGATGGCCGCTAGGCAGACAATCAGGATGAGCCGTCGGAACGCTTTATCCACTGAGGACTCCCTTTCCAGTGATCTTCATGTCAGCCTATTTTAGGCAGAGTAGCTAGTTGCTGGTAGCTAGTAGCTGGTTTTCGGAGAAAAGTCTGGGGATTGTTTTTGTTGTTCTCTAGCTACTAGCCACTGACTACTAGCTACTGTTTGTTCACCCGAACCTGCGCGAGCTTGGCAGGCGCGGCGCAGCGGTTTCGTTGTGAAACAGTTCGTCGAGCAGTCGCTGCGTGTCGTCGGCCGTGTGGGCCAGACGCATCATCCACAGCGAACGCAGCACGCCGCACGAATCGAACTGCTCCATCGGGAACGCGCCGAGAATCGCGCCGGCGATCCGCGCGTTGAGGTCGGCGTTCGGGGCGGGATCCGAGAAAGCTAGGCCGACGGCCGAGTGGAGCGACGCCTGATAAAGGGCCGTCGGGTCGGGCGCGTCGCTCGGTGCGCCGGCCGGAGCCCGCATGTCGGCGGTGAGTTGGCGGAGGCGCGGCGCTTCAAACGCGAACTCCCCGACGGCGTGCGCCGCGGCCAAAGGAGCCAGCAGCATGTCGGTCCAAAGCTCGGCGCGGCGGCGCAAACGGTTGAACGTCACGGCCTCGGCCGTGTCGATTTCCGTGCCGGTCGCGAGCATTTGTAGCACGCGTTGCCGCATTTCCATGTGGCCGATATAGACGCTGCGGACGACGATTTCGTTGTCTTGGAGCGAATGCTCGCGGTCGAAGGCGGAGACGAGCGCGGTCCAAACGCGCGTGAGCACTTCGCCGCCGAGGATTTCTTCGACGAGGCCGCGGACGGTGCCGGAACGGTCGTCGAAGATCGGCTGCTCGCCGCGCCGCACGCGGCCGAGCGAACGCCCCCAGCGGTCGAAGCGGCATTTGCTGGCGGCCCAATATTCTTCGATGCCGATGACGCGAAAGCCGTCGCGGGCGGATAACAGCGCCGGCCCTTGGCGAGCGACGACCGCGGCAAGTTCGACGAGTTCTCCGGATTGCACGAGGATGCCTTTGAAGGGAGGAGAGGAAGTGCTGACTGCGAACTGCTGACTGCGGACTACGTTCAACTACTTCACACCAGCCCCGACGCGCAAGCGAGGGGACCGAGATTATTCCTGGTGCGGACCGGATGAATTGCGACGAGATGTGGTCCCCTCGCTTGCGCGTCGGGGCTAGTACTAAGAACAATGCGATCACCGTGCACGACGCCGGATCGGGCCCGCCAAGGCCAGAGGGGATCGAACCTTGGCGGGCGCTTGTCCGACGGCAGGTTGGACGAGACCAAAAGCAAAGCGAATGCCGCCGGATGCGCGGCGCTGCCCGGCAGCCGCTAAAAGTTCGCAAAACGTCGGGAATTACGCGATTTTCGATGCGCGCGACGTTCGCGGAGGATGTTGCCGAAAGGCAACATCAGGCGCGCGATGTCGGCTATCGGCGACCGGCGCGGCGCGACGACTTGGCCGCCGTGCCGTGGTGCGGGCCGCGCAGGGCATGGCGTCGATCGGGCTCGGCAGGCGGCGCGACTGCCTCGGTTTGCCGCGCCGTGCGCCACGCGGAGCCGATGCGGCGCGCGATGTTCGCCGCCGCCGGTTGGAAGCCGACTGCGGCCCATACGAACCCCAGCGGCTCGACGGGAATGCGGAAGCGGGCCGATGTGATGGTAAGCGCGTGGAAGAGCATGATCCCCGCGAACGGTACGATCGTCGGCCAGAGGATGCGGATGTGCTTAAGCGCCGCGGCGAGGCCCATCAGCGCGAGCACGAGCCACGCGACGCTCGAAAGGCGATAGAGCGGATGCGCCGCCTTCGGGTTCGTGGCGTCCCACAGCAGGAAGTAGCCGAGGCGTTGGAAGCAAAGCCGGGCGTAGGCGATCGGGTGGGCCGTGATCCAAGCTTCCGCGCGCCGGCCGAGAAGCCGCGAGCGTTCCGGCTCGGAAAGGCCCTGAAACTCGCGATAGCCGTCGGGCTTGAGCAGTACGTCGTCGATGTAGAGCGTTTCATGTCGCGCTTCCCAAAGCGCGTTGTTCTGCGAGGCGAGCGAGCCGTCGTGCGCGGCGGCGATGGCGGCGACCGTGGCCTTGGGGACTTTGTCGGTGCCGCGGCTGACGGGGTTGTTGCCTTGCCACAAAGCATAGCCGAACGACGATTTGACGAACACGAACTCGCCGTGCACGCGATAGTTGCGCACGAGCCAAGGAGCGATGACGAGTAGCGCGGCCGCGGTGAAGGCGGCGACCGTCAATAGCCGCGGGTCGGCGGTCGGCAGACGCTTGGGCGGTTGCTTCGCTTGGCTGCGCGCCGTGAGTAGTAAACGGAGCAGCGCGACCGGCAGCACGAGCGCCGTAATCGGGTCGACCAGCAGGAGCCAGCCGCCGACGGTGCCGGCCGCCGCCGCACGGCGCCAGGTGACGCGCGCCGCCGGGTTGCAGACGAGTGCCAAGAGCCCGACGACGCCGAGCGCGGTCCAGGGGGCGGCTTGGACGTGCGTCGCCATGTAGATGTGCGGCGGATAGAGCGCGGCGGCCCAACCGGCGAACCGAGCGACGCCGGACTCATGCACGTCAAGATCCCGGGCCAGTTGCCACACGACCGCCACGAGGGCGACGCCGGCCGCGCATTGCAGAAGCTGATAAGCGTAGATCGCCGCGGTCGTGCCGACGCCGAACAGCCCGTAACAGCCGGCCAGAACCAGCGGTACCCACGGAGCTTGTTGCGATGTCGGGCCTTCGGTGCCGAGATACCAAACGGAGAA
The DNA here is from genome assembly GCA_964633125.1 of uncultured Pirellula sp. Lineage (GTDB taxonomy): Bacteria > Planctomycetota > Planctomycetia > Pirellulales > PNKZ01 > PNKZ01. Next base: position 63 of record CAZWDN010000386.1, on the reverse strand, counting down.
GCCCCGGCCGGCCAGGAGGTTTTCCGCAATGGCGCCATGTTCGTAGGTCGCCGGCCGATCCGT
>CAZWDN010000385.1:1645-4828 GCA_964633125.1 uncultured Pirellula sp. | reverse complement strand
GGTGAAATGCCTATCCCCTCTCCCCTGGCGGGAGAGGGTGCCGCCGAGAGGCGGCGGGTGAGGGGGAACTCGGCAAACCAATATCGCGAAGCAAAGCTTGAAAGAACGCACACCCCTCACCCCCGGCCCCTCTCCCGCAAGGGGCGAGGGGAGGAGATTCGCCGGCCGTTAGTTCGCCCCCGCTTTTTCAAACCGTCTGGGCGGTTTTGGCGGGGTCGGTTTGAATTCGGCGGCCATGATTTTCAGGCTGTCCGGGCCGAGGTATTCCGTCACGCGGCGACGCATTTCGGGGTCGAACGCCACCTTCACCGCTTCGCTCGCCAAGACCATGCGCGTCCGGTCGGCCAGCGTCAGCACGAGTTGCACGTCGCACGCGCCGGGGTAGCCGCGGAGGATTTCGAACAGGTCTTGCAGCCCCTTTTCGCCGTGCTTCGCTTCGTCGACCCGAACGATGATCCCCTTGGTGAAGCGCGATTCCAGCGCTTCGATCGGAATGATTTCGTTGACGATGAAGTTGGCGTCTTCGCTGCCGGGACGCTTGTCGATCACGCCGCGAACGACCACGACCTTGTCGGCTTCGACCATGTGCCCATGCTTGGCGAAGTCTTCCGGCCAGAGGATGCAGCGCATGATGCCGTGCATATCTTCCAAGTCCCACATGGCGTACTTGGTGTTCACTTGGCCGGGACGCGGGTTCTTCGTGTGCGAGAACTTGATCGCCGCGAGCATGCCGCCGAGCATCACTTCCGTGCGGTGGCTCAAGAGCGCGGCTTCGGTCGTCGGGCGCAGGTCGTAGGTCTTGAACGTTTCTTCGTACTCGCCGAGCGGATGGCTGGTGAGATAGTAGCCGAGCACTTCCTTCTCGGCCGCCATTTCTTGGCGTTGTTCCCAAGGAGCGACCATCGGCAACAGCGACTTGCCGGCCGCCGCGCCGGGCGCGGCGGCTTCCTCGGCATCGTCGTCGTCGAAGAGCCCCTTCTGGCCGCGCTTCTTGTCGGCCAACACCGACGCGGCCGATTGCAAGGCTTTGTCGAGCACGGCGCTCCACTGCGCGCGGTGGCCGCCGAGTTTGTCGAAGGCGCCGGCCTTGATGAGCGATTCGATCGCCGTGCGGTTGACGGTCGACGAATCGAGCCGGCCGCAGAAGTCGAACAGATCGCGATACGGCCCGTTCTTTTCGCGCTCTTCGGCAAGGGCGGTCGCCGCGCTGCCGCCGCAGCCTTTGATGCCCGCGAGGCCGAAATAAATCTTGCCGTCTTTCACGCCGAACTCGGCCGAGCAGGTGTTCACGTCGGGCGAGACGACCTCGATATTCATGCGCCGGCAATCTTCCAAATGCTCGACGAGCGAATCTTTCTTCTTGAAGTTGCGCCCTTCGATATCGCCGCAGAGCAGCGCGGCCATGAATTCCACCGGGTAATGCGCCTTGAGATAGGCCGTCATGTAGGCGATGAGGGCGTAGGCGGTCGAATGGCTTTTATTAAAGCCGTAGCCGGCGAACTTCTCGATCATCTCGAACAAGTTCGTCGCTTGGTCGGCGCTGAGCCCCTTCTTCTTGCACCCTTCGACGAACTCGCCTTTGTACTTGGCGATCATCTCGAGCTTCTTCTTGGAGATGGCCTTGATGCAGGTGTAGGAGTTCGGCAGTTCGATATCGCCTAGGCGATTCAAAATGCGCATGACCTGCTCTTGGTAGACCATCACGCCGTGGGTTTCTTCGAGCACTTCCTTCATGACCGGGTGCAGATACTCGGCCTGCTTCCGACCGAGCTTGACCTGGATGTACTCGTCGACCATGCCCCCTTCGAGCGGACCGGGACGGTAGAGCGCGTTCGTGGCGATGATGTCGCGGAAGTGGTCGGGCTTCATCCGCTGGAGCAGATCGCGAATGCCGCCGCTTTCGAGCTGGAACACCCCTTTCGTTTCGCCGCGTCGCAAGAGCGCGAAGGTCGGCTCATCGTCGAGCGGAAACTTGTACGGATCGATCCGCTTGCCCGTCGATTGTTCGATGAGGTCGACCGTCTTGGCGAGCACCGTGAGGTTGCGCAGGCCAAGGAAGTCCATCTTGAGGAGGCCGGCCTTTTCGACGTCGGCCATGGCCCATTGCGTGATGACTTCTTCCTTCCCCTGCACGTGCTGGAGCGGCACGTATTCGATGAGGGGCGAATCGGCGATCACGACCGCCGCGGCGTGCGTGCCGACGTTGCGAGCCAGCCCTTCGATCTTCATCGCGAAGTTGTAAAGCTCGCGCGTTTCGGGGTCGGCGTCGTATTGCTTCTTGAGGTCGGCGCTCTTTTCGAGCGCCTCGCTCAGTTCGATGCCGAGCTCTTCCGGCACTTTGGAGACCAGGTCGTCGACCTTGGGGATCGGCCAGCCGAGCGTACGGCCGACGTCGCGAATGGCGGCGCGGGCCGCCAGCGTGCCGAACGTGCCGATCTGGGCGACGTTCTTTTCGCCGTACTTCTGCTTGACGTAGTTGATGACGTCAACGCGGCGGTCTTTGCAGAAATCGATGTCGATATCGGGCGCTTCCTTGCGGCTTTCGTCGAGGAATCGCTCAAAGAGCAAGTCGTACTTGAGCGGACAGACGTGGCTGAGCTTCAGTGCATAGGCCACGATGGCGCCGACGCCGGAACCGCGCGCCGAGCAGGGAATGTTTTGCTCGACGGCGTAACGGACGAAGTCCCACACGACGAGGAAGTAGTTGGCGAAGCCGAGCTTATTGATGCAAGAAAGCTCGCGTTCGACGCGGGCCATCACTTTTTCAGAAAGCTCGCCCGGATTGCCTTCCGCAGGAGGTACGGCCCACATTTCGGGCTCGTCGGCATAGCGCTCGCGGAGCCCGGCCAGCACCAGTTCGCGCAAGTAGTCCGACGGCGTCTTCTCCGGCGGAATCGGCAACGTCGGGAAGTAACGCTTGCCGAGTTCGAGGTCGATGTCGACCGTGTTGGCGATCTCTTGGCTGCGGGCCACGGCGTCTTCCAAGCCCGGGAAGGCGGCGTACATTTCGTCCGGCGCGCGGAGGTAGAATTCGTTCCCCTCCATTTTCATGCGCTTGGTGTCGGTGCGGAACTTCCCCATGTTGATGCAGAGGAGCACGTCCTGGGCATCGGCATCTTCGCGGTTCACATAGTGGGCGTCGCTCGTCGCCACGAGCGGCAGGCCGGTCCGCTTGGCGACTTC
>CAZWDN010000385.1:0-1545 GCA_964633125.1 uncultured Pirellula sp. | reverse complement strand
CCTTCGAGATAGGCGCTCGACGCCATCTTGATGAGGTTCTTGAAGCCGGTGCGATTTTGCGCGAGCAGCGTGAGGTGGTAGCTCGCTTCTTGGTCGCCGGTCGGCGCTTCTTTGAGGAACCGGCTGCCCGGGGCGATGTACGCCTCGTAGCCGATGATGGGGTTGATCCCCTTATCCTTCGCCTTCTGGTAGAACTCCAGCGCGCCGTAGAGGTTGCCGTGGTCGGTGATCGCCAGGGAGTTCATGCCGGAAGCCTTCGCCTTGGCGATGAGCCCGCCGATGGGGCTGGCGCCGTCGAGCAGGCTGTAGTGGCTATGGCAATGCAGATGGACGAACGAACGGCTCATGCGGCTTCCCTCGCGCGGTAGAAATGCTCCGTCGGCGGTAGATCAGAATTCTACCCGGGCGGGCGCGAAAATTCATCGACGCGAAAACGCCGAGAAAAGGGCGGGCTTGACGATTCGCCCGAGAGTCGTCGTCTACTCTTCCGCCGGCTTCGGCTCGGCGATCGAGCGGGCATATTCGGCCAGTCGCCATTGCAGATCGATCAGGTTTTGCCAGTGGCGCTCGTCGACGATCACGCGCTTGTTCTGCGGTTCGGCCTTCATGCCGGCCAGGGCTTCGCGCACCCGCACGTGGCAAAACTCCAGCACTTCGCACAACTGCGCGGCTTGCAGCGGCGAAAGCTTTTGCGGCAGTTCGGGCGGCACTTTGATTTTCCGCTCGGCCGCTTCGCTCAAGCGTTCCGACCAATGCTCTTCGTAATCGACGCCGGCCTGCGCGGCTTGCCGCTTCAGGTCTTCCGGAATCATCGTTTGAGCCTGCGGACCGGCGTCGCTCTGCATGCCGATCAGGCGCTCGGCGATTTCCTCGCGCGACCCGAAGAGCACCACCGATCGGCCGACGGAGATGATGTCGCCGAAGCGAAGAATGCGGAGCGAGACGTCTTCGCCGTTAACCTTGGTGCCGTTGGTGCTGTCGAGATCGGTCAGCACGTATTGCTGCTGGTCTTCCTGAATCTTCAGGTGGTACCGGCTGACCCGTTCGTCGTTGAGTTGAACGACGTTGCCTTCTTCCCGGCCGATGGTCACCGGCGTCGGCAGTCCGCCGAACACGCGCCCGCGATCGGCGCCGTCGAGAACCCTCAGTGTGATCATCGCCATAAGAGGTTCGCGAGCGGACGGGGGCCGAACGGTTCGGGAATTACGCAGTTTCGCTACTGTTAGCGCTTATAACATGCGGCGGAAAGTGCGGCAAGGATTAGCCCGGCGAAGCGCGAGGAAGCGGCGGTTTTTTGCCTTCGCAACACCGCAATTATCGAGCCTTCGGTCGGCGATCGGGGAGCATTTCGCAAGTCTTGAGCGACCGCTTCGCGCCGGCTTCCGGCAACCCGAACCGGTTGTCAACGGCGCGGTCTTTGCTAGAGTGGGCGTTGCGCCTGATTCCCGGTCTGCCGGCCGGAACGGAGCGCGGATGCACCCGTGGCGCAATTGGATAGCGCATCGGTCTTCGGAACCGAGGGTTACAGGTTCGAATCCTGTCGGG
>CAZWDN010000384.1:0-4842 GCA_964633125.1 uncultured Pirellula sp. | reverse complement strand
GCAAGGCCGGCGGTTTCCATCAGTTCCGCTTGCGCCGCGGTCAGGCGGAGTTCGGCTTCACGAAGTTCGGCATTCGCCTCGGCGAAGCGCGAGCCGACGGCGCTGCGCGCGGCCCCGGCGTCGGCCCCTTGCTCCACGCCGGCGATCATTTCGCTGAGCAGCTTGAGATACTGCACCTGCTGCCAAGAGTAGTGGTACTCGCCGGCTTCTTCGGCCAGACGCCAATACGCGTAGACGGTCGCCATCTGCCGACGACGATCGGACGTGTTCGCCAACGCGTCGAGTAGCGAGGTCGCCTTGCCGGGCAATTCGAGCGACTTCGGTAAGACCATTGCTTCACGCACCAACTCGGCCGCGCCGGACGTATCTTCGGCCGGCGGCGGCGATTGAGCGGGAGCGGCGGCAGCAACGGACGGCTGCGACGGCAGCGGCTGCGGAGCGACGGCCGGCGCCGCGCTACGGGCCGGCAACGTCGGATCGGCGTTCAGCGGGGCGGCCGTGCGGGCGGGCAACGGCTGAGGCGTCGAGCCGCCGCCGCTGGAAAACGGCGCGGGAGGCGTCGTAACGTTCGGCGTCGCAGTTGCAGAAACGGCGCCGGCGGGCGATGACGAACCGGGCATGGGTGAACCAGGCATCGGCGAGCTCGAGAACGAACCGCCGGAGACGTTCGCATGGGCGGGCGCGCTCGCGCCCGGCGAACCGCCCGACGACATGCCGCCGGCAGGAGCGGCGGTGTTGGTCGACGGTGCGCTTCCGCGAGCGACCGGGACCGTGCCCGCGACGGGCACCACGCCCGACGGCGCGGCAGGCGGATAGCGATCGTAACGACCGGCTTCGGCCTGCGCGAACTGAACCGAGGACGGCGGCGAGGGACTCTCGCGCAGAGAATTGACCGGCGCGACGGGCGCCGCCGCGGTCGACGACGACGCCGTGGGCGATTGCGGCCTAGTAAACGGATCGGCGGCGGCTTGCCCCAACAACGACCACGCAATGACGAGCGACGTGACTTCCATTTCAGTCCCCCTCCCTAGGAACCCGGCGAATTTGCGCGGACAAGTTGACACTTCGGCCCGTTTGCGTCAATGCTGACTGCCGGCGGCGACGCCGACTGCGCAGCTAGTGCAATGCCCGCAACGGGCATGCCTGCGCTGCCGGCGACCCGGAAGAGACTCGCATGAAACGCCTCATTACTTGGTTCGCGCTGGTGCTGAGCTGCGGTATCGCCGCGGCGGCGGTGGTGCGCGTCGTGCAAACGGAGTTGCGGTCGCCGCCGGCATTCGGGCGGCCCGACCTCGAGGCATGGCTCACCAAGGTCGACGACGCCGACGAGCGCGAGTCGCCGACCTTGCGTCGCCGCGCGGCTTGGATGCTCGAACAAGACATGTCGACGGGCTACGATTGGGCGCCGTTTCAACAATCGCTCGACCAGACGACGAAGCGGCGCTTCGAGGCCCGCTGGTATCAATTGCTCGGCGAACTCTTCTTGCAACGCGCGCGACAATTCGCGGCGCTGCCGACCGTGCATCGCGACGACTTTCTACAAACGCAGTTGGCGAGCATGACGACTTGGTACGTACTCGACGATCGCGGCCGGCGCACCGCCGGTCCGACACTGCTGATGCGGGAAGGGATGAAGCCGAGCGCCGCGCGCGACCGCACGGCCGAGCGCACGATGAACGGCTTTCGCGAGGCGCTCGGTAAAGCGGCCGCCGACATCATGCGGAAGCGCTTCCTGCCGGACGCGAAGGGGACAAAACCGGCCGAAAGGCCGACGCCTCGCGGCGCCGACTGATCTAACTCAGGATGCGTCGGATGGCGCGGATGCGAGCGGCGTCGACCCGGCCGGTGCGCGGACCTTCGCAGGCGGCGCCGCGTACGGCGACGTAGTCGACTCCGGCGGCCGCGACTTGCGGGATGGTGTCGAGCGTTAAGCCGCCGCCAACGACGGCGAGCATGCCGCGTTGCCGCACTTTGGCCGCAAAACGGCGTAGGGCGTCCGCGTCCCAAAAGTCGAACAGACCGCGGCCGTCCTTGGTCGCCGTGTCGACTAGGACCGCGCGCGCTTCGGCACGCGAGGCCTCGTCAATCACTTGCTCGCTCGCGGGCGAGGCGGCTTCCGCATGATCGGCATAGACGACGAACACGCGCTCGACGCCGGGCGGAAACTGCCGAGCGAGCAGTTGCCAGCCGCGTGCCCAATGGCGCCGCGGGCCGCAACCGGCGAGGCCCAACTTCACGAAGCCGACGCCGTTCGGGATGGCGCCCAACGCGCGAACCGGGGCGAGAGCCTGATCGGTGGGGAAGTAATCGGCGAGCTCGCCGAGCGCCATACTGAGCGGGGCCCGACCCGCAACCAGCGCCGCAACTTCCGCGGCGATCGCGTCGGAAACGCGTCCCAGCGCGCCGACGTTCGGCTCCTTCAGATCGATGAGGTCGACGCCTTCCTCGAGCGCTGTGCGGGCTTCTTCGGCGTCGCGCACGCTGACCAATAGTCGGGTCGTCGACGACGTCACACCTCACCCCCGGCCCCTCTCCCACAAGGGGCGAGGGGAGTCGGAGAGTTTTTTAGCTTCTGCTGGGCATCGTACAGTCGCTGATTGAGCCGATTAACCAAGTCGATATCGAGCGGTTCGGTCCAAGTGCCGCGCAGCGTTACATAGTGCCCGCACCAGGCGGCCAGCCGGACGTTCGTCTCGAGCTTGGCAAATTCTTCGGCCCGTTCGGCAATGCGAATGATCAGCGTTCGGGCTTCGGTCTTATAGTCGTCTTTGCCGGTGAGGTACGTCGGGCCTTTGCCCATGAGGAACGCTTCGACGAGGTCGATCGGCACGCGGATGGCCGAGCCGTTGCGAATGTAGAGCAGCAGGTTGCGACCGTCAAAAGCCAGGCGTGGCCGGCGTGACCACACGACAAGCACAACCGCCAAGGCCAAGGCCGCCCCAGCGGCGATCCACCAGCCGAGGCCGGAAGTCGCCACCGCCGCACGCATCGCCGATACACCGGCAACGAACGATGCGACCATGATGGGCCCGACGAACAATCGCCGGTTCGCATGTAACCAAACTTCGCTCATTAATTTCGTCTTAATGGTTGCCGCGCGGCGGGCGAGCGGGGAGTTCTGCGTCAAGAAAACCGCCGGTCGATCTTATCAGACGTGCGAATCCCGGGTCAGGGGCTTGCGAAACGCCCGGGGCAGGACACAATCGCGGTTTACTCGGGTTCTTGGAGTTCGAGTTTCGAAATCGTCTCCCGTATCAGGCTTAGCCGCCGCGGCCACGCGGTGAACTACCGTCGACAACACTGGAAGCAAAAGGGCCACACAACACATGTCGGAACATCACGGCGGTTCGCAAGGAGGCGCGGCGGCGGGAGGTTCGAGCAAGGGAGTGATTGCGGGACTGGTCGGCATCTTATTGCTCTACGGCGTCGCCGCGGCCATGCACTGGCCGCAGACCGGCACCGAAATGACCAACGGCGTGCATCACGCCGCCGGCGATCACACGGCCGACGCGCCCGGCACCGGCGCCAAGACCGACGCGGGGCATTTCGACGCCAATCCGGACCACGGCGACAAGAACGCCGCGCATCCCGAGTACTTCATGGTGTTGCCGTTCTGTCTGCTACTCGGAGCGATCGCCATCTTTCCGCTTTCGCATAAGACCGAACACTTTTGGGAAAACAATACCAACAAATTATTCGTCGCCGGCGGACTCGGTTTGCTGACGCTCGCTTACTACGCGTTCGCCTACCATCATCCGCTCGAGCGTCACTTCCTCGGCCATGCGGTGATCGAACCGACCAGCGCCGGCGCGCTGCCGTGGGTGATCATCCAAAACTCGATCTTCAACGACTTCGTACCGTTTATCATCTTGCTGTTCGCCCTCTACACGATCTGCGGCGGCATTCGCATCAGCGGCGATCTTCCGGCGCATCCCGCCACGAATACGGCGTTTCTCGCCGTCGGCGGACTCTTGGCAAGCTTCATCGGCACGACCGGCGCGGCCATGCTGCTGATTCGCCTGGTCCTGGAAACGAACAAGGAACGCAAGCACGTCGCCCACACCGTCGTCTTCTTCATCTTCATCATCTGCAACTGCGGCGGCTGTTTGCTGCCGATCGGCGATCCGCCGCTCTTTCTCGGCTACCTCCAAGGAGTCGACTTCCTCTGGACGCTCGGCCTTTGGAAACAGTGGGCCTTGGTGAACGGCGCGCTCCTGGCGATTTACTTCCTTTGGGACACGCTGATCGCCTACCCCAAGGAATCTCGTAGCGATATCAAGCGCGACGAAACGCAGGTCCGAGGCCTCAAGTTCGAAGGACTTTGGCCGAACGTGCCGCTCTTGGTCGGCGTCGTCCTTGCGGCGGCGCTTTTGAGCCCGACGAAGCCGCTGTTTGCGAACGAGACCGATCCGGGATGGTACCCGTGGTTGTTCTTGCGCGAAGCCGTGCAACTCGGCTTGGTGGCGATCTCGCTGGCCTTCGGTTCGCAGCGCACGCGCGACGCGAACGGCTTCAACTACGGCGCCATCATCGAGGTCGCCGCGCTCTTCATCGGCATCTTCATTTGCATGCAACCCGCCTTGCAGATTCTCGACGTGCGGGGCAGCGAACTTCCCGTCAAGAACGCTTGGCAATACTTCTGGGCCACCGGGTCGCTTTCCAGCGTGCTCGATAACGCCCCGACGTACCTAGTGTTCTACGAAATGGCGAAGATCGATCCAGCTCAACTGACCGAAGAGACGGCCAAGCTGCTGACCGCGATCAGCCTCGGGGCCGTATTCATGGGGGCCAACACCTATATCGGCAACGGCCCGAACTTCATGGTGAAGACCATCGCGGAAA
>CAZWDN010000383.1:0-4859 GCA_964633125.1 uncultured Pirellula sp. | reverse complement strand
ATATGCCGTTGCGCGTGAGCGTCGTCCAGGCCAAGAGCTATCGCGGCGCGACGACGGTCCGCGGCGAACTCCTGATCAACGCCGACCTGCTTCCCGACCTTTCCGGCTGCGACGTCCTCGTCGTCGACGACATCTTCGACACCGGCCACACGCTCTTCGAACTGCTCGGCAAGATGCAGGGGCTCGGCCCCAAGTCGCTGCGTTCGGCCGTGCTGCTCCGCAAACGGGGGCGACAGGAAATGACGCGCGAGCCGGATTACTGCGCGTTTGAAATCCCCGACGAATTCGTGGTCGGCTACGGACTGGATTACAACGATCATTATCGTAACCTTCCGTTCATCGCGGCCTTGGAACCGCATGAAATCGCCGCCGGAAAAAGCTCGTGACTGCGCTTCGCTTGCTGTTTGTGACGCGCCGTTTTCGTCCGCTGACCGGCGGATTGGAGAACATGTCGATCCGACTCCTCGGCGAATGGGTCCGTCGCGGCCACAAGGCGACGGTGGTGACGCCCCGTTGGCACGCCGACTGGCCGGAAGAGACCGACTACTCCGGCGTGCGGGTTTGCCGCATCGAACCTCCCGGCGGCGGTTGCTGGGGCGAAGCCCGCTACGCGCGGCGCTTGGCGGCGGCCTGTCGCGCGGTGCGATCACAAACCGACGTTGCGGTCGTGTCCGGCATGCTGACCGACGCCGTCACGTTGCTCGGGGAGCGACGTCGCGGCGGCCCCGTCGTCGCTTTGCAGCCGGAGCGCCCCGGCGTTTCCGGCGATTGCCATTTGCAAATCGAACAACGGGGCGGACGGCGCATCAAGCAAGCGTGCTTCGGGGCCGACGCGTTTCTCGCACTGACGCCCCTCTTGCAACGCGAACTTACGGCCGCCGGCTATGCCCGGGCGCGCATTCGTCCCGTGACGCTCGGTATTCCGCAGCGCAGCGCGACCGACCTTTCACAACGCCAAGAAGCGCGCCGCAACTTGGCCTCGGTCGATCCGGCGTTGGCTCTTGAACCGTTGCAACCGCTGGTCGTCTACGTCGGGCGATTGCGGCTCGGCAAAGGACTCGACACCCTACTCGCCGCCTGGCGACGAATCGCCGAAAGCGGACGGCGCGTCATGCTCTGGCTCGTCGGCGAAGGTCCGGACGCCGGCTATTTACGCGAAAAGGCGATCGAACTCGGCCTGGCCTCCTGCGTGCGACTTACGGGAGCGTTCGACGACGTCGAAGACGCCTTGCGCGCCGCCGACATCGCCATTTGCCCGGCGCTGGAAGACGGCATCGGGCTCGGCATTCTGGAAGCCGCTTCGTTCGGCCTGCCGATCGTGGCCGCCGACACGACGACGGCGCGCGACTTCGTCACGGCCGATAAGGAAGCGATTCTGTTCGAGAAGCTCGACGACGCGGCCCTCGCCCAGGCCATACTGCGCCTTCTCGACGACGCTCCATTCGCGCAGCGACTGGGAGCCGCGGCGCGAGCCGGAGTTCAGCGGACGCATTCATTATCGACCATGGTCGACGACTACGAATCGATTCTCGGCTCGATCGCGCGGCGCCCCGCACGCGAGGCGACGCCATGAGCTCGCTACAGGTCGTCCATATCGTCAACTCGCTACAACCTTGGGGAACGCAGCGCGCACTCCTCGACGTGGCGAACGCCGCGGGCCGCGAAGGGGTCGCTTCGCGCGTTTTTGCGGCGACCGACGGCCTTATGAACGACGAATTTGCAACCGCCGGCGTTCGCCCGCGCATCTTCGGCAAACGGGAACCTGCCTCGGCGGCCACGGCGCTGCGGCTCGCAAAGGCCGCGATCGCCGTACGGCCCGACGTGGCACATTTGTGGGACGAATGGAGCCTGAATCACGTCGGCCCGATTCTCGCCTACGAGGGGATCGCCTACGTCTGCGCTCTGCGCAACCCGCCGCCGCGGCTCACTTGGGGGCGACGGCAATTGGGGCGTTTCGTGTTGCGTCACGCCGCGGCGATTGTTTCTCCTTCCGCGGCGCTCTTGGCGCAGACGCTCGCGGCATATGGCGACCACCGACTCGCGTCGCAGGGGCGCACGGTCGCCGATCCGGTCGTCAAGCCCCCCCCCCTCGGCGAGCGCGGAGAAGTGCTGCGCCGACTCGACCTTCCCGCGAACGTGCGGCTGATCGGCACGGCGAGCCGTTTCACGTCGTCGAAGAGCATTCGCGACTTCCTCTTTGCCGCGGCACTGCTCCGCCTGGCGCATGACGACTTACGCTTCGTGATCTGCGGCGACGGTCCCGCCGCCGCCGAGGTTCGCACGTTCTGCGAGCGCATGCGCATGACCGATCTCACGGTCTTCCCCGGCGCCCGACTGGATGCCGCGGAGTTGATCGGGCAGTTCACCGTCTACGTCGATGCGGCCGTCGCCGACGGGCCATCGCGCGGAATTGCCGAAGCGCAGCACTCCGGCGTACCCGTCGTTTGTGTCGACACGCCGATCCGGCGCGAGCAGGTTCGCACGGAGATCGACGGACTCTTCGCCGCGCCGCATGATCCCGGCGCGCTGACGCGAGAGATTCACCAACTGCTGCTCGACGAACCGTTGCGCAGCCGCCTCGGCGACGCCGGGCGTGCGCAAGCGCTCGCCGCGGCGGAACGCGATCACGGCGCTGCGGAACTTTTCGAAATTTATCGCGCCGCGGCAATCACCCGTCGCGAGCCGTTCACAAAGCCCGCCGCCCTATAGTTCGCGAATCCAAATATTGCGGAATCGCGTCGGGTTGCCGTGGTTCTGCAACGAGAACGGCAGCTTCTCGGCGTGCTTCGTGTACGCCGGCGGACGATCGTAAAACGTCCCCCCTTCGAGCTCGAAGTGATCCTGGACGAGCACGCCGTTGTGGAGCACCGTGACGTAGGCCGGCGACTTCAGTTTCCCGTCGGCGTCGAACACCGGCGCCGTGAAGATAATGTCGTAGGTCTGCCATTCTCCCGGCTTTCGGCAGGCATTCACCAGCGGCGGACGCTGCTTGTAGATCGACGCGGCTTGTCCGTCGAAGTAGGTCTTGTTTTCGTAGGAGTCGAGAATCTGCACTTCGTAGATTCCCATCAGGTAGACGCCGCTGTTGCCGCGCCCCTGCCCTTCCCCTTTTACTTCCTTCGGCGTCGCCCATTCGATGTGGAGTTGGCAACTGCCGAACTTGCGGCGAGATTCGACTCCACCCTTCCCGCCGACCGTAACGGCGCCGTCGGAGACGATCCAGCCGTCGCCGCCGTTGAATTCCTTGGCGAGGTTTTCTCCGTCGAAAAGGACGACGGCGTCCGACGGCGGAGCGCCGGAAGTGCCCGGCGTCACGATCTTAGGTTCGTCCCACTTCTTGCCGCTGACGTATTCGCGGCTCACCTTCACCGGCTTCTTGGCCGCGGGCTTCGCCTCGGACTTAGCGCCCGACTTGGCGGACTTCCCTGCGGTTTTCCCGTTGGTATTCGGCTTCGCGGCCGGCTTCTCGTCGGCCGCGCGCAGCGAATCCTGCATTCCGACCATCAATCCGAGCATGACCGACAAACAACGACAAAAACGCAGGGCCGACATGATGCAACCTTCTAAACGGGAGTACGGATGCGATGAAGTTTGAGATTGGGGACCAATCGATCGCCGTAGTATGCGTTGCCGCATGTCGTATCGCAACCAGGAAACGACCGTGCGCGGGATCGTCGATTAGGCGAGAATCTCGTGCAGGACCTCGCCGAACACGTCGGTCAGACGGAAATCGCGGCCGCCGAAACGGTACGTCAGCTTGGTGTGATCGACGCCGAGCAGGTGCAACATCGTCGCATGAAGATCGTGGATTTCGACCTTGTTCTCGACGGCGAAGTAGCCCCATTCGTCGGTCTTACCGTAAGTCGTGCCGCCGCGCACTCCGCCGCCTGCGAGCCACATGGTGAAGCCGAACGGGTTGTGATCGCGACCGTCGGTGCCCTGCGCCATCGGCGTGCGGCCGAACTCTCCGCCCCAAATGACGAGCGTTTCGTCGAGCAGTCCGCGGCTCTTAAGGTCTTTCAATAGCCCCGCGGTCGGTTGATCGACCGCGCGGCAATTGCGCTCGTGCCCTTCCTTAAGTCCGCCGTGCTGATCCCAACGGTCGGTGCCGACGCTGGGACAGGTGACTTCGATGAATCGCACCCCTTGTTCGACGAGCCGCCGCGCCGAAAGGCACATCGAACCGAAAATGCGCGTCGGTTCGTACTCGGCGTCGAGGCCGTAGAGCTTGCGCGTCGCGGCCGACTCCTTCGTCAGATCCATCACGTCGGGCACCGTCTGCTGCATTCGATACGCCAATTCGTAGTTGGCGACGGCCGACTCCAACGCATCGTCGGGTGCGCGCCGCTCGAGGTTCGCACGGTCGAGCCGGTCGATCAGCTTCAACTTATTTTGCTGCAATGCGGCGCTCTGCTCCAAGGGTTGGATGTCGGCCACGCCGGTTTTGCCGGCTTTGAAGACCGAACCTTGATAAGCGGCGGGCAAGAAGCCGGAGCCGAACGTATCGAGCCCGCCGGGCGGGATCAGGCCGCCGTTGAGCACGATGAAGCCGGGCAGATCGCGACATTCGCTGCCGAGGCCGTAGGTCGTCCAAGCTCCCATGCTTGGCCGGCCTTGAAGTCCGCTGCCCGAATGGAGGAAGTAGTTGGCGAACGTATGTTCGGAAAAATTCGACGTCATCGAGCGCACGACGCACAGGTCGTCGGCGCACGTGGCGGTGTGCGGCAAGAGGTCGCTGACGGGAAGCCCGCATTCACCGTAGTTGCGGAACTTCCAATGCGACTTGAGCACCTTGCCGACGTTCGCGAATTGCGTCGGCGGCGTCTTGAGCTTGATCGGGTTGCCGTGCTCCTTGTCGA
>CAZWDN010000382.1:0-4880 GCA_964633125.1 uncultured Pirellula sp. | reverse complement strand
ACGGATAGCGTCGGTCGATGCCGGCGGCGATGAAGTCGCGCGTGTCGGCGTAGCGCGCGACGTCGAGCCAATGGCGACCCCAGCGCTCGCCGTAATGCGGCGACGCCAGTAGCTTATCGAGAAGCGCCTCGTACGCTTGCTCCCGGGCTTCGCGCGTGCCGGAGTACGCCTTCACAAAGGCATCGACCTCTTCCGGCGACGGCGGCAGACCGACCAAGTCGAAATACACGCGCCGGCAAAGCACGGCCGGATCCGCTTCGCGCGACGGCTGCAAACCATTCGCCTCCAACTTCGCGAGGATGAAGCGGTCGATCGGCGTGCGCGCCCAGGCGGCGTTGCGCACCGCCGGCGGTTCGGGCTTCCGCACCGGTTGAAAGGCCCAATGCGTTTTCGCTTGCGCAAACAGCGCCGCTTGGTCGCCGAGCGCCGCCGCGACGGGCCGATCGCCCGCCGGCCAAAACGCGCCGCCGCGCACCCAAGTTTCAAAGTCGGCGATCACGGCGTCGTCGAGCTTCTGCTCCGGCGGCATCTCCAGCCCTTCGTGGCGGAGCGCTTCGATCAGCAGGCTCTCTTCCGGCCGGCCCGGCACGACCGCCGCACCTTCGGCGCCTCCCTTAAAGAGCGCCTCGCGCGAATCAAGCCGCAGGCCCGACTCTTGCTTCTGCGGGCCGTGGCATGAGACGCACTGTTCGACGAGCACCGGACGAATGTGCGTTTCAAAAAACTCCGCCTGTGCGCGCGGCTTCCGTTGCGGCGCGGTCGGCTCGGCGGCCGAAGCCGCCATGCCCTCGGCGAGCAACCCCGCGAAGACGGAAACGTAAACGAACGACGCGCCGCGTAAACCGCGGCCGCTAGACAATGCCGGCATCAGAAAAGCTTCCGTGGGAGACGCCACCCTCGAGGTGGAGGCAAACCGCAGACGGTTGCGATGCCGTCCGCTTGCCTCCATTGTAGAAACGTGCGTACGTTTCTTACACGGCTAGGACGCCCGCGGACGGGGCATTATTTGGGCAATCGGTGGCGACCCGCCGCATGAACGTGCCGATGCGTCGCACATCCCCCCCACGCATCAGCCGCGACGCAAATGAATGCAGGTTCCCCTGCTCCGCCCCGATGCCTCGCTCCAGCTTACCGGTCGGCCGCGACCGCTTGGCGGAGTTGTTCAAACTCCTCGCGATCGATCTTGCCGTCGGCGTTCCGATCGCCCCGTTTAAAAACGACGCCGGGACGCTTTGCCAACTCTTTCAAGCGCGGCAACTTCTCCAAGCCGGCCTGCAGTTCTTCTTGCGAAACCGTATTGTCGCCGTCCGTGTCGAAACGATCGAAAATGCCGCCGGCCGCCGTCGCCGCCAGTTGCGCTAGTCGACTGAGCGGACGCCCTTCGTCGCTCGGCGATTCCGGCGAAGCCTCCCCCGGCTTGGCGCCCGGCACGTAGTACTCGACGTAGCCGAGGTGCATTTCGTCGTACGTCTGCGGTCCCCAGCGCACGGTCTTCGTCGGGTCGGGATTAGCGGGATTCGCTGCGCTGTTATCGAACCAAGCGGTGAAGCTGAGCACGTCGCCGCGCCGGAGCGAGAGCGGTTCCGTCAGGCGATAGGAAAGTTGCCAATTGAAATCGTAGCGCGGAATATCGAGCAGCAGTTGCTCGCCGCCGGCGGTCGTCGCTTCATAGCGGCACGCTTTGCCTCGCAGATGCATGTGCGGCAAGAACGCCATGATCACGGCGTCGAACGGTAATCGCAGCCGGGCCTCTTCACGATGGTCGGCGGCGTGCGGCGGAATGTTCAATCGCGCGTTCACGATGCCGGCGACGCGCACTTCATGCTTCGGCGGCTCCTTCGCATAGATAAAGCCGATCTCGGTGCGATCTTCCGTCTCGGTTCCGATCGGCGTGTAGTGCATTTGAAAACGCAACCGAGCCCCCTTCGGCAAGCGCTTCGCAAATCCCTCGGGGTAAACGACCGCGCTGTTGCCCGGCACGTAAATCGCCCAATATCCCTCGCGTCCCTCTTGGCGCTCGCCGCCCGCGAGCGAGTCGCCCGGCCCCAAGGCAAACACCAGCACATGATGCACGACCGCCCGATTTCCCGGCCGCACTTCCACGGCCTGCACCCATTTGTCTTCCGCGAGATCGGTGTCGACGCCGACGACCTGATACGGCATCGTGCCGGTCGCCTTGATCTTCTCGGGCTTCGCGAAGCCGAACACGGCGTCGGGCTTGCCGATGGTCCACTCGTCCGTGAAGGCGATTGGTCGTGGCGCGTCGGCTGCGTCGCCGCGCGGACGTTTGCCGTCAATCCACGCGAGCAGATCGGCCTTATCGGCCGCCGACAGCGTACGGTCGTTCGACCAACCGGCATGCTTCACCGCCGACGACTTCGCCGCGAACCATGGCGGCATCACGCCGCGCTCGACCACTTGGCGAATCATCGGCGCGTGGTCGTCGACCTCTTCGTACGTGGCGAGCGAGAACGGCGCCGAGCCCCCCGAACGATGACACTCCAAACAATTATTCTGCATGATGCGCGAGATGCGGTTGTGGTACGTGGCGGTCGCGGCGCCGGCATTCGTCGCGACCGCGACCGTCGCCAATGCGCAGCCCGGCGCATCGGTCGCCGCGACGGTCGGTCGCCCCCCCGCCAACACGCCCGTGAGCGCGGCGGCCAGATACCGCTGCTGCGGCGCGTCTTTCGCGTAGCCGAACCCGTATTGATCGTCGACCGCACCGCGATAGAGCACCGTGCGGGCGCCGTCGAGCACGGCGACGTCGGTCGTCGTCCGCAGGCCCGCCGCCGCGGCAAGGCTTCCCGTCGCATCATGCACGTAGATCACGGCGTCGTCTTTCGCAAACTCCGCGAACCGCGCGAAGTCGGCCTGCATCGCGGCGACGTCGTCGGTCTTCGTCGCGTTCACCAACAGCCAGCGCACATTCTTCCCGGCGAACTCTTGCGCTAAGTCGACCAGCGACGGCAGGTACTTTTTGCTCAAGGGGCACGAGGTGCCGGTCGCCGCGACGACGACGATCCGCTCCTTGCAGAGCGCGGAGAGTTGGTGCTTACGTCCGGTCAAATCCGCAAAGCTCGCGTCGCCCGTCTGCCGGCCGACGCCGTGGTCGCCGGGCTTGAGCACTTGTGGTGCTTGTCGCACGGCCGGCGGCTCTTCCGCGGCAGCTTGAGCCGCGACGTCGCGTCCGCGCGTGCTCGACCAAATGAACAGGCCCGCCGCCAAAATCGCGACGAAGGTAAGATGGCAACGGGTGGCCCCGTAAGGCATAGCGTGATGGAGAGACATGTTGGGTGAAACGAAGGCAACGGGGGAAGTTTCTGCCGGACTACGTCGTTCTACCCCGCTGCGGCGACAAAAGTTCCGCCGACGGCCGGATTCTTGCTCGATTATCTCATATCTCACCACCCGGCATGAGGCGGCGTTTCGGCGGAAAACCCGATTCGCGTGCCGGCACCGACAATTGTTCGCCCCGACCGGCGCAAAACGCGAAGTTCCTTCGCCGGAGCGTCGATATCGCCGCCTCTCGGGCCGGCACCAAGCGGCACACCCCTCCTGGTCGCGGTGGTACGCAAAGTCTCCTCGGCCCGTCGGAACACGCTTGCTTGGCAATCGTCATTCCATCGAGACAATGAAGCCGCGATGCGTCGGCCAACGGCGACGACATCTCTCAACCTGCTCGCACAACTCCGCCAATTGCGGTTCGCGCATCCCGAGGAACGCCCGTCATGAATACGAAATCCGCCATCGTCACCGGTGCAGGCTCCGGCATCGGCCGCGCCGTGGCGTTGGCCTTACTGAACGAAGGCTACGCCGTCGCGCTGGTCGGCCGCCGCACCGAGGCCTTGGCGGAAACCGCCGCGCTGGCCGCGGCATCGTCGTCGACCGTGCCGCGCACCCTGCTCTGCCCCGCCGACGTCGGCGACTCCGCGGCGGTGCGCGCGCTCTTCGATCGCACGGTCGCCGCGTTCGGCCGCGTCGACGTGCTCTTCAACAACGCGGGCATCGGCGCGCCGCCGCTCCCGCTCGACCAACTCACCGACGACCAATGGCGGCGCGTCGTCGACGTGAATCTCACCGGCGCGTTTTGGTGCGTCCGCGAGGCCTTCCGCGTGATGAAGGCGCAAAGCCCGCGCGGCGGCCGCATCATCAACAACGGCAGCATCTCGGCCCACGTGCCGCGCCCGAACTCGGCCCCTTACACGGCGACGAAGCATGCCGTCGAAGGGCTGACGAAATCCGCGGCGCTCGACGGCAGGGCCTTCGACATCGCCGTCGGCCAGATCGACATCGGCAACGCCGCCACCGATCTTACCGCGCGGATGAAAGAGGGCGTATTACAGGCCGACGGTCGTACCGCGCCCGAGCCGACGATGTCGGTCGAGCACGTAGCCCGCGCGGTGGTGTATATGGCGAGCCTGCCGCTGGATGCGAACGTGCTGACGATGACCGTGATGGCGACCGGCATGCCGTATGTGGGACGGGGATAAGCTCGCGATCGGTTCAGCCCCGAATTCGCTGCCCTGTGTAACGGCCGAATTTCCAGCCGGCCAAAAATCGCCTGGATTTCGGGCCGGCACCTTTGGGATACTGGGCGTAACAAATCGCATTCGATCTCTGCTGCCTTGTGCGGTACGTCGAAGCGTTCGTCTGCGGAGGAAGGTGCTCTAGGACGCTGTCGCGTGAGGAAGGGAACCACCGGTCGGAACACCCGGTCCCGAGGTAACGCGCATGCTCGGCACCGACCTTCGGGCTAGGCACGCCGTAAGGGATGGAGTCTCTCAAGCGGTCTTACGAAGCGAGCGGCTTTCCGTGTCTTCATGAAACACGGCCGGCCGGTAGCGGCGTCGACGGGTCGGTAACCAATCCGATTTCCT
>CAZWDN010000381.1:0-4891 GCA_964633125.1 uncultured Pirellula sp. | reverse complement strand
TCGTCTTCCGTCGTAGCTGCACCGCCTGTCATAAGGTCTTCAACGAGGGTGCCGAGTTCGGTCCCGACATGATGAAGGTCGGCACGCGGCTCAAGCCGTTTAAGATTTTGGAATCGATCATCGACCCGAACGCCGAGATCGAACCGAAGTATCTGTCGACGCAAATCATCACCGACGACGGCCGAACGATCTCGGGCCTCGTCGTCAGCGAAACGCCGGAGACGCTGGTGATCTTCGACGGCAAAGAAAAGCGGACGATTCCGGTCTCCAGCATCGAAGAGCGCAACAAGCTCAAGCAAAGCAGCATGCCCGAAGGCCTGGCGAGCACGCTCTCGCCGGTCGAACTGCTCGACTTGCTGGCGTTCTTGAAATCGCTGAAGTAGTTGACCTTCTCCCGCCGGGAGAAGGTGGCCGTTAGGCCGGATGAGGGTGACGCCGCTTTACGTTTAGCAAAGCTGATCGAACTAACGTCGAGCCCGCGTCGATTGAACCTCGTCGCCAAGCATTGACTCCGTGTCACCCTCACCCGGCGAGCTACCGCTCCCCGCCCTCGCCCGGAGGGCGAGGGCTCAAAACTTCCGGTACTCGCTGCGGAGCAGCTTGTTCGCTTCGGCGACGTTCGTCACCCGCAGCGCGGCCGCGTCCCACTCGAGCTTCGTGTCCGGGAAGCGGTTGGCGACCACGCCCAGGAGCAGCGCTTCGGTGAGCGGGCCCGCGTAGGCGAAGCTCGCGCTCGTCTTGGCGTTGCCGAGGCAGGCGTCGACGAATTCGTGGTAATGATTGCCGGCTTCGACTTCGGGCCGTTTGTAGTCGGCGAACTTCTTCTCCGGGAAGAGCGTCGGCTCGGCGACGTGCGGCAGCAGCATCACCCCTTCCGCGCCGACGAAGAGCGAGGCTTGGCCCGGCAGCTTGAAATCGGCAGGCAAGCCGGCGCTTGCCGGGAGTTGCAGTTCGGCGGCGGTCGTCGGCGTCAGCGCGCCGTCGTACCACTTCCATTTGAGCGACTCGGCCGTGTACTTCGTCTTGGGAAACTCGTACTCGACGACGTTCTTCTCCGGGTGCCCGACGCCGGTCGGCGTGCGGCACGTGGTTTCGGCCCACTTCGGGAACGTCAGTTCCAGCGCGGCGTACGGCGTGTCGAAGATATGCACGCCCATGTCGCCGAGCGTGCCGGTGCCGAAGTCGATCAGTTTGCGCCATTGGCCGGGGTGATACACGCCGGGCGAATACGGCCGGTCGGCGGCCGTGCCGAGCCAGAGGTTCCATTCGAGCGTTTTCGGCGGCGCTTCGGTCTTGGTGAAGGCCCCGCCGTCGTAGCCCCAATTCTTATTCGACCAAGCATGCACTTCGCTTACCGGGCCGATGACGCCGGATTGAATCATCTGCACGGCGCGGCGGTAAATGGCCGACGAATGGACTTGGATCCCCATCTGCGTGACGAGACCTTTTTTCTCGGCCAGTTCGCGCAGCGTGCGGGCCTCAAAGACTTCGTGCGTGAGCGGCTTCTGGCAGTAGACAGGCTTGCCGGCCTGCATCGCCGCGTGCGCCGCGGGCGCGTGCGTATGGTCGGGCGTAGAAACCACGACGGCATCGACCTTGTCGCCGAGCGCGGAGATCATCTCGCGGTAGTCGCGAAACGTTTGCGCGCCCGGGTGTAGCTTGAGCGCCGCGGCGAGCCGATCGGCGTCGACGTCGCAGAGCGCCGCCACTTCGACCGACGCATGCGTCGAAATGCTTTTGAGATCGGCCCCGCCCATGCCGCCGACGCCGACGTGCGCCGTGCGTAGTTTGCCGGCGGCCGAGTTGAAGCGAGCGTGCGCCGAGCGCAGGCCGGGCACTGTGAGCGCCGCGGCGGCCGCGGAACCGACTTGAAGGAACTGACGACGCGATACGAAGTGCGGTGTTCGAGCAGGCATGGTGCGACTCACGGGGCGAGAGGATGCAAAGGCAGGATGTCGGCAGAGTAGCGAGCGACGCCGGCAGCGTCAAATTCTGTAGAGTCTTTTGCGACGTAAAGCCCGCATATTGGGTCGCCGCACATTGTTCCGGGCATCGTTCTCAGGTACCCTAGGAGATTCGCAAAGATTCTATTTTCGTGCAGGGTCGTAACGTCTGATGTTTAAGTTGCATAAGGTCGGTTTGTTGAAAGAAGGAGACCGCTTCGCGTTCGTCTCCGACGCCCCTCGCCAGGTCGACGGCGGAGGGGGCATGGCCACCGGTAATCTGCTGGTCGTCACGCGCACCGCGCAAGTGAATCGGGCCGCCGAGTCCTGTTTCTTCCGTTATCGCGAAGCCAACGACGCCGCGAATACCAACCACAGTTGGAACGGCAATCCCGAAGCCAACGTTCAGCTCGAAGTCGAAGGAGTCGACGCCCCGAAAGCCGCTCCGGCGGCCGACGACGACGAGAAGCCTGAGCCCGCTCGGAAGCGCGCGGCGTCGGTGAAGCTGGTGAAGCAAACGTCGGTCGCGCCCGAGAAGCCGACCGCGAAGGCGACGGGTAAGAAGAAAGCGCCCGCGAAAGCAGCCGCCGCTGCCAAGCCGGCTGCGACGAAGGCCGCGAAAGGCAAAAGCGCGAAGAGCGTCGCAGAACCGGCCGCCGCGCCGAGCAAAACGGCCAAGACCGTGAAGCCGTCGCAACGGCTCGTGATGCGTTCGACGTCGGGCTCGACGGCCGTCTCCAGCCGCGGAGCCGCCGAACATAGCAGCTCGCGCGCGAAGCGCCCGGCGATGACGCCGCAATTGAAGTTGAAGAAGTCGCGCCGCGCCTAATCTGTAGGGAACGCCGCAGAGGGCGTTCCCTACAGGCATTCGAAGCTTAGCCGACCAGCTCGCGGATCGGCTCCGGATTGCCGTCGAGCAAGTGCTGCGGCCGGCCGTGCAAATCGTTGAGCATCGTCGTGCGATGGTCGATGCCGAGGTTGCGGTAGAGCGTGGCGAACACTTCGCCGAACGTCACCGGTCGGTCGACCGCTTCGCCGCCGAGTCGATCGGTGGCGCCGATCACTTGGCCGGTGCGCATGCCGCCGCCGGCCATTAAGGCGCACGACACGCGCGGCCAATGGTCGCGGCCGACTTGCTTGCTGATGATCGGCGTTCGGCCGAATTCGCCCCAGGCGAGCACCGTCACGTCGTCGGCCAAGCCGCGCTCGTGCAGGTCGTCGACCAACGCCGACACGGCCTGATCGAACGGTGGGAAGTCTTCGCGTTCGCGGTTGAAAATCGTGTTGTACGAGCCGCCGTGCCAGTCCCACTTGCTGTAATTGACGGTGACCACGCGGCAGCCGGCCTCGACCAAGCGCCGCGCCAAGAGCAGGCTTTGCGGCACGCGCGGGGCGCCGTTGCCGTCCATGTGCGTCTTCGTATCTCCCGTGCCGTAGCGAGCCACGGTGCGCGGGTCTTCCTTCGAGAGGTCGAGCGCGTCGACCACTTTAGACGAAGTCAGCAGGTCGATCGCCTGCCCGACGAAGGCGTCCATGCCGGCCATCTTGCCGGTGTGGTCCATCTCGCGACGAATCTTGTCGACGCTCGCCAACAGCGCGCGGCGATCGTTCAAGCGCTCGGGCGTAATGCCTTGAAGCAGCATATCTTCGCGGTTCGAAGCCAGTGGACTCAGCGGCGATTGGCCGATGCCCAAGAAGCCGGGGCCGGGCTCGTTGTACGGTCCGTGCGTGCACGTATAGCAGAGGCTCGCAAACGGCGGCACGCCGCGCACGGCCTGCCCTTGCTGCTTGGCGACGATCGAGCCGAATTGCGGCCAGCCGCCGGCCGGCGCGTCGCGCCCCGGCTTCCGACCGGTGAAGCATTGATGGGCGTCGTGACCGGCTTGCGCGTCGACGATCGAGCGAATCACGGCGAGCTTGTCCATCCGCGCCGCCAACTGCGGAAAGAGTTCGCAGATTTCAACGCCGGAGACGTTCGTGGCGATCGGGCGGTGCGGGCCGGCGATCTCCGCCGGAGCGTTCGGCTTCAGATCGAACATATCTTGGTGCGGCGGGCCGCCGACCAAGTAGATCATGATCACGGCCTTGCGCGCGTCGCGCGTGCCGGCGCGGGCTTCGGTTTCGAGAAGCTGGGCGAGCGAAAGCCCGCCGAGCCCGAGGCTGCCGAGGCGGAGAAAATCGCGGCGCGAAACACCGTCGCAAAGCGCGGGACGCGCGGCCGCGGCGTAAGGCAAACTCAACATGGCGGGGGCTCCCGAGGAAGGAGTCGATATTGCAGGATGGGCAGGCGAGCGAGCAGGCGGGATCAATCAAATATTGCTTATACGTGACGGCGCGGCCCGATGCAAGAGAAACCGGCCGATCAACGATTGCCGGCGGCCGCAAACTCTGCCAAGACTAGAGCCGTCGCTTCGAATTTCCCCGAGGTTCGCGTCATGCATTTTCGTAAATATTTCGTCGCCGTTGCGGCGCTGTTGTTTCCATCGATGGTTGCGGCCGTCGCGGCGGCGGCCGAGCCCGTCAAGCCGAACGTGCTGTTGATCTGCGTCGACGATCTCAAGCCGATCCTCGGTTGCTACGGCGACACGGCGGTGAAGACGCCGAATATCGATCGCCTCGCCGCCCGCGGCCTGCTCTTCGAGAGCGCCTATTGCAACCAGGCGGTTTGCTCGCCGTCGCGCAATTCGCTGCTCGTCGGCTTGCGGCCGCAGACGCTGGGCATCTACGACTTGCCGACCAACTTCCGCAAGGGCGCGCCGGACGCGGTGACGCTGCCGCAACAGTTTCTCGCAGCCGGCTATCGCACGGAATCGCTCGGCAAGATTTATCACAACGGCCACGGCAACGGCGGCGACCCGCGCTCTTGGAGCGTGCCGGCTTGGACGGGCAACGGCGCCTCCTACGTGCGGCCGGAAAACAACGTGCAGGCGCGGGTGAAAGCGGACCCG
>CAZWDN010000380.1:0-4901 GCA_964633125.1 uncultured Pirellula sp. | reverse complement strand
GTCACGGGTACCTTGGCCTTCTCCAAGGCGTCACGGAGCAACTCGCTCTGGTTGTACGGCACGGCCGGGTCTTTATCGCCGTGTTGAATCAAAAACGCCGGATCGTCGGCCGACACATACGTGATCGGGTTGGCCTTTGCGACGAGCTCTTTGTTGTCCTGAATCGGGCCGCCGATGAGCTTCGACTCCGGCGACCCGGCATCGTCGTGACGGCCCCCCATCTTTAGGAAGTCGGTCGGGCCGAACCAGTCGCATACCGCTTGCACCCGGCTTGATACGCTCGTGAAGTCCCCGACGTCCCCTTCGAGCTCCTTCACGTCGCCCGAGGTGCCGACCAGCGCGACCAAGTGACCTCCGGCGGACGAGCCCCAGACGCCGAAGCGCTCCGGATCGATGCCGTATTCCTTTGCCTTACCGCGCAGGTGTCGCACGGCCGCTTTGCAATCGTGAATCTGGGCCGGGAAGATCGCGTCGCCGCTCAGGCGGTAGTTGATCGTCGCCACGGCGAACCCCTGCTCCAGCAGCGCCAGCGCCGGGCCTCCTCCCTTGTTGCCGTTTTGCCAACCGCCGCCGTGAATCCAAATTACCAACGGCAGCGGCTTCGCCTCTTTCGCTTCGCCTGCCGGCTTCGGCACAAAGAGGTCGTAAAGGTTCCGCGTTTCGTGCGGACCGTAGTGCACGTCGCGATACGCCTGCGTTCCCTCGGGCAGCGGCCGTTGCAGGCCTGCGCCTGCGGGACGCCGGCCGGTTTGGCCGCCGCCGGCCTGTCGCTTACGCAGGTCTTCGCGGAAGCGGGCCTCTTCCTCGGCGTTGAGCTTGCCGTCGCCGTCCCGGTCGAACAATCGCAAGATCGGCGGCGGGAGCGGGCGTCCGCCGAAGGGGCGATCTTGCGACGGTCGGGCCGGTGCGTCCTGTGCGACCGCCCAGCCGGCCCACGCAATCGTCGCGGCCAACGCCCAAGCGGCCGTTCTGGCAAAGGGGTAACCTGTCATGCGTCAGCTCCTCGATAGATGGTGATGATAAACGTGACTTCACTTCGCCTGTGAGGCTGCCTTTCGGCCTGTTTTGCGACGTGTTCCGCCGCCGACCCCGCTCGTCGCCCGTCCCGCCGACGGGCCGTCGACCAAAGCCAGTTCCCGCAGCGCCCGCTCCATCGCGGCTCGGGTTCCGGCAGGAATCGCCGCCGTGATCCGGCCGCGTAACTTGTCCGAGGTTTTCCAAAGCTCGGCCTGCAATTGCCTGCCGCGCAAAGTCAGCTCGACGCTCCGCGCCCGGCCGTCGTCCGCATGGGCCCGACGTCGCACAAGCCCGCGCCGCTCGAGCAACACGAGCATCGCTCGCACCGTGTTCGGGTCCGACCCGCTCCGCCCGACCAAGTCTTGCTGCATCACGCCGTCGCGTTCGGCCAAGAGCGTGAGCAACACGAATTGATCGGCCGTCAGCCCATGCCGGGCCATCACCGCATCGGCCGCGCGATGCACGGCTAAGTAAGCGGTTCGCAACAACATGGCCCAAGCATGACCGTCGAGCATCGCGAACTCCTTCCCAGCAATCGCAGGCCAGATACTACGTATACGTCATAAGTATCCAACGCCGCGGCCCAAGAAAGGTTCCGCGAGATTCTGCGACTGGCAAAAGAATTCTCGCCACTCTCGGAAGAGTCGCGTCCCTTGCCAACTTGCTTGGCGCGAGCTGCGCCACCCTACCCCGGCGTCTTCCCCGCCGCGGCGCGAAACGTGTAGAGGTCGGCGTTTTTCAGCAGGAACTCCAATCGCACGACCTGCCCCTTGAGGTCGTCGAGCGAGCGATCTCGCCAGCGGATCGTTTGCGCCACGGAGTCGCCGTGGAACGTCGGGCCGTCGTCGTAGTTAAAGCCTGCAATCGGCTTGCGCGCGACGTCGGACACGCGCACGCGGAGCTCCCCTTCGTGCGCGTCGGCGTTTACGACCAAGTCGCCGCCGGGCCAGCGTAGGCTGCGCGTGCAAACGACGCCTCCTCCTGCGGGACCGCGCTGCGAAATGAAGCCCTCTTTGCGAATCTTCGCCAAGCCGATCCCGCCGGTGCGTTCCGTCGTTTCGTGCGGGCCGTCCCAGCCGTTGTAATACACCCACCACTCGTCGCCGACTTCAATCCAGTTCGGACAGGCCAAGATCATCGTGTCGTCCCAACTGCCGTCGGGCCCGTAGTCGATGAGCTTCGGCCGGGTCGGAAAGCGCTCGAACTGCACGCCGTCGCGGCTCCAGGTCAGTTCCGCGTGCATGAAATCGTTCAAGCGAAACGATTGCAGAAAGCCCCAGTAGATGCCGTGGCGCCGCTGGACGGGCATGCCGTAGAAGTAGTTGTAGCCCGACGCGACATCGAGTTCGTCCGGCACCATGATCGTCTGCGGTTGCGATTTCCACTCGGTCCACAACGTCGGGCTCGCCATCCTCGCCACGCCGCGCCGCGATTGGCCGGAGTCGAGCCGGTCTTTCCCTTGCCCGGCCGCCAGATAGAGGTTCTTCGCGCGTAAGTAGAGGTCGTACTCCTTACGCTCCGGGTTGTAGAGGATGCAATTCGCGTGATCGCTGCCGAGTTCGCAAATGAGTTGGTCGTGATCGAGGTCCCAGCGAACGCCGTCGTGCGAGCCGACGAGGCGAATCACGCGGCGCGGGCCGTCGGGGCCGGTGCCGAGATACAGCATCAGGTAGCGGTAGCCGCGGCGATCGGCCTCGGGCACTTCCACGATCTGCGGCGTGTCGTACGCGTTGCGAGCCGCCTTGGGCCGCCAAAGCACGCAATTGCGCGGAAGCTGCTTGTCGGTGAGGCCTTGGAAGAGATCAAGATTCGGTCGTTCCCACGCGAGGCCGTCGCGGCTTTCGGCATACGCCATGTAGGTCTCGTACATCGATTGCCCTTGCTGCCGCCCGCCGGGATACGCCACCTTGTGGTTGAGCTGATACCACATGCGAAAGAGCCCGCCGGTGTCGGCGTCGCGGACGACCCAGAAATGGCTCGGCTGGTCGCCGGTGAGAAGCGGTCCGTCGCCGTGCTTCTTGCAGGTGTGAAACACGCGCCGCATCGGCTCCTGCTTCTCGCGCAAGTGCCAAGTGCAATCGACCGTGTGCAGGTCGAACACGAATTGGGGCTCCTGCCCGATCTCCAGCGGCTCGGCGGGCAAGGTGCCGGGCGTGATCGAAGCGTCGGCCTGCCGCAACGGCGTCTCGTGAAGCAGCGCAACGCCGAGGCACGCCCCGGCACCGGCGGCGAGAAGCTTGCGACGCGAAAACGAAGGGCCGGCGAAGGGAGTGTTCATGGCGACGACTCGCGGCGTGAGAGTTGTGGGAGTGCGAGCGCGAGTATAGTCCCATCGCTGCGAGCGTGCGATGTTTTCACGGCCAAGTATGCCGCCCGCGGATTCGTGTGCCGCTACCGGCTTGTCCGGCAGTGCGGGGGCGTCCCAGGCGATTAAATAAACTTGCCTTGTGGCGTCGATACTCGGTCTAATAGAGGCACCCTCCCCTGTGCTTCCTCGCCCTCTGCCCGCCTCGGTCCCCCCTACCCTGAAACGCCCTCGCGTCGTACTTAGGTATTGCGATGAGCAACCTCGTCGGTTCGCGAACTACGCACGGCCTCTCGCGCCGTTCGTTTTTGAGCGTCGGCATGTTGGCGCCGCTGGGGATTTCGCTGGCCGATCTGTTGCGCGCCGAAGCGGCCGCGGGCATTGGCTCTTCGCGCAAGGCCGTCGTGAATTTCCATCTCGACGGCGGTCCGCCGCACCTGGATATGATCGATCTGAAGCCGCAAGCGCCGGCGGAAATCCGCGGCGAGTTTCGCCCGGTCGCCACCACGCTGCCCGGCCTGGAAGTCGGCGAACTGTTGCCGAAGCTGGCGACCATCGCTGACCGCTTCACGTTCATCCGCTCGCTCACCGAATCGGCCGGCGCGCATGACGCTTTCCAAACACAGTCGGGCTTTCGCGCCGCCGATATGCAAGCCGTCGGCGGCCGGCCGGCGCTGGGGTGCGTCGTCGCCAAGTTGCAAGGACGGCAAACCGACACCGCTCCGCCGTTCGTCGACCTCATCCAAGGGCGCGGCTTGGTGCGCAACAGCGCTCGCCCCGGCTTTCTCGGGCCGACGTACCAACCGTTCCGGCCCGATATCTCGCACCTCTTCGCGCGCAAGCTCGAGGCAGGCATGGAAGGTGAACTCGCCCGACGCGGTGCGAATCACGCCGTGAGTTACGAACTCAACGGGGCGCTCAACCGCGGCCGGCTCGACGACCGCTTGCAACTCCTCGCCGGGTTCGACGGACTTCGTCGTCGCCTGGAGACCGACGAAATGATGCAGGCCATGGACGGCTTCAACCAGCAGGCGGTCGGCATTCTCACCTCGGGCCGGTTCGCCGAAGCGATGGACCTCACGCGCGAAGACCCGCGCTCGGCGGCCCGGTATGAACTCAGCCTCTCGGCCGGCGACGTCGGCACGAGCGACAGCCCGAGCGCCGTGCGGAAGCTGTTGTTGGCACGGCGGTTGATCGAGGCGGGCGTGCGCTGCGTGAGCCTGTCGCTCAGCGATTACGATACGCACCGCGGCAATTTCTCGCGGCTCAAGTTCCTGCTGCCGACGCTCGACCATGCCCTGCACGCCTTCACGACCGATCTGGCGGAGCGCGGCATGCTCGACGACGTGACGATCGTCGTCTGGGGCGAATTCGGCCGGACGCCGAAGATCAATACCAGCGGCGGCCGCGACCATTGGCCGGCCGCGGGCATGTGCCTACTCGCCGGCGGCGGTCTGCGCCACGGCCAAGTGATCGGCGCGACCGATCGCTACGGCGCGGCCGTGACGTCGCGCCCGGTGCGCTATCTCGACGTCGTCGCGACGCTCTACCGGGGCCTCGGCATCGACCCGTCGCACGC
>CAZWDN010000379.1:0-4926 GCA_964633125.1 uncultured Pirellula sp. | reverse complement strand
TCTTCGATCACTTCGCGCATATGCACGATCTGCCGTTCGGCGTTCGGCACTTCGATACCGACGGTGTTCTTCCCCGGAATCGGCGCGACGATGCGCACGCTCGGCACGCGCAAGGCGATCGCCAGATCGTCGGCGAGGCTCGAAATCTTGCTGAGGCGTAGACCGGCCTCCAGTTCGATTTCAAACTGCGCGATCACCGGTCCGGTTTCGATCTCGACCACCTTCACGTTGAAGCCGAAGTTGGCGAACGTCTTCTCCAGCATCTTCGCCTTCTTGCGAACGTCTTTCTCCTGCTCTTCCGTATTGATGCCCATGCCGCGCACGAGCAAGTCGAGCGGCGGCAGTTCAAACTCCGGCTGTTCCTCGGTCTTGTTGGCGGCCTTGTCGAGTTCGGCCATCATCGCATCACGTTCGCTCTTCTTAATCGCCTTAGTGCGAATGCGCGGGCCCGCGGGTTCTTCGGCGCTCTTGCTCTCGGCAACTCTTGCAGCGGCGGCAATCGCGGGCACGGCCGCGGCCACTTCAGCCGCTTCTTCCTCTTCGAGTTCTTCGACCTCGGCAAGCTCCGCCGACTCTTCCAATTCGGCCTCGTCGTCCGCATCCTCCACATCGTCGATCTCTGCGATCGACTTGCCGCCGATGCGAATGGCCGGCTCGGCGTTTTCGCCGGCATACGGCGGAATGTCGGTGCGAATTTCAGTCGATTTCGCGGTGCGTCGCGCCGCCAGCGCTCCGGCGCCTTTCGCAAGCCCGCGGCCGACCTGACGTACGGGCGTGCCGAACACCGCCGCCGAGAGCCGCAATAGGACGTAGTCCGTACAGAGCAACAAGCCGCCGGCGACCACGCTCACGAGCAGGATCACCGAACCGGTCATGGCAAAATGCGACTCGAGGAACGCTCGCCCCATGGCGCCGACGTATCCGCCCGAACCGACGACCGGCCCGGGCGAAGCTCCGGGCGCGGCCATTTGAATCAGAGTCGTCAGCCCGACGAGCGACATCGACCAACCGACGGCGCGCATCCACGGTTGTTCGATCTTGCGACCTTGCAGCAGCAGCGTGGCCAACGTGCCGAGCGAGAACGCAATGAAGTACGCGCCGACGCCAAGGCCTTCAAACAGGGCGTGGGCCGTGTAAGCCCCCATCTTGCCGCACGCGTTGGTCGGCGTCGCGGCGCTAGGATAGACCAGCGTCGAAGGCGGATCGGCCGGCGAATACGTCAGCAGCGTGAGCGTCAGGAAGACGGTACACGCGGCGAGTAGTAATGCGAATAAGTCGAGCCGAACGTTACGCTCTGCGAGCATGTCGATCTCCGTTCCTTGCGGAACGTTCTCACGATGGGACTTCTCGCCTCGGCGGCGAGAGTGGTTCCAGGGCGAGTCCATGCCCGAACACTTTCCGTGGTCATCGGCTGTTTTCGGCAGGCAAGCGAGGCGGTATTGAGCAATCCGAGGGGCGACGTCGCCGCTTACCCCGGCCGCACAAGCGGCAAAAGCGAAACGCCGGGCGCCGCAGATACGATGCGACGTCATGACAACTCTACACGCACGCTGACACGACGCCTCACCCCCGCGCAAAGCGAATGTTCCGGCAGTAGCGATTGTGCCGACTACGAGTCCACCGCGAAGTTGTTCACCGGCTTCCAGCGTCCTTCGCCGGCCGGTTCCAAGATGGAGCACAGTGCGCCGGTTTCCGTCAGGCCGATCAGTTCGTTCGTCTCGCAGGGAGCTTGCTTCTCGATCGACTGCCCGAAGTTCAGCGTCCGTCGTTCGCGCTCGTCGAGCACCACGCTCGGCAGCCCGACGACGGCCGTACTCGGCGGTTGTAATCGCTTCCGCAGTTCTTCGGCCGTGAGCGCTTCGAGATCGCACGCCTCGGCAAGCCGGAACTCGCCGATCGCCGTGCGAACCAAGGCGCTCATCACGGCGCCCGTGCCGAGCGATTCCGCTAAGTCGCGCCCGAGCGAGCGGATGTAGGTGCCCGAGCCGCAACGGATTCGCAATCGTAATTCCGGATACTGATAACTCATGACTTCGATGCCGTAGATCTCGACCGGTCGCGGCGCGAGGTCGACGGTCTTCCCCGCGCGGGCCAAGTCGTAAGCCCGTCGTCCTTTCACCTTCAACGCCGAATACGCCGGCGGTCGTTGTTGGATCGTGCCGAGAAACTTGGTTGCGGCCTCTTCGATTGCCTCGCGCGTCGGCTGCGGCGGGTTCTCTAGCTCGACGACCGCTCCTTCCACGTCTTCCGTGTCGCTCGTCCGTCCCAGCAAGAACGTCCCTTCGTAGGTCTTCGGCATCCGCTGCACGTATTCGATGAGCCGCGTCGCTTGGCCGATGCACACCACGAGCACGCCGGTGGCCAAGGGATCGAGCGTTCCGGCGTGCCCTGCCTTTGTCGGCCGGACCAATCGCTGCACCATATCGACGACGCGCCGCGACGTCATGCCGCCGGCTTTCGCCACGTTTAAGATTCCGCTGATCGGCCCGGTTTTCGGCACTAACATCGACGTCCCAAGCTAAACGTTTCGTGAGGCGACTCTGCGTCCTCGACGCGGAAATCTTCGTGACCTGTCGCAACGAGATCGATTACGATAAACCGTCCCTTCGATTTTCACCAGCACACACGCATCCCCCGTCATGTCGAACTTGCATCACAAACTCCAGCTTCTGCTGGCGGCAACGCTGTTCACGCTCCTGGGCGTCGTCCCCGCGTCCGCCGCCGACCAAGTCGAAGCCGCCAAGCCGACGACGCAAGCGATCCCTTCCGATCCGCTGATCGACGTTCGCCGCGGCACGATTCCAATCGTCATCTGCTCGCCGCACGGCGGGAAGGAAATCGTGCCGGGCGTGCCGCAACGGAAGAACCGCCCCGTGAACCCGCCGAAGGGCGACCCGAAGTGGGTCATCGGCACCGACGTCAATACCCGCGAGCTCGCGCAAGAACTCGTCGCCGATCTTGAACGGCAGCTCGGCGGCAAGCCGTACTACGTCATGGCTCGTTTCCAGCGCCGCTTCATCGACGCGAACCGCGCTCCCGAGCATTCGTACGAAGTGCCCGAGGCGAAGTTTTACTACGACGCCTATCACGACACGATTGCCGAATACTGCCGAGAAGTGCAGAAGAAATTCGGCACGGGCCTCGTAATCGACGTCCACGGGCAAGCGTCATTCAAAGATGACATTCTCATCGGCACGGCCGGAGGCACGACGGTGACGCTGTTGCTTGAGCGCTACGGCCGTGGCGCGTTGGTCGGCCGCGAAGGGCTCGTCGGCATCATGCTCGACGCCGGAGTGAAGGTGAAGCCCGACTTGAACTCGGAAACCTTCAACGTCGCCGCCGGGCTCAACGGCGGTTACACGGTGCAAACCT
Organism: uncultured Pirellula sp.; assembly: GCA_964633125.1. GTDB lineage: Bacteria > Planctomycetota > Planctomycetia > Pirellulales > PNKZ01 > PNKZ01. The sequence continues at coordinate 1,554 of CAZWDN010000379.1, read as the reverse complement.
ACGGCAGCAGCCGCCCGACGGCCTTGGAAGCCGTGCAATTTGAGTACGGCTCCAACTATCGCAAGCTGGAAAACATCGACGATTCGGCCCGCAAGACGGCCGCCGGCGTGGCGAAGTTCTACGAGGCGTACATCCTGAAGAAGCAGCCGGCCGCGAAGACATCCAACGTCAAGGCGAGCATCGAGCCGTAAGGTCGACCTGTCTGGAAGTCGACGTAAGTTCCGAACCGCTCGGGCGACTTACGTCGATTTTGGTTTTCGTCGTGCGTACATAAGTTGCGTTATGTACGCACCCCTTGTGGGTTTTGGGGTTGTGCGTACTTAGAATCCGTTATGTACGCAGTGCGTACATAACCGGCGACGTAAGTGAAGAACACGAGCGATGGCTTACGTCATAGTTGCAGGCACGCTCCGTGTGTCGTCGGGCGGAAAATCGAATGCGCCCGAGGCCGCCGTCCAAGACGATGCTGCTCACGGCACACGGAGTGTGCCTGCAACTTTCAAATTGCCAAAGATCACCCCGCAACGTAACGAAAACGCGAGGCGATCTCCAGGCGATTTTTGGCCGGCCAAATCGGGCCTTGTATTCGGCGCAACATGCAAAACGCTAGCCGAGCTTGCCGATCTCTTCGTGGTAGTGGCAGCGCACGACGTGCTGCGAACCCGGTGCGACAGGCGTGAGGGCCGGAAGCTCCGCGCGGCAACGCTCCGGCTTCCCCAGTAGCGCGTAGAGGGGGCAGCGCGGATGGAAGGCGCAGCCCGTCGGCACGTTGATCGGCGAGGGAATCTCATCATCGGCGGCCGTAACGCGCGGGCGGCGCTTCGTCGGGTCGGGCAAGGGAATCGCCGAGAGAAGCACGCGCGTATAGGGATGGCGCGAACGATCGTACAGTTCCGAGGTCGGCGCCCGTTCCACGATCCGCCCGAGATACATCACCGCCACGCGCCGACTAATGTGCCGTACGGCGGCCAGATCGTGGCTAATCATCAGGTAGCTCAGGCCGTGCGTGCGTTGCAGGTCTTGCAACAGATTGATTACCTGGGCTCGTACGGAAACATCGAGCGCGCTCGTCGGTTCGTCGCACACGATGAACGACGGCTTCAGCGCCAAGGCCCGAGCGATGCCGATCCGTTGGCGTTGGCCGCCGCTGAATTCGTGCGGATAGCGAAACTGCGCATCGGCGGGCATGCCCACTTGTTCGAGCAATCGGCCGACGCGGTCGCGCAATTGCGAGCCGGTGAGTCGTACCTGTTCGCCGCCCGGCTTCACATCGCCGTGAATGCGGAACGGTTCGGCGACGGCGTTCCCCACGGTCATGCGCGGGTTGAGCGAACCGTACGGGTCTTGAAAGATGATCTGCATCTTCGGCCGCAACGCGTGGAGTTCCGAACGCGGAAGCTGAAGAATGTCTTGGCCCTGAAACTCAACATGCCCGGACGTCGCCGGGGTAAGGCGGAGAATCGTCCGACCGACGGTCGTCTTGCCGCAGCCGCTTTCACCGACGAGCCCGAGGGTCTCGCCTTTGCCGAGATGAAAACTCACGTCGTCGACGGC
>CAZWDN010000378.1:0-4952 GCA_964633125.1 uncultured Pirellula sp. | reverse complement strand
GAGCCGAGCGCCGTCGCCAGCGAGCCGAACAGGTTGTACCAGGCGAACGCTTCGGTCCGCCGCTCGCCGGTCACGATCTCCGCGAGCGCCGCCTGCTCGATCGACAGAAACGGCCCCACCTCTTTGCCGCTGGGGCTGATCACGCCGACGATCCCCGCGACGAGCAGCCACTCGAACCGCCGCGTGACGGCGAAGAGCGCGCCGGCAAAGAGCATCAGCAACGCCCCGACGAGCAGCATCCGGCGCCGCCCCCGATGGTCGGCCGTGGTCGTAATCCACAGCGAGATCACCGTGTCGCCGAGCAGCGTCAGCGAGAGCAGCAGCCCGACGTCGGCGTCGCTCAGCCCGAGCGATGCCAAATAGAGCGCCAACACCACGGCCAGAAAGCCGTAGGCGAACAACCGCAGCGATCGGGCCGCGAACAGCAGTCGGCCGTCGGGAGTAAGTGAACGCCAGAGCGTGAACAAGCCGCGGAGCCTTCCAGAGCGGAGGAGCGGGAAGCCGACCCAACAACGAGCCGGACGCACCCTGCCAAGCTGCATGATAACAACCGCTCGCGCCCGGCCGGGGGACGCAGTGAAACAACACTTGCGTCGCGAAACGCTTCGCCGGGAACGACGCCGAACGCTACGCCGCCTCGCACGCGTTGCACTCGAGCAACGCCAACTGAAAGAGCGACGCAAGTTGGGCCCGCAAGTCGCGTTCGGCCGGACTCCAGTTCTTACGGACGACGGCGGCGCGGCGGGCAATTTCCGCGGGGCCGGGATCTTGCTTCGTGCGGCGGGCGGTCGGGCGTTCAACGTGGGCAATCATGGTGACGTTCCTTGTTCCAATTCCTCTCGCGAAAGGAGCAGGCCGAATCGGCGGGCTCCGTTTCTCGTTGATGCCGTGTAGAAGCAACCGGTATGCCAAACCGCTACAACCGGTACAACCGCCGCCAAGGAGCATGCTCAAACGGCCGTTTTACAGTCAAATCGTCGGCAAACTCCCGAAATGCCCCGGAGAACCGGTCACACAACGACCGTCGACCGCCCGACCAGCAATCGGCCCGATTTGAGAATTGCGCCATCATCTTGATTACGCGATACCGGACCACCGCCTAGCCCGACGTACCGCCTCGCCCAACGCAGCGACGCCCGCGCGGGTCCCATGCGGGTCCCGTCGCAGGCGTCGTCCTGCCGCCGCCGGCCGAAGTCGAAGTTCGATGCCGGCCGCTATCGTCATCGCGAGGCGAACTCGGTTCGCAACGCGCTATTTCGCCGCTTGGTTCGGAGGGTTCGCGTAGAAGTCGCGCACTTCACGGTCCCAATTCGGGTCGGCCATGTTCGGCCAATGCGACTTATCAAAGCTCGGCGCCTTTTCCAACGCCGCCTTGTCGACGTTCATCACCACGTGGTAATCCTTGTCCTCCGCATCGTGGGCCACGCGCGTTTGGGCGAAGGGCACGGCGAACAACTTATTGCCGACGCCGAGGAACCCGCCGAACGACACCGCGAAGTAGCTCACCTGCGCCTTGTCGACGTCGATCACCGCGTCGTTCACTTCGCCCAGGTTTTCGCCCGCGTCATTCCGCACGTCCATGCCGACGATGCGGCTCAAGCGATAGCCGGCCTCATTCGAGTTCGCCGCCGCAATGCCGTGTGCGTCGCCGTAGAACTTATCGACGCCCGCCGACCACGCCGGGTCGCCGACGTTCGGCCAGTTGTCCGCATCGAAGCCGGGCGCATTCTCCAACGATTGCTTATTCGCGTTCATCACCACGCGATGCGTATTGTTCACCGTATCGTTCTGGTGCTTCAGCGCGCTCCAAGGCACGGCGAAGAGCTTATCGCCCACGCCGAGAAAGCCGCCGAACGAAACGGCCGCGTAGCGGACCTTGCCGCTCTGCTGGTCGTAAACCACGTCGACGATCTTCCCGAGTTTCTCGCCGCTCGTGTTCTCCACGGTCATGTTCGTCAGATCGCTGTAGCGATGGATCATGCCGGGCGTATGTGCCGGCGCGGCGGCCGGCGCATCGGCGGCAAACGTCGGAGCGGCCAACGCGCAGGCGGCCGCGACGCTCATCAAGAATCGGTTCAGGCTCATCGTAAATCTCCTCAGTCAAACGAGTAGGGCGACGGAATCGTCGGTAGACGTGGCCCGACCGGCACGCGCCGATCGTCGATCGTGGAAATGGCGCGGAGAGGACGCCGTCGTCGACTCTCTCGATGCGACGCGACGAAACCCTCTCCGCGTACCCGAACTGGAAAGCAACTCATATGCCGCGTCGACCGCGCGGCACGTCGACCCCTTCCCGTATTCCGCCGTGATAACACGAACGCCGTTAAAAGCCGCGGCTTGGCGCACGTTTGAACGATCCGCGACCAGGACGAGTTTTCTTGCGCCGGCATGGCCGCTGCGCCAAACGTTCCCACGGCGAGCAACCGTCGCGCAGTACGACTGTTCGACATTCGTACGCCGGCTTGCTACGCCCGCAAAGTTGCTCGGCATGCCGTATGCAAGTGATGTCGCTTCATCATCGAATCGCCGACGCGCGGAAATAAGCTCCGCGGCGAAACGGCTCTGCTTACCGAGAAACTTATGAACGTTCTCGTAGTCGACATCGGCGGCACCAACGTCAAGCTTTGGAAAACCGAAGCCCAAGAGAAAACCAAGTTCCCCTCGGGCAAGGAACTCACGCCGAAGCTGCTCGTCGAAGGGATGCAGGAAGCGGTCGGCGACTGGAACTTCGACCGCGTCTCCATCGGCTTCCCCGGCGAGATCTTGCACAACGCGCCGAAGTCCGAGCCGATCAACCTCGGCCCCGGTTGGGTCGGCTTCGATTTCGGCCTTGCCTTCGGCAAACCGGTCCGCGTCATGAACGACGCCTGCATGCAAGCCCTCGGCAGCTACGAAGGGGGCAAGATGCTCTATCTCGGCCTCGGCACCAGCATGGGCACCGCCTTCGTTCACGACCGCACGATCATTCCCCTCTCGCTCGGGCACATCAAATTCCACCGCGGCGAAACCTTCGACCATTACCTCAGCCGCAAAGGCCTGGAACTGCACGGCGAGAAGCGCTGGCGCCGCGCCGTGTTCGACGCCGCCACCGTCTGGCGCGAAGCGTTCCTGGCCGACTACGTCGTACTCGGCGGCGGCAACGCCAAGCGGCTCACCGAGTTGCCCGCAGGATGCCGACTCGGCAGCAACTTCAACGCCTACATCGGCGGCGTGCGCATGTGGGACGACGCTCAAGTCCATACCCCCTCCGCCCCGACCGAAAACCCCGAACTCAGCGTCTTCCCCGCGGAAGAACCCCCGCGCGCCGTGGAAGCTTAGGAGACGACTGCCGACGGCGGACTGCCGACTGCGGAATGAAGAACGAAAATCGTCGCCGCAAACATCCTCATTCCGCAGTCCGCAGTCAGCAGTCCGCATTTCCCAACGATCCACTAACGCCCAACGATCACCATGTCCTTCCGCGCCCTCGCCACCGACTACGACGGCACCATCGCCACGCACGGCACGGTCGATCCCGCCACAATCGCCGCGCTCGAACGCTGGCGCGCCGCCGGCCGCACGCTTATTCTGGTCACCGGCCGCGAGATGTCGGAGCTCAAGCTCGTCTGCCCTCGGCTCGATTTGTTCGCCTGGATCGTCGCCGAAAACGGCGCCCAGCTGTACCATCCCGCCGACGGCAAGAGCATGCTGCTCGGCGAAGCCCCGCCGGTCGCGTTCGTCGACGAGCTCAAGCGACGGGGCGTCGACCGCATCAGCGTCGGCGGCTGCATCGTCGCCACCTGGGAGCCGCACGAAGGCACGGTGCTCGCCGCGATCCGCGACCTCGGCCTCGAACTCCACGTGATCTTCAACAAAGGGGCCGTCATGATCCTGCCCGCCGCCGTCAACAAAGCCACCGGCCTGACCGCGGCCCTCGAACGACTCAACTTCATGCCCCACGAAGTCGTCGGCGTCGGCGATGCCGAAAACGACCACGCCTTTCTCGGCGCCTGCGGCCTCTCGGCGGCCGTGGCCAACGCCATTCCCGCCCTCAAGCAGCGCGCGAAAATCGTGCTCACCCACGACCACGGCGCGGGCGTCGCCGAACTCATCGACCGCCTGCTCGCCGACGAAGCGGCCGTCCCTCCGGCATAAAATCGTTGCCCCGCCCGTCGCAGCGCCGTAGATTGCCGTCCGTTCCCGCCGCCTACTCCTCGGAGTCTCACCATGCGCTTCCCTGCTCTGCCGGCGCTTCTTCTGCTCTCCGCAGCGCTCGCGCAAGCGGCCGCCGCCGCGGAAACCGTCTTCTTCGCCTTCGACGACCAAAACCTCGGCTGGCGGCACAACCTGAAGCTCACGCTCGTCTCCCCCGACAAACATCCCGGCAATCCCGTACTCCGTTGCGGGCCCGCCGGCTCCCCCGATCACGGCCACGCCATTCTCTACGGCACCGTCCTGCACGACGGCCAAAAGTTTCGCATGTGGTATCTCGGCATGATCCAGCGCGAACTCTCCGGCACCCAAGCCCCCGGCTGGTTTCGCCCCATGTGCTACGCCGAAAGCGCCGACGGTATCACTTGGACCAAACCCCAGCTCGGCCTCGTCGACCTCGGCGGCAACAAGCAAAACAACATCTGCCTCATCGAAGGCAAAGTGCAGTCGCACACGCTCATCAACGATTTTCTCTCCGTCCTCTACGAACCGCACGATCCCGACCCCGCGCGCCGCTACAAGGCCGCCTACATCGCGCACATTCCGTACGACGACATCCCCGGCGGCATGAGCAATGTCGGCATCAAGGAACGGCGCGTCGGCGCGATCGTCACCGCCACCAGCGCCGACGGTCTCCGCTGGCAGATCGTCGGCGACCGGCCCGCCAACGCCGGCGGCGAACGCTTCGAAGTCAGCAGCCTCTATCGCTTCGGCAATTTTTATTATTGCTCAGGCCAACTCGCTTCCCCCTGGTGCTGGCT
>CAZWDN010000377.1:0-4980 GCA_964633125.1 uncultured Pirellula sp. | reverse complement strand
GAGTGCCCCCTCCCGGACTCGAACCGGGAACCCGCTGATTAAGAGTCAGCTGCTCTGCCAATTGAGCTAAAAGGGCGTTGGCTTAAGCCCCATATCATAACGCTTCGGCGGCCGTGCTCAAGGGGCCTCTCCGACGCAAGTTCCGCGGGCGCCGCGTCGGTTTTTCGCGCCGCGGCGACCGGCGGCGACTGCCGATTAGCGAAGAAATGCCAGCGGCTTCACCACCCGAGGGCTCGCTTCGTCCGTGAGATCCAACACGGCCGGCGCGTCTTTAAGTCGCGCCCGATCCCACGCCTCGACGATCGGTCGATCGTACGCCGGGCCGTTGGCGCGAATCGTCTTTGCCACCCGGCCGTCGCTCAATTCGCTGTAGGAGCCGATGGGAAACAGGGAAACCGTGTGCAATAGGGCGCGGACCGCAGTCGCATCGTACAAGCCCGCCTTAACGTCTTCCAGCATCTTAGCCATCGCATAGTAGGGCAGCATGGCGGGTCGGTACGGGCGCTTCGAAACCAGGGCGACGTACGCATCGGCCACGGCCGCGATCTTCGCCAGCGGATGGATTGACTCCGCCGTTCGTCCGCGCGGGTAACCGCTGCCGTCGCATCGTTCGTGCATTTGGTAGACGATCATTCGCACGCCGAGCGGCACGCGACTCATGTTGTTGTACAACATGTCGGTCGCGATCACCGGATGCTTGGTAATCTCGACGAAATCTCGTTCGCTCAGAAACTCCGGAGAAAGCGCAACGCGCGGATCGATATGGGTCATGCCTGCATTATGCACCAAGCATCCCGCTCCAAGATCGCGCAGCACGGCTTCATCCTGCCCCAACGTCACGCCTAAGGCCACGGCCAATGTCGCCACGTTGGCGGCGTGCGCGTGGGCGTCCGATTGTTCGTTGGGGTTGATTCCCATGCAGACGAACAAATCGAGATCGTGCTCGGCGCGCTTGAGCGCCGCCTCCGTAATCGCCTGGACCGCTTCTCCCGAAACCGATTGATTCTGATTGAGTTGTTCGAGTAAACCGCGTACTTGCTCGACGGATTGCTGGTGATGTTCCACCATGCAATCCATGTCCTCTCGGACGTACGAAACGGCCCCCTTACGCCGCACGCGATCCGAAAACGGCTCCTCCGACGGAACGATGTCCCCGGCGGTATAGTCGGCGACTTCGTCGTCAAGCAGCAGCGTCGATTGGAGATGCAAATCCGATTGAACGGCGGAATGACGCGGGGCGGCCTTGCGGGCTCGTCCGATGGAACTAAAGGCCGTCAGACGTTGCCAATCCTTTTCGGCGACGACGACGTCACGAACTCCGCGCTTGTATAGCGCCGTCATGAGCACGGTCGTGATCTCGACTCCCGCTCCCAGCAACATGCGGAGCGAATCGTCATGCACCGCCGAAGCGAGTATGAATCCTTCGCTGAGCATCGAAAGCGGTATGCGGCGATACATATACAACGTTCCCGGCCACGAAGCCGGAAAACTCCGGCAAGTTTCTCAGCAGAACGGCATGCCAATGAAACCCTACTACTTTCCAGCGGGGGGTGTCTTCAAAACGCACAGTGCGTCTTTCCACCAACAACGCGCTGAATGCGGTCGGAGTGAAACGATCGCGACGATTGCGCGGTCGGATCGTGACGGTGATACGGGCGCACCGAAATGGAGTGCGCGCTCAATCGCAAAACGCGGGGTGTGTGCGGAGACGCAACAGCGTGTGGATTACCGCGACTTCGGCGCAGTACGCAAATCGCGCGGGCGGACGCCTTTCGTAAAGCCGTTCACGCGAAACGGCGACGGCTCGAACGTCCCGACGATCGACACGTCGGACTTTTCCGGAATGGCCGCTTCGAGGCCGACGGCCCAATACGCGGCGTTGACGAGCAAACGTCGCGTCCCTTCGAACGCCGTGTCGGTCGCCGCGCCGAGCGTCGTCGTGAATACTCGGCCGCTCTTGCCGGTCGTCGGCGATTGATAGGTCTTTGTCCAAGCGATCGGCATCATCGGCTCGTTCTTCGCGCCCGCGAGCGGCGGATCGTCGAACTTCAAACCGTCGACGACCTGTCCGAGCACCAGCGGCACGCTGTCGCCCGGCAGCGGCATACGCACGCCGTAGACGTCGCTCGTGCCGAAGATGTCGCCGTCGGCCAGCCCGCGCAAGATCGGGTGTTGCGCCTGCTCCTTCACGAGGATGCCGCGCGTGGCTTGCTTGCCGTGCGCGCCGTGATGGCTGATCCACGTTTCGCCGAGCACCTGTCGGCCGAAGCCGCCTTCCCACGGGCCTTGGTGGTTCCAAGAATAGGCGGCGAACTTCTTCTCCGGCGCAATGCGAAACGCATGCGTCGCGGTACGCAGTCCGATGATCGGCTTTCCGGCGTCGACGTAGTCGGCGAAGTGTTGCATCTGCTCGTCGGGCAAATCGCGAAACCGTAAGAACACGACGCACAGATCGGCCTTCGCGAGTTGCTCCAGGCCGGGAATGTTGCTTACGTTCGGGTTGATCGTGCCGTCGGCCGGATCAACGGCCAGCAGCACCGTGCAACGGAAGCCATGCCGCTCGGCCAGAATTCTCGCGAGCACCGGCAGCGTTTCTTCCGAGCGATATTCTTCATCGCCGCCGACGAGCACGATGTGCTTCCCACGGCCGGGCCCCGCGGCGCCTTCATACACAAGAAGTTCTTCCGCAGGGTCTGCCGCGCGCACGACGACGGGCGAAACAACCGCAAGCAACAACAACAACGAGGGAACCATGCGCATGACGGCATCCGTGGTAATGCGAAACATCGGGAGCGAGTCGCGCCATCATAGTTGTGCGGCGCAAGCGAAGGAAGAAAGCACCGCTCCGAATGCGGCGTACCGAGCCGCCGGGCTTTACGAGCCGAGCAGCCCGCGCCACGAGCCGCGATCGTAGCTGGCGTCGAGCGCGAGTTGGACCACGTTGATCACGCGGTCGCGCGTCACCGGCTTGCGCAGGACCTCGAACGCCCGCGCCTCGCGGGCCTCGGCCATGAGCAGTTCGTCCGCTTCGGCCGAGAGCAGAATGCAAGGCAACGAATCGTAATACTGCTTGAGCCGGCGAATAGCGTCGAGCCCGGAAAGCCGGGGCATGTGCATATCGAACAGCGCCAAATGCACGGTTTCGTGCTTCAGAATCTCCAGCGCTTCCTCGCCGTCGCCGGCGGTCAGCGTATGGAAGCCGCGGGGCTCAAACACTCCGCGCAGCGTCTCGCGAAAGTCGTAATCGTCGTCGGTGATGAGGAGCGACGGGACGTTGGCGACCACGAAAGAAAACCCTGCAAGAAACCCAGGCCACAAATCGAAACGCGAATCTTTCGGCGCACGAATCGGCGGACAGTATTACTGTAGGTCAGAGTGGTGCAACGCGCATGCCGAGGAACTCGGCCCAGGCGGCATGAGCACGCCGGGCGCGTCGCAACTCCTTTGTTGGTGAGCCCTTGTAACATTTCACTCCCTTTCGAGCAAGTTCAGCGTCGCCCCGGCTTGCCAGCCGTTCATCGGCCGGCGAGGCCGATTGTGCCGAAACGGCAGGCAACACCTAACTTTGCAAGGGGACAACTTCGTGCGAGGGCCGACCGCGCGGGCCGGCCCTCGCGACGACATTTAACGCATAACAAACGTCGTAAATCGTTGCCGCCGCGCCGGTTTCGCCGTGCGGCCGCTTGTCACTCGAAGGGGCTTTCTTATACTACGCTAGAGCCGCAACTCAACGCGTGTTGCGTAGCCTTGCCAGTCGCATCTCCGCCCCGCCTGCCGACCCTCCCGCCGGGTCCGAGGATCATCTCTGTGGAAGCCAACTCCGCTTCGTTTTTCAGTCGCAATGAATTCCTCATTCGTCGCCTGCACTCGCTCACCGGTTTGGTGCCCGTCGGCGCCTACATGTGCATCCATCTGCTGACCAACGCCAGCACGTTGGGCGGCGCGAAGATGTTTCAGAAGAACGTCGACCTCATCCATTCGCTCGGTCCGGCCTTGCCGATCGTCGAATGGACGTTCATTTTCCTACCGCTGATTTTCCATGCCGTCGTCGGCGTGGCGATCATCCGCAGCGGCAACCCGAACCTCAGCAGCTACCACTACGTCGGCAACGTCCGCTACGTGCTGCAACGGGCCACGGCTTGGATCGCGCTGGCGTTCATCGCCTGGCACGTTTTCCACATGCACGGCTGGTTCCATAACGAGTGGTGGCTCGAGAACGTGGCCAACGAAGAGCTGGGCGGACATCGATTCAACCCGCACCGCGCCACGTCGACCGCGGCGATTGCGCTGGCCTCGCCCATCAAGAAGCTCGCCTACTTCATCGGCGTCGTCTCCTGCGTATTCCACTTTGCCAACGGGCTCTGGACCATGGGCATCACCTGGGGCGTCTGGACCACGGCCGCCGCACAGAAGCGAGCCAATTGGATTTGCGGCGCCGTCGGCATCGCGATGACTGTCGTCGGCGTGTCGGCCTTGGTCGGCGTCGGCAAAACAGACATCGTCGCCGCGGAAGCCTATGAGGACGTGAAAATCCAAATGGAACACGAAGAGCAGCAACGCGTGGAAGCCAAGCTCAAACAAGAACAGGCCGCCGCGAAAAAATAGCCTCCTGTAGGGAACGCCCTCCGGGGCGTTCCGTCGTAACCATTACGTCCGAAGAATCCGTCCGTAAGCACGAATCGCGGAACGCCACAGAGGGCGTTCCCTACAAATACCCGAACTCGTTCGTCCTCCTTAGTTAGATAGTTAAGCACATGGCAAAAGAGCGCGTGTTGGTCGTCGGTGGCGGTTTGGCGGGCTTGGCCGCCACGATGCAATTGGCCGAACAGGGCGTGGCCGTCGACCTGATGAGCCTCACCCCCGTGAAACGCTCGCACAGCGTTTGCGCCCAGGGAGGTATCAACAGCGTCAACGACCTCACGCGCCAACAAGGCGACAACGAGCACCTGCACTTCGACGACACCGTCTACGGCGGCGACT
>CAZWDN010000376.1:0-4980 GCA_964633125.1 uncultured Pirellula sp. | reverse complement strand
CTTCTTCCGTTCGGCGTTGAGCTTTTGGAGCTTTGCCGTTTCTTCAGCGAGCTTCGGTTCGGACCGGCTCAAAAAGTAGGCGAAGATTTTTTCTTCGGCCGCCGCCGCTCGTTTGCCGGAGTCGTCTTGGAGCAGGGTCCGAATATCTTTCGGGGTGTTCTTCTCCGGGTTCTTCGGTGCTCGGCCGCGATTCTCCTTTTCCCATGCCAGGTACTTCTTGCGCGCGTCGGGTGTCGATTGATCGATGGCTTGTTTGATTGCGGCGGTCTCAGCGTCGAGTTTCGCCAACGCCGTGGCTTGTTCGGGCGTCGTGAGCAGGAGCCTCGGTCCCCAATCGCCGCTGGAATTAGCGCCGCCGTAGAAGCCCTTCTCTTTGATGTCGGCAAAGAACGCCGCGAGGCTGTAAAAATCGCGTGTGGTGTACGGATCGAACTTGTGATCGTGGCACTCCGCGCAGCCGACGGTCGCACCCATCCACACGCCGGAAACGTTCCGCACCCGCTCGGCTGCGTACTTGGCCAGGTATTCCTTGTCTTGCGCCCCGCCTTCGGCCGTCATCATGCCGAGGCGGTTGTAGCCGGAGGCGACGCGTTGTTCGCGCGTCGCGTCCGACAGCAGATCGCCGGCCAATTGTTCGCGCGTGAATTGGTCGAACGGCACGTTGCGATTGAACGCGTTGATCACATAATCGCGAAACGGCCAAACCATCACGTCCTGATCGCCGTGATAGCCGACCGTGTCGGCATAGCGCACCAAATCGAGCCACCACATGGCCATCCGCTCGCCGAACCGCGGCGATGCCAGCAGCTTATCGACCAGCGCTTCGTACGCCGGTTCGCGCGTCGCGCGGTCGCCGTAGGCCGCCGTGAATGCTTCAACCTCTTCCGGGGTCGGCGGCAAGCCGGTGAGGTCGAAGTACAATCTTCGGCAAAGCGTCGCCGGGTCGGCTTCGTCGGCCGGGGCGAGCCCTTCGGCGGCAAGTCGCGCGGCGATGAAGCGATCGATCGGCCCGCGCGACCACGCATGACCTTCCTTCGAGATCGCCGGCGGCGTCGGGCGCTTGAGCGGCGTGTAGGCCCAGTGCGATTGATACTCGGCCCCTTCGGCGATCCACTGCGTGAGCAAGGCGATCTGCTTCGGCGTCAACTTCTTATTCGAATCCGGCGGCGGCATTTGCACGTCGGCGTCCGTCGACGTAATGCGAGCGACCAGCGCACTCATCTCAGGCTTACCCGGCACGATCGCCGCATGGTCGTCATGCACCTTCACCGCTTCATCGCGGTGGTCCAGCCGTAGGTCCGCCTCGCGATGCTTCGGGTCGGGCCCGTGACAGTAGAAGCAATTGTTGGAGAGAATCGGACTGATGTCGCGATTGAAATCAACCTTGGCCGCCGGCTTTGCAGCGGTCGCACGAGTTGCCTCGACCGGCGCAGTGTTTCCGGGCGCCGTCTCCGCCGGCGCGGCCGCACGGCTTGAAGCGGCAAACGTTCCGAACCAACAAACGGCGACGAACAGGAGGCGAACGCGCGGTGCCATACGAACCGATCTCGCAGGGGCGGGGAAGCGTGGGGAGGCGATCCGTCATTGTGTGTCGCCGCCGCGAGCCAAGCAAGAACGAAGAAGGCCCGAGAACGCGAGGTTCCCGAGCCTTCTTTATTGTGTCCACTGCGGCATACGAACCAGGGGCGACCATCGGTCGCTCCGGCCGCCCCGGCTTCACGTTGTTCCGCCGGGGTCACATGCTACGCAGCCACGAATAATTTGACGCCGGCCGATATGTCGCCGGCGGTTTCCATCGCGGCTGCGTTACCGCACCGCTTCGTTGATCATCTTCACGTTCGGCACGGTCCGGCGGTTCACCAGTCCGTCTTCTTCCGTTTCGATCGTCGTGGCCACGGCGCCGACGTCGCGAACGATGCCGTCCATGCCCGCCACGTGTACGCGGTCGCCGTTTTGCAGACGTTGCCGCGTGTAGTAGCCCGCGAGGATGCCCCCCATCACTTCCTTACCGCCGAGGCCGATCGCCAGCCCCACGCCCAAGGCCAAGGCCGAGAACGCGATCACGATCAACTGTTCGAAGAGCTTGAAGTTGATGTCGAGCTTTTCGGCGGCGGCCAGGAACGTCATCAGCGCCAGGATGTAGTAGCAACCGTTCGCCAGGTGCTCGGCGTACGAGATGCCGACCCGATCGGCGCTCGTGGCGACCACTCCGCGGAGGAACGTGGCGACCAGCAACCCGACGACGACGATCGCCGTGGCGATCAAGAGCTTCGGCACGTACGCAACCAGCCCGTCGACGGCGGCCGAAACTTCCGGCAGGCCGAGGATATAAAACGCGGCCGAGAGAAACACGCACATCGTCAGCCAGAACACGATCCGGCCGACGATTGCCGGCACCGTGCTGGTGAGCCCGACTTGCTTCATCGAGGTCGCCAACCCGCTCCGTTCGGCGGCCGATTGCAAGCCGCACGAGTGGCACAGCGCGGCCACGGCCCGATCGAGCACCTTCGCCAGGAAGTACCCGCCGACCAGCACGACGACCATGCCGAGCACGTTGGGCCCGAACGCGGCCACCTTGTCGAACGCCTTGTAGAAGCTTTGTTGGATCGCTTCGTTCCAAGTACGGATATTCGTAGTAACGTCAAATGCGGCTAGCAAATTCATAACAGGGCTCCTAAATAAAGTAGCTAGTAGCTGGTTGCTAGTAGCTAGTGAAAACGCGGAACATTGTGAATCGAACACTTCTTCTCAGACGTCAACCTCTTCCCGACTAGTAACCAGCAACCAGCTACTAGCTACTTCTTCTCCTCATACTTCCCGCTGATCGTCAGCATCAGCCATCCCCCCACGGCCCGGACAAAGTGGCCGGCGGCGTACGGCACGACTTGGAGCACAAACTCCACGAGGTGCAGCGCCAGCAGCCAGCGATTGAGCCGACGATGCACGCGCCGCACCAAGTTCTTGGGCGGCGGCGGCACGCGCACTTCGGCAAGTTGATCAAAGAGGTCCATAGTCAATCATCAGTCGCAAGTTCGTTCTGCTTCGTAACTCACCACCCACCACTCATCACTCATCACTCCCCCCGCCGTATCGTTCTTGAATCTTGTCTCGCGCTCGGCTCACGCGCATTTTGCAGGCGCTCACCGAGAGTTCGAAAATCGCCGCGAGCTCGTCATATTCGTAGCCTTCGGCGTACTTCAGCAGCACCATGGCGCGGTCTTCTTCGTCCAGCACGTCGAGCATTTGCAGCAGGTCGAGCTTCGCGCCGGGCGTCGGCGCTTGTCGTTGCGTCGGCTGCTGATCGAGGTCGGCCCCCGTCGGAGTTCCTTCGCGTCGCAAGCGCCGGCCGCGCGAGCGCCGTTGCATAAGGCACGTCCGCACGGCGACGGCATGCACCCAAGTCGAATACTTCGACTCGCCGCGAAACTTGGCCCGCTGCAGGAACAGCGCGACGAACACGTCTTGCGCCGCGTCATGCGCGTCGCTTTCGTTGCCGAGCAGGCGATAGCAAATCCGCCAAGTCCGCTCGCGGAAACGGCTGACGAGCGTCGTGAACGCGGCGCCGTCCGAACCCTCTCGGGCCGCCAACGCCGCCAAGGCTTCGTCGCTCTGCTCGTCGAGCTTTCCGGCGAAACCGTCCAAGGCCTCATCTCCATGGCAGCCGCCTCCGGCAAGTTGCGAAGTGTCCTACTCCACAACATCCGTTGCCGCCGCCCGGAGGCGCGTCACCAGGAATGCGAACGAGGCCGAGAATCTCGGCTCAAGCGACGATCGCTCAACGACTTACGGTGACGGCAAACAGCGCCGTCAACTGACCATAGAAGCGGCAAAAACGTCAAGGCCGGCTTAAGCCGCACTGCGGAAAGTCGACTGCGGACTGCTGAATGACGGATACCGCCGCAGAATCCTCTTCACTCCGCATTCCGCACTCCGCAGTCTGCAGTCCGCATTCAGCAGTTACTCTACTCCCCCCGCCCCGTATTAAACGTCCGATCGCCGGCGTCGCCGAGGCCGGGAATGATGAACTTGCGATCGTTCAACGTCGGGTCGATGCAGCAGACGTAGATCTGCGCCTGCGGGAACTGGTCGGTAATGGTCGTCACCCCTTCGCGCGAAGCGATGATCGACAGCAGCTTCACGTTCGGCACGCCCCACTCGCGCAAGGTCGACAGCGCCGCCACGGCCGAGCCGCCGGTCGCCAGCATCGGGTCGAGAATCAGCGCCGTGTCGACCGGAAGAGTCTGCGGTATCTTGCTGTAGTATTCCACCGGCTTGGCCGTCCGCTCGTCGCGATACACGCCGAGGTGCCACACTTCGGCGGCGGGAATCAGGTCGAGAATCGGATCGACCATGCCGAGCCCCGCGCGCAAGATCGGCACCAGCCCGATCGTTTCGCGCAGCCGCCGCCCGACATGCTCGCAGTTGGGCGTGCGAATCGGCTGCGGCTCCTCGGGCAAGTCTTGCAGCGCTTCGTAGGCCAAGAGCACGGCCAAGCGGCGGACCAGCGAACGGAACTCTTCGGGCGCGGTGCGCTCGTCGCGCAACCGCGTCAGGTGATGCCGCACCAGCGGATGATCGACCTCGACGACGCCGGGCGTCCGAGCCGACGCGGCCGACGACGAAGCCGACTTCTTACCGACGTGAATCCGACGAATGGTTTTCTGCGCGGCCATGACCGGGCTCCGAAAAGGACGAACGAACATCGAGCGATCCAGCATACCACCTGCCCGAATCCGTGCAAAAATTCGGCCGTTCATTCCGACGAGGGAGACTGTAACAGCGCGGGAACGCCGAAAAATACAAGGCGGCAGTCGGCAGGAAACTCCGGTCGTTCCCTGAATCCTGCCGACTGCCTACTGCCCCCTGCCGACTTCTCTCCAGGCGCGCACCGCGACGCATCGTAAACTTCACGTTCCGAAACAAACAAAAGTTCGTGCGTCGGCGTACGGCCTGCCGAGACGCGAAAAGAAACGGACAACA
>CAZWDN010000375.1:0-5018 GCA_964633125.1 uncultured Pirellula sp. | reverse complement strand
GCGACGGACGGCTTCTTCATTTCGGCGGCGACATACTCGCAGAACTCGGCGCGGAAGACGTCGAGCTTCTTTTCTTCGATCTTCAGGCCGGCGGCCGCGGCATGGCCGCCGTGCCCGACGAGGTGATGCGTGCAGGCGGCGAGGGCCTTGTGCAGTTCCAGCCCCGGCGCGCTGCGAGCCGAGCCGGTGCCCGGCTTGACGCCGAGCCGATCGAGCGCGATGAGGATCACGGGCCGATGATACTTTTCGGCGAGCCGACCGGCGACGATGCCGATGACGCCGGGATGCCACTCGACGTCGGCCAAGACGAACGCCGCGTCGTTTTCGGCGTCGAACTTTTCGACGATCTGCTTATGTGCGGTGAGGTAGATGCTGCGCTCCAGGCTCTGCCGGTCGCCGTTGAGTCCGTTGACGTACTCGGCGAGCGCTTGGGCCCGAACCGGATCGGTCGTGGTGAGCAGCTCGACGCCGAGTTCCGCTTGGCCCAAGCGTCCGGCGGCGTTGAGCCGCGGAGCGAGCGCGAAGGCGACGTCTTCCGAATCGAGCGATTTCTTCTCGGCCAGCGCGGCGACGCGGATCAGCGCCGCGAGCCCTTCGCCCGGTCGCTCGAAGATGCTCTTCATGCCGTGTTGCACGAGCACCCGGTTTTCATCGACCAGCGGAACGCAATCGGCCACGGTGCCGAGCGCCGCCAGGCCGAGGGCGCTCATCAGGTAATCGCGCATCCGCGGGCTCACCTTCTTCGCGCCGTCGGCCTGCCGGCAAAGTTCCCAGGCGAGCTTGTGCGCGACGCCCGCCCCGCTCAAACCGGCGAACGGGTAGTTCGAGCCGGGCAAGCGCGGATGGACGATCGCGGCGGCTTGCGGCAGCTCGGCCGCAAACTCGTGATGGTCGGTGATGATCAGCTCGAGGCCGAGTTCCGCGGCGACGGCCGCTTCGGCGACGGCCGAGATGCCGCAATCGACGGTGACGACGACTTTCGTCCCCGCAGCGGCGAGCTGACGCAGAGCTTCTTCGTTGAGGCCGTACCCTTCTTCGAGCCGGCGCGGGACGTAGAAATTGGCCTCGCCGCCGAGCAGGCGGAGGCATTGCAGCAACAGCGCGGCGGCGGTCATGCCGTCGACGTCGTAATCGCCGTAGACCGTGATCTTCCGGCGCTCGCGCACGGCGCTCATCAGTCTCGCGGCGGCGTCCGTGACGCCGCCGAGCAGCGCGGGATCGCGCAGCGACGTGAGCTTGCAATCGAGAAACTCACGGATCGCTTCGACGCCGGTGAGCCCGCGCGCCGCCAAGAGTTGCGCGACGGCGGCCGGTACGCCCGCGGCTTGCGATAGCGCATGGATTTGCGCGCCGTCGTGCCTCTGAATGCGCCAAAGCTTGGCCATAGCGCTCCGTCGCGGGGAAATGTACTACGAACTCTGCCGACGCTTACTTCTTCTTTTCCACGTGCAGCGTGTGCTTGCGCAAACGCGGGCTGTACTTGCTCAACTTGAGCTTCTCGCCCCCCGACTTGCGACGCAGCGTGTAGTTGTAATCGCCGGTCTCTTCGCAGACCAAGTGAATGACTTCGACCTTCTTCTTGCTCTTCGCCATGACTCTGTAAATCCCTAGCCCGCTCGGGCGTGCTTCGCGAGGAAGCCGCCGGCGGTCGACTGAAAAATGAACGACCCTTATCGTGGAAAGGCGCGGCGCTACGGCCGAGCCTCTGCGAAATTTGGCAAGCCGCTGATTATAAACAGGCCGGGAGGCTTTGGGCCAGGGGAGTGCGTGATGATTAGACGGGCAGGGGCGTCGGCGTAAGTTACTGCCGGGCCGTGGTTTGCGGCTTCTCCAGAAACGCCAGCAGGTCGCGAACTTCGGCGGCAGAGAAGCCGTCGAGCAGGCCGGCGGGCATCGGCGAGGTGCCGAGCAACCGATGTTCGGCGATCTCTTTCTTGTCGACTTCGACGACTTTGCTCGGCCGCAACGGGTCGACGTTGATCAGCAGTTTCTCGGAACGATAGTCTCCCTCGGCGACCACGCGACCGACGAGCGTGCGGCCGTCGGCCGTGATGACCTCGCTATTGCGATACTGTTCGGCCACGGCGGCGGCGGGCGTAAGGATCGAATGCAAGATATCGCGCCGACTGAATCGCGCGGCGACGAACGAGAGATCGGGCCCGACCGCCGGACCGTTGGCGCCGGCCCGATGGCAACGGCTGCATAAGGCGGCGCGGAAGATTTCGCCGCCGCGCGTCGCATCGCCTTGAGCGTCGTCGCCGGCGGCGAGCTTGGCGAGTTCGTCGAGCGTCCATTGTTTGACGACGGCGCGCGGCGCGGGCAGCAGTTCGTCTTCATCCTTCGGCGGCGCGAGGAGATCGGCCAGCGATTTCTGTTCCTCATCGGTCAATGTCGCGACGGCGTCCGAGCGGATCTGATCGAGAAAGCCCGGCATCCCTTGCCCGCCGACGAAGTGCCGGCCGTCGCGGAGCGCGTTGAAGTAGAGACGGCGTGTTTCGGGTGTCCAGCCGGCTTTCATGGTCGAGAGCGCCGAAAGCGCCGCCAGCTTGTCTTCTTGTACCGAGCTTACGAGGAGCGACTTCGCCGCGAGGTCGATCGCTTGCGGAGCTTCGAGCTTGGCGAGGAGATAGATGAGTCGACGACGGAACTCCGTGCTATTGCCGTATTGTGAGACGACCAAACCGTCGCGCGCCGGGTCGGGCCAACGCGCGATCAGCTCATTGAGTATCTGCTCGCGCTGCGCGGCGACCGCTTCCGGTATTACCGTCTGCATCCGATCGAGAAGGTAAATCAAGACGAAGCTTCCGCGCAACGATTTCAAAGTGGGATTCGATTGATCAGACAGAACCTTGTCGAGCAGCTTTGCCGACGCCGATTGGTCGCCGCTGCGAGCCACGCTCATCCAAGCGTCCAAATAGTCCGATTCGGCGGCGTCGTTCAACCATTTCTCCGGCGGAATCTGTTCGAGAATCGTGTGGGCCGTATAGCGAAACGTCGGATCCTCGGAATTGAGATCGGAGAGAATGTGCAAAGTCTTAGGATTGATGTCGCCGAAGTGCTCGTAGACTCGGCGGAGCTTCTGCCCGAGTTGCGAAGTCTGAGCGCCATTTGCCTCGTGCGCCGATGCGGACGGCTCGGCGATCGGGTCGCCCGTAAACGCTACGCGGTAGAGGGCCGATTGCGTTTTGCGGCCGCCGGTAATGAGATACATCGCGCCGTCGGGGCCTGCGGCGACGTCGGTCACGTTCAGCGGCCGACCTTGGAGAAACGTTTCCAGGCCGGCGCGATAGCCGGCCCCGCGCGTCGCCAGATGTACCGCGAGTACGCGCCCGTAGGTCCAATCGAGGACCAAGAGCGCATCGCGATACGGCGGCGGAAAGTTCAACGCGCCGCCGAACATTACGGCGGTCGGCGAGCCGCGGCCGACGTCGATCACCGGTTGGGCGTTGTCGGGACTATCGACGAAATGCGGCCGGCGTTTGTCGACCGCGGGCGTGTATCCAAAGTCGGCCCCGCCGCGCAGATGCAGAATACGCGTCGGCCGATACCAGGGAGTGCCCATGTCGAACTCGTTATCGGCGTCGTACGTGAAGAGGTCGCCGTTGGGATGCGCGGCAATGCCGTAGGGGTTGCGCAGTCCGCAACTGTAGAGTTGCCAGCGCCCGCTCTTCAGGTCACGGCGCACGACGTACCCTTCTTTGAGCGGTTTCTCACCGTGAGCCAAGCGTTGCCGCGACGTGCGCAGCGGTGAAGTGAGGTCGCGAAAATCGGCGCTCGGCACGTTCTCCGGTCGAGCGACCGAATCGCCGAAGATGGCGAAGAGCGACTTGGCGTAATGGTTGATCCCGACGGCCAAGTCATTACGGCCGTGCCCGACCTCGCCGGGAAATTCGCGGAGGAGCTTTTGATCGACGAGGCCGCCGTCTTCTTTCACACGAAACGAGTACATGCCTTTGGAATTGTTGGCGTCGGCGAAAAATCGCCCGTTGTCGAAGAGCAAGCCGCGAACTTCGCGCAGATCGGAGGCGATCGGTTCGACACGTGTGACTGTTTTGCGATCTTCGGCGAGCGTCAGTCGTAGGAAGCCCTGATCCTCGCGCGAGACGAGCGCCCGCCCGTGAGCGTCGAACGTGAAACTGATCCAGGAGCCTTCGTCCGGGCCGGCCGTATGCAGCAGGGAAACTTCAAAACCGGGGGGCGTGTAAAACTTCTGCGTCGATCTTTTGTCGGCGGCCGTCGCTTGCCGCCACTGCTCGTAGTTTTCCAGCGGCGACACGCTCGCGTCGCGGCGACCGACCCCCCAGAGCTCGGGCCGGACCTGTCCACGGCTCGCGACGTTCTTCATTTTATCGGGGGCAAAATCCGCAGGGATGTTGGAGTCGGAGTGGAACTTCCCTTCGAACCGCCAATCGCCGTTGGAAACGAGCGGAGCAATTTCGTCCGTGCCCGAGAGCGTGGTGAAGACCAGCGACAGAGCGACTCCCTGCAGCAAGCCGAGTTCGGGGCGTACGGCGATGCTGATCCGATTCTCGCCGCTGCGCACGGCCGGCGTGACATCGAGGTCCTGCGTCGGGCAGTAGGGTTCGACGTCGAGAACCGGCCGATCGTTGATGAGGACGCGCGCAAAGCAGTAGTCGGCCGCGAAGCGGAGCACGGCCCGTTGCACTCCGGCGGGAAGCGTGACTGACCGCTGGGCGGTCCAACTCTCGGGGTGCGCGAGGGGCGGGGGGCCGATCCAATGCGGGAGCGCATCGTGGCTTTCTCCGCCGTCGGCAATCGCCCCGACAAGAATGCCGACGAGGAAGAATCCGAGCCGAAGAGAACGGGAATGCATCACGGTGACTCACCTCTCGGTGGTGCGCCGCAACGCGCGGCGGAAACACTCCGCCGGGCCGGCGCTCGCGGCCATTTTGGCCGGGCGCGTGGGTGAAAGATAGTGTGCCGGGCAAACGAATCGAATCGCCGGCGACTACTTGGTCTTCGTCGCCGTCGGGCGCTCGGCCGTCTTGTCGTCGTCG
>CAZWDN010000374.1:0-5019 GCA_964633125.1 uncultured Pirellula sp. | reverse complement strand
CGGCGACTTCGGTCCCTTCCTTGTTGAAGGCCAGAATGTTGTAGCCGCCGCCGGGGCAAATGACGACCGCCGCGCCGTTGGCCTTATCGGCCGCCGGCCGGTAGATCGTCAGGGTCGGGTCCGAGACGTTCCCGAGCCGAATCGTGGTGTCGTTCGGCCGGGCCGGTTGGGCGGCTTCCGGCGGCAGGTCCCCTTTTTCGCCGGGCGCGGCGGCCGGCCAGAGACGGATTTGCTCCGGCTCGGCCGCAGTTAGGGAAAAGGTCGTGAACGCGGCGGCAGCAAAGACCGAGCACAACTTCAGAACGGGTAGGCAACGCATGGGAAGATCGTCCTCGCGGAGGAGTTGGTTTCGCCGGGAAACGGGTCGTAACTCGGGCGGAGTCATATTATCTTGCTGCCGTGCGGATTGCACGCGACGGCGCGGATAGATGAAATCGCGTCGCTTCATTTCTAGCAACTAGCTTCCAGCTACTAGCAACTTCCTTCTATGCCCAATCCTTGGACCGGCCGCGGCAACCCTTATACCCGGCAAGAAGTTCGTGACCGACTTCAGGCGGCCCTCGGCAGGGGCGAACCGCTCATTGCCGCCGGGGCCGGCACCGGCATCTCGGCGAAGTTTATCGAGCGCGGCGGCGCCGATCTGATCATCGTCTACAACTCCGGCCGCTATCGCATGGCCGGCCACGGCTCGACCGCCGGCTTGATGTCGTACGGCGACGCGAACGCCGTGGCGATGGAGATCGGCGAGTACGAAGTGTTGCCGGTCGTGGAAGAAGTGCCGGTCATCTGCGGCGTGCACGCGACCGACCCGCGCCGGCGGATGTGGCACTGGCTCCTCAAGGTCAAGGAGATGGGCTTCTCCGGCGTCAATAACTTCCCGACGCACGCGATCGTCGACGGCAACTTCCGACAGATTCTGGAAGAGACCGGCATGAGCGTCCAGAAGGAATTCGAGATGATCGCGCTGGCCCGAAAGATGGACCTCTTCACGATCGTCTACGTTGCCGCGCCGGACGAGGCCCGCGCGATGGCCGAGGCCGGGGCCGATGCGATCATCGCGCACGTCGGCACGACGATCGGAGGTTCGATCGGCGTGACCGGCGCAGCCTGCACGATGGATGAAGCGGTGCGAAAGACGCAGGCCGTCGTCGACGCGGCCCGGGCGGTGCGCGACGACATCTTCTACCTCTGCCACGGCGGACCCATTGCCGCCCCCGCCGACGCCGCCGAAGTCATCCGACGGACCGATTGCGTCGGGTTCGTCGGCGCGTCGAGCCTGGAACGCATGGCCGTCGAGCAGCCGCTCGTGGAGATCACGCGCGCGTTTAAGGCAATCCGATAAGGCGACCCGGTAATCGTCCTACTTCTTCTCGTAAGCCGGCGCTTTGCCGATCGGCCAAAGTTCCACGCGGCGGAAGTAGCATTCGGCCAATTCGGTCTGAATCTGAATCTTGCCGGCCGACGGCTTCACGTCGAACGCTTGGTTGACGACGACGCCGTTGACGATGTTCGTGACCTTGTCGCCGTCGCAAATCACGTCCATGCGCGTCCATTCGCCGCTCGGGCTCTCCACGTCGTTCTTACCGCGGAAGCCTTTCACGTCTTTCCAATCTTCATCGCGGCCGAACCAATTCACGCGGCCGCGCTCGAAGACCTTCTTTTCCCCGCCCTTGTGCCAGACGTTCTCCTTATCGCGATCCTGCCGCACCTCGGCGGTGATCGAAAGCGGCTGCTTCGGGTCGGGCGTGCTTCCGGCGACGACGATGAAATCGCCGCAGCCCCCTTCGATCACTTGCGCTTCGATTGAGCGCATCCAGATGCCGCCGTAGGCCCCGTCTTCGCCGAACGAATGGATCAGCACGCCGGAGTCTTTCGTCTTGTTCTCGCGCGGCGCCCAAGTGCGTTCGCCGAACTTGAATTCCACAATCAAGTGATAGTCTCGGTACGCTTCCTTTGTGGTGATGCAGCCGAGTCCGTCACCCGAAATGTGAATCATCCCGTCATGCACGGTAAAGACCTTGCGCGGGTCTTCGTACTTCGTGTCTTTCAGCCAGGTGTACCAATGCGTAAGGTCTTGGCCGTTGAATAGCGCGATCATCTCCCGGGGCGCAATCGGTTCGGCGGCCTGCGCCGACGAAGCGGTAAGCGAAGTAGCGAAGACGGCGACGAGTGTCGAGGCGCAGACCACGAGCGAGGCGAAACGACGCATGGCGGGAAATTCCTCAAGTGAGATGATGACCGGCGGAGTCGGCGATACCGACTTTGCTAGAGTAGCAACCGCGGCGGGTCGTGTCACGTTGCGCAGGGTTCTATCAAATCGCCCCGCGCAATTTGGCGTGAACTCCCTACTTTCGAGCCGGCGCGCTAGCGGTTCTTCATGATGAAAAACACGAGCGCCCCAAACGCGCCGCCGACGATCAAGAGCGAGATCATCGCGATGCGCAGCCCGAACCTACTCGATTCTTCTTCGCGTTGCTTCGCAATCGCTTGCTGTTGCTGGCGATGTTCGGCACTGTTCTCGAAGGCCACCACCACCTGTGCGTTGCAGTAGGGACAAATCGTCGTGGTGCCGATCAGGTCTTCCGGCGTGGGCAGTTCATGACCGCGCGGGCAGACGATGCGCAGAATCCGCGACATCGGCGCTGGAGCTTGAAAGGTGGGCGATTGTTGCGGGCCGGGGCCGTATGCCTGCTCGAACGCCGGTTGCGGCGCGGCCGCCGTCACAGGCCCGGAACCTCCGCTTGCCCCGGCCATGGGAAACACGAACACTGACGCGCAATTCGGGCAACGCCCCTGCGTTCCCTGTTGCGATTCATGGCCTTCGAGTAAATGTCCTTGCGGGCAGAAGAACGTAAACGGCATGGTGTGGGACTCTGTATGGAGTGCGTTACGCGAAATCTGTTATGCGACCTCGAGTCGCTTTCGTTCAATTCGTTTCGCCGACGGCGCGACGGAGACAAAAGTCAAACAGCGTTTGCCATTCCAGCATCTGAATCGTGCGGCAAGACTTCTCCAGATCGGCGCGACCCTGGCAGGCGGCCTTGCAGAGATCGACGAACGCGTACGGGTTCCATTCTCGATCGCCGTCTAGCAATGTGAGGATGTCGAGCGGAGCGAAGGCCCGCGTGGCGCCGGCGCCTGGATGATCGCCTCGCATGTATTCGCCGCGCGCCGCTTGTCGCAGCGGAGCAAACGCCGGATGTGCGCCGGCTTGTCGAAACCAATACTTGGAGTTGTCGTAGTCCCCTTCACGGCGGTGCATGATCGCGTGCCAGTAGCTGCCGGTGGAGGAGTGCAGTTCTTGACTAATGCGGTGCGACTCGTCGAGAAAGTTGTGCAGAAGCCAAAGTCCGGCAAGGCACGCTTGTCCGCAGTCGGCGTCGACAAGCTTTCCGGCCGTCGCCAAGTCGGCAGGCTGAAGTTTTGCCAGCCGCTGGCGCACAGATTCATTGGGCGAACCGGCATCCAGGGGCATGCCGGCATTTCCCGGCAGCAGCAATTCACGCACGGCCTGGGGATAGCGATCGGCGGTTAGCGGCATGGCGAATTCCTCCCAAGTTTGGGGACATCTTAACACAGAAGACAGGAAAGCGAGCATTGCTTCCCGCAGTCTTCAGCGGACCCTGCCGCCCACCCGATGGCAGCCGCGGGATGCGGGAAGTCCGTGACCAAGTTCCGGCCGTCGTTCCGCGTCTACCCTGCCCTGTTGGCGAGTGCTACATTAAACGGTCCGTTTCTTTCCGAGTTCCCCTACCGTCTGAGAGTCCTGTCCGGCCATGAGCAGCGAATCGCAATCGTCGACTGAAGTCGCCTCCTCCGTTCCTTCGCAAGCCGAGGCCGCGACCGCGCCCGCCCTCGCCGCGACCGACGCCTCGGTGGCCGCGAGCGGCGAATCCGCGCCGCAGGAACTCGTCGTCGGGCCGGGCCAGGAAACCGAGGCCGATAAGGCCCAACGCGTAAAGATCGGCTCGCAGCGCGGTCCCGTCGGCGCACCCCCCGCCGGCGGTTCGCCGCGCGTGAAGAACGCCGCCAAGCGCATGCTGAGCGAGTCGGCCGCGCCGCGCGAGAAGATCGCGGTTCCCAATCGCCGTGCCGCACTGCCCGACGATCTCGAAGCCGAAATCGCCGCGGCCTTGGAAGGAACGTCGCTCAACGAAATGGTCGACGCCCAAGGCACCTCGACGAAGTCGCTCGACCTGGAGCCCGAGACGCGCGTGCAAGCCAAGGTCTTGAAGGTCTATCACGGCAATGTCTTCGTCGACCTCGGCAACTTCCAGCAAGGGACGTTGCCGGTGTTACAGTTCACCGACATCCCGGCCCTGGGGTCGACGGTCGAAGTCGTGATCGGTCGCTTCAACCACGATGAAGGGATGTACCAAGTTTCGCTGCCGAATCGCTCGGTCGACGTGGGCGGCGATTGGTCGCTCGTCAACGAAGGATCGATCATCGACGTTCGCATCACGGCGGCCAACAAGGGAGGCCTGGAGTGCGAAGTCGGCGGCCTGCGCGGCTTCATCCCCGCCGGCCAAGTCGCCGTTTACCGTGTGGAAGACTTCTCGCAATTCGTCGGCGAACGTTGGGCGTGCCTCGTGCAAGAGGTCAATCCCGAACGCCGCAAGCTCGTGTTGAGCCGGCGCGCGGTGATCGAGCGCGAAAAGGCCGAAGCCAAGGAAAAGCTGATGGCCGAGTTGCAGGTCGGCGCCGTGATGGAAGGCATCGTCACGCGTATTCAAGACTTCGGCGCGTTCGTCGATATCGGCGGAGTCGACGGCCTGCTGCACGTCAGCCGCATGGCTTGGCAGCGCATCAAACACCCGAGCGAAATGCTCGAAGTCGGCCAGAAGGTCAAAGTAAAGGTTACGCAGATCGACCAGGAAAGCGGCAAAATCGGCCTTTCGCTTCGCGACCTGATGGCCGATCCCTGGGTCGGCGCGACGCTGAAGTATAAGCAGGGAGACGTCGTGCGCGGCCCGGTGGTGCGCGTGCTCGACAAAGTCGGCGCGTTCGTGCAATTGGAGC
>CAZWDN010000373.1:0-5044 GCA_964633125.1 uncultured Pirellula sp. | reverse complement strand
TGAGCACGATCATCTTCTTGGCGCCGACGCGGGCATTGGCCTGCAAGTCGACGCGCGCCTTGGTCATGCCGGCCGAGATGTTCGTGCCGCCGACGTAGTGGCCGGCTTGCCGATTGCGCGTGATGTTGGAAATGAGCGTGTAGGTTTTCGTCAGGCTTTGCTCCAACTTCGCCGTGTTGTCGCTGTAGGTGTAGATCGAAACGCTCACGCGGTCGTCGGTGCTGTGGTCGGTGAGATAGGCCAAGAAGGCGTCGACGGCATCCTTCAAAGCCGTTACCGGCTGCTCGCTCACGTTGTCGAGACCCGGCGTGTCGGAAGCGCCGCAGCGCTTCTCAAGGACGTAGCTCAACCACGTCATATAGCCGTACTTATTCTGGTAACCGGCGGCAATGATGTCGCTGTCGGTTTGGACGTAGTCGACGAACTCGTCCCACGAGCCGCCTGGATAAGGGTAGGTGACGGTGTTGAGCTTGAATTTCTTGAGCACGCTGGAGTTTTTCGTGGTGGCGGAACCGTAGGCGACCGGAGTGAAGGTAAGCGTGCCGTAAACCGGCGAGCCCAACTCTTGATAGATCTGCAAGAGGTTCGCCTCAATCGCCGACTTTCCCAACAAACTGATGTTGCGAAATTGGCTGTCGAAACACATCGAGCCGGAGTAGTCGAGCACCAAGCCGATGTCGCGTGGTTGGTACGTCGCCACGGAACTGCTTTGGATATTGAACGTATTGGCGTTCAGCACCTTGCCGAAAAACAGCGGCGTCTGATTGGCGTTGGCCGTTACGCGGACCGCGTTCGGACTGTTGTTCGTCACGGTGAAGGTGCGGGTATTCAAATCCCAGAAGCCGTATTCGAACGTGGCGTTCGCCGTGTTGAGCGGGTTACCGGCGACCTTGTTGGCCGTGAGGAAGCTTTGGCCTTCGGTCGTGGCGCCCGCGGTGCCGTTCACCAGCGCTCCGGCGGCGGCGTAAGCCGCGGAGTCGGTCGCGCGTTGGATCTCGGTGCGGGCGTTGGCGATGTACCCGACGTCGACCGCGAAGGCGATCAATCCGAGCATAAACGTCATGAGTACCGCGGTGAGCACGAGGATAATGCCTCGGCGCGGAGCCCGACGGCAACGGCGACTCGACGAATTCGCGATCAATACGTGGTTCATGACGACACTCTAAGAAACACGACTTGGGTAATACGCCGGCGCGCGGCGCACCGCACACCATTTCTAGTTACCCAAACGTAGGTCGCGGTTAACCACATTCAGCCTCCCTCGAAACAAGTATTTATCCGGGGGGAGGATTTGCGTCACGGTGCGACGACGCGACGCCTTCCGATGCGATCGATATACGAGGCAACCTCGGTACAATCGCTACGAAACGCGGCCCGTGCGCGTTCCTCGCTACGGGCCGGCAAATAAAAAACGCCCGCTGACAAATTCCGTCGGCGGGCGTCATCTAGTGGAGCGGAAGGGAGTCGAACCTTCGATCTCTGCATTGCGCAGATGTCATCATACAGGATGCCTTTGTATCGAGTTGTGCCGAATCCTCTAATTCTCAGGATGAGCCGGAGAACTTCGCACCAAGGATCTCACCGCTTCGGTCGGAATGCGGCACGCTCGATTCCGCTTTGCAACCGGAAAGCTCGAGTAGACGTTCACTTCCAACCGGTTCTTGAGCGTGCCACGGAATGATCGCCGCTCGCGCGATCGATTGCCGAACTCGCTCGATATGCCGTCGTTCTTCCGCCGCTCGTGCGACAAGCAGCGGGTCGCTCGGCGAGGCGGCAAGCAACGAGGAATTGATGATCCACGCCCAAGGCTCGATTCCCGCTCGTCGTAAATCTGCTTGAAGTGATTCCGCTTCCAGCACGGGCGTCGTCTCAGGCAAGGTAACCACCAGCATTTTCGTGAGTTTCGGGTCTTGCAGTCGCATCATCGGAGTGACTACATGCACGCCGGGCTGCAAGTGGCGAACAACATCACGGTGATATGAACCCGTGGCGTCGAGCAAGAGCAGCGTGTGGCCGGTGGGTGCGGTATCGACCACGACGAACTTCTGCCTCGACTCCTGCATCACTCGTGAGAAAGCTTGAAACACGGCTATCTCTTCGGTGCAAGGCGACCGTAAGTCTTCTTCCAGAAGCGTGCGCCCCGCCTCGTCGAGGTTTTGCCCTTTCGTCTCCATGATCTGGCGACGGTAGCGGTCTCGTTCAACCTGCGGGTCGATTCGACTTACCGTCAGATTGGGAAGCGTCGATTCCACGGTCATCGAAAGATGGGCTGCCGGATCGGTCGTCGTTAGATGCACCGCATGACCACGATGCGCTAGGGCAACGGCAATTGCCGCCGCAACGGTCGTCTTGCCGACGCCGCCTTTGCCCAGGACCATAACCAGTCCGTGCTGATCTTTCTCGATTTCGTCAATCAATTGAGAAAGCGGCGGTACGGAAAAAGTCGACGGAGTTGTCGACGGTCGGTTATCGGCCAATGCCTCGGCTTTCTCCGAAAGCAACGCCCGTAAGGCGGCCAGCCCGACCATGTTTCGCGGCTGTAGCGGCACTTGTTCCTGCGGCAAGGACATGAGCGAAGAAGGCAGAGAGGACATTGCGGCTTCTTCCCGCTTCCGCAGTGCCAATGCCAACGGGTCGTCGCTGCCGTTGTCGGGCATGATCCCGTTGATGACGAGTTGCTGGTTGACGATGCCCAGCGTCGCCAGTTCATGGCTGGTGCGATCCGCCTCGGCCAGAGACGCCTTCTGCGGACGTGAAACAAGTACGACGGTCGTGACATTACCATTCGCCAACTGTGCTACGGCATGAGCATATTGTTGACGCTGCTTCTCCAAGCCTGAGAGCGGCCCCAGGCAAGAAGCGCCCGATTCGTTGGATTCCAAAAAGTTGCTCCACGCCGTCGGAAGTTGAAGCAACCGCAGCGTGTGGCCGGTAGGAGCCGTATCGAAGATGACGTGATCGTACTTCTGGGTCGCCACATCGTCGGCCAGCAATCCCGTGAACTCGTCGAAGGCGGCGATCTCCGTGGTGCATGCCCCGGATAGCTGCTCTTCCATTCCTTTGACCGTCTCCACAGGCAACACGTTCCGCACGGGACCGACGATACGATCTCGGTACGCTTGCGCCGCCGCCTCGGGATTGATGTTCAAGGCTTCAAGGCCGGGAACGCCGGGAATCGGCGTGGGTTCATGCTCGCCAATCGTGATCCCAAAGACTTGCCCGAGATTGGACGCCGGGTCGGTGCTGACCAACAAGACTCGTTTCTTTTGGTCGGCGAGTGCAATCGCCGTAGCGCAGGCCAAAGAGGTCTTACCGACGCCGCCCTTGCCGGTGAAAAACAGCAGTCGTGTCGGCTGTTTCAGAAGACGCATCATCAACCTCCGAATGCTAGTCAGCAACACGACGACGAAGAGCCGGTCGTTCCTTCGGCGCCGCGGCAGCAGCCGGTCTTCATAACGGGAAGCTCGGGAGGCGAACTAAACTTGATTCCGGTCCAGCCCGCCAACTGACTTCGATCTGGGAAAACGCCACGACTAACAACGGCATTATTCACCAGTACGATGGGTAAGCAGTCGTTGCCGTGTCGCTTCAATTCCTCTCGCACGACTTCGCTCGCTGCGAAAAGAGCCGGTTGCTGAGCCGCATTAATGCGCTGGACTTGAACTCCTTGTCGCTCCAACCATTGAAGATCGGCGGCGAACTTCACGAGTGCAGGATCAACGTCGGGACCGCAGACGCCGGTTGAGCAGCAGAGCGGCTTATCGAACACTTGTACGCTGGTCACGGCTCTCTCTTCCTTTACAGCTTTTCGATCAGTTCTTTCACCTTCGACTCGATCAGATTTCGCACTTCCCGGAACTGCTCCGGCGTCATGTCTCGGGGATCGGGAATCTTCCAATCCACCCGCTGTTTGGCGATCACCAGCGGGCATTCATCGCCGCAACCCATCGTTACGGCCGCATCGAATTCTTTGCCGTTGAAGTCGGCGAGTCCTTTGGATTGGTGCGTCGTCAGGTCGTAGCCCAGTTCCCGCATGGCTTCGACGGCCTTCGGATTGATCCGACCGGAAGGCCGTGAACCCGAGCTAAAAGCTTCGACCTTTCCCGCACCATGCATGCGGGCAAACGCCTCGGCCATTTGGCTTCGGTTTGAGTTTTCAACGCAGACAAAAATGACTCGCTTCATCCTGAATGTTTGCCTTACTTGTAGAGGACGGAAAAATGGCCTCGACTGCGGGCCGACACTTCTTCCATGAGGCAGAGTCCCTGGTCCAGAAGGGATCGCACGCAAAGGTCCACAAGTCGGTAATGAATACTGCTGCCTTCTCGGCGTGAAGCCAAGATGCCCAAATCGGAAAGCCGCTGAAGTTGATTAGAAACGGCCTGCGGCTTCATACCGAGCGACGTGGCAAGATCGGTTACGCAAAGCTCGTCGGCCCGCACGAGCGAATGCAGCAACCGCAGTCGAGTATCGTTCGCCAGCACCTTGAACACTGCCGCCAAGCCACCCGCCTGGATCGGCGAGAGCAGCGGACGATCTTTCAGTGCCGGTCGGGCGCAACAACCGGCTTCGGTACGTTTGGGTGCTTTGGTTTTCACGCAGGTTCTCCTTGAGACACTGTTACACTATGCTGTGTAATACTTGCGGTCAAGCCGAGCGAGCGTGATTCTGTTTGCCCCTGCGTTTTTTTCCGCCGATTTACGTCTCACTTAGAGGAAGGCTGAATCGTCGCCGAACGACAATCGAATACGAGGGATTAGACCATGAAAATCCGTTCAGAGCGGACTCACATCGATAGGTTCTAAGCCCCGCCGTCACGAGCAAGAGGCACTCTCGATCAGTGACGAGCTCGAACTCGTTGTCGAACAGTCGGCTTGACCTTTCGTCTGACCAAAGGGCGTCAAAACGAGAGGGTTTCCGAGGGCAACAAAAAACCCCTCATCGCAAGCTGTGTTGCGACAAGGGGTTTTAAAGTGGAGCGGAAGGGAGTCGAACCCTCGACCTCTGCATTGCGAACGCAGCGTCAAAAATAATTGTTGTTATG
>CAZWDN010000372.1:0-5062 GCA_964633125.1 uncultured Pirellula sp. | reverse complement strand
CCGAGGCCGTGGCAGGCCCCTTTCGTCTTGGCGGCGATCTCCGCGGCGGCCGTTTCCGCGACGGCCGGCTCGCGTCCGGTGACGACCACGAAGGCCCCGCGCTCGCAAAACCCTTCGGCCAGCGCCCGGCCGATGCCGCGCGTGCCGCCGGAAACTAAGACAACTTGCCCCGTCACGCTAAACAAAGAATCGGACATCGACGACGGTCTCGCATTATTCGGGAGGAAGAAAGAAGTCCCGATTATCGACCGAAACCACGCGCGAGTCTAGCGCTTACAGCGGCCGGAATATTCACCACCGAGGCACGGAGAGCACGGAGGGGGGCCGGCCAAAAATCGCCTGGAGATTGCGAAACGATTCCGCTACGTTGCCGAATGGTCTTTGGCAATTCGAGAGTTGCAGGCACAGTCCGTGTGCCTGCAACATTGACGTAAGTGACTCATTGCGTTCTCCACTTACGTCGGCGGTTATGTACGCACTGCGTACATAACGGATTCTAAGTACGCACAACCCCAAAACCCACAAGGGGTGCGTACATAACGCGACTTATGTACGCAGCCGGAAAACAAGAATCGACGTAAGTCGCGCCGACGAATCGGCACTTACGCCGCCTCGCGCGGCGGCATCGTCTTGCCTTTGAGCTGGTAGACGTACGCCATGATCTCGGCGACCGCGCCGTAGAGATCGCCGGGGATCGGGTGGTTGATCTCGACATTTTTGTACAGAGCCTGCGCGAGCGGCTTCTTTTCGATGATCGGGATGCCGTTCTCCAGCGCCAACTGACGAATGCGTTGGGCCAGCACGCCGGCTCCCTTCGCCAACACGATCGGCGCGGCCTGGGTCGCCGGATCGTATTGCAAGGCCACGGCGAGTTCTGTCGGGTTGGTGACCACGACGTCGGCCTTCGGCACGGTCGACTTCATCCGATTCTGCACGAGCTGCCGCTGCACTTGTTTGCGGCGGGCAATGACTTGCGGATCGCCTTGGGTATTCTTCATTTCGTCGCGCAATTCCTGCGTCGACATTTTCAGGTCTTGTTCGTGCCGCCACCATTGGAAGCCGAAGTCCAAGAGCGCCAGAAGCAACAGCGCCGCGGCGATTTTGAACGTCGTCCAAAAGAGAATGTCGACGACGTAAAACGCCGTCTGCGGCAGACTCAGCGCCGACAGGGCCAGCACCTCCTCGTACTTCCCTTCAAGCTCGTAATAGGCGACCGACACGACCAGCACGATCTTCAGCATGCCGAACCCGAGCTTGACGAGATTCTGCATCGAAAAGATGCGCATGGCCGCGGCGATGACGTCGAGCCGTTGCAGGTCGGGCACCAACTTATCCGGCAAGAACAAGATGCCGAATTGCATGAGGTTCGCCCCGACGGCCGCCAGGACGACGAGACCGAAGAGCGGTCCGACGACCTTGAGCAGCTCTAATAGGAGCCCGCGCATTCGCGTGACGAGAATTTCCCGATCGGCGTCGAGCCAAGCGTCGCCGCCGAGTTGCGTGGTGGAGAAGCCGCCTAGGAAGTCGGTAAAGCTGGGCCAGGCGGAGTAGAGCAAGCCGAGCGCCACGACCAACACGACGGCCGAGGCCAAGTCCTGGCTGCGCGCGATCTCCCCCTGCTCGCGCGCTTCGTCGCGGCGATGCTGCGTGGCGTCGTGCTGCTTTTCCGTATCTTGATCGGGCACGGCAGAGAGTCGCTAGTAGCTGGTAGCTAGTTGTTGTAGGGAACGCCGTCTGTGGCGTTCCGCGATTCGCGGTTGGATTGTCAAACTTCGGAACGCCGCGGAGGGCGTTCCCTACAGAGTGGGTGAATGCAATGTTTCCAAAATCGCTTCGATCGCGCCGCCGAGTCGGTCTTGCAAAATCCAGCAGGCGCCGGCGAACGAGATGCTGAGGACGCTAAACGTAACGAGCGCGTTGAACCCGAAGCCGAGCGCGAGCACGTTGAGTTGCGGCAAGGCGCGGCTGACCATGCCGAGCACGAGCGTGGCCAGCAGCAAGGCGACGGTCGCCGGCGCGGCGGCGCGGAGCCCGAGCTCGAAACTTTCGGTGAGCAGGTTCACGAACAAGCGTTCGGTTCCGGCGGCGACCGAGGCCGTGCCGGGCGGAATGGTTTGAAACGTATCGAGCATGCCGCCGAGCAGCAGGCGATGCCCGCCGATGAGCATGTAGGCGGCGAGCGTGACGAGGTACAGCAGTTGCGAAAAGATCGGCATGTTGTCGTTCGTGCCGGGATTGAAGACGTCGCCCAAAGACATGCCGCTGAGTTGCCCGATGACTTGCCCCATCAATTGAAAGGCGGAGAAGAAGACCATGACGCCGAGCCCCAGCGTGAGCCCGATGAGCGTTTCGGCCGTGAGCATCAGGCTGAAGTCGAGGAGGTTTTGCGGCGACGGAGTTCCGCCGGCGACCTGGGCCGGCATCATCAGCAGCGCGAGCGTAAACGCCAGCAGGGCGCGGACGGTCGGCGGAACTTCATTGGTGCCGAACACCGGCGCCACGAGCATGATGCCGCTGGTGCGCGTGACGACGAGCGTCAGCAGCACGAGTTGCGAAGTTCCCAGATCGAGCAAAGACATGAAAACAAGGGGGAAGGCGGAAGCGGGAAGGCGGACGCAGATCGCTCTACTCGACTTCTTTCCCCCTTCCCCCTTCCCACTTCTCCCTTAGTTCACAGGTTGTTCGGAATTTCCATGATCAACTCGGTCCAGTAGTCGACGAGATGCGTGAGCATCCAGGGGAGCGTGACCGCCATGACGGCCAGCATTGCGACGAGCTTGGGAACGAAGGCGACCGTTTGTTCTTGGACCTGCGTGAGCGCTTGCAGCAACCCGATCGCCAGACCGACGAGCATGCCGACGACGAGCGCCGGCGCCGACAACATCAACGTCAGCAGCACCGCGTTGCGACCGAGATCGACGGCGTCTTGAAGGTCCATGGTCGGGGAGGCGCTAGGCGTTGGGCGTTAGGCGCAGGAAGGAAATACGAAGGAACAAAAAACCGTCGTCACGTGAACGCTTGGAAACTTTCCATGAGCATGCCGACGATGAGGTGCCAACCGTCGATGAGGACGAACAACAACAACTTGAACGGCATCGAGATCAGCACCGGCGGCAGCATCATCATGCCCATGGCGATGAGGACGCTGGAGACCACCATGTCGATGATGAGAAACGGCAGGTAGATTTGAAACCCGATCAGAAACGCCGTCTTCAATTCGCTGAGCATGAAGGCGGGCAACAACGCCGTCAGCGGGACGTCGTCGTACGTTTCCGGCCGCGTGTTGGGGGCCGAGTATTGCAGGAACAGCCAAACGTCGTCGCTGTTGTTGCAGCGTTCGATCTGCATGCTCATGAAGCGTCGCATCGGGCCGACGCCGCGCGTCCAAGCTTCGTCGAGACCGATCTGATGGTTCGTGTACGGCACGACCGCTTCGTCGTAGGTTTGCTTCCAAACCGGCGTCATCACGGCGAGCGTGATGAACAAGGCCAGCGAAGTGAGCACTTGGTTCGGCGGCAATTGCTGCGTGCCGAGCGCTTGCCGCAACAGACCGAGCACCACGAGTACCCGCACGAAGCAGGTGGTCATCATGAGTAGCGCCGGAGCGAGGCTCACCACGGTGAGCAGCAGCATCACCTGCAAGGCCGAAGTGAGGCCTTCGGGGCTGGTCCATTGGTTGGGGCCGCCGAGCAGGTCGGGCGAGAGCGTGAGCTTGGCCGGACTGTTCGACGATTCCTGCGCCAACGACGGCGCGCCGGCGAACACGATGACGCCGGTGACGAGCAGTGCCAGCGCGGCACGCGCGGCGGCGGGCAGCTTAGCGGAGCGGACAAGGGAGGATGCGGCTTTAGACAACGTCGTCCTCCTCGGCGAGCGCCGGCTTGCGAGCCGCGGCCGAACCTTGCCCCGGCTTTTCACGAAAGAACCCGTCGACGACGTCGCGGAACGAACGGACCGCGCCGTACGGATCGGCCTGGGCGCACAGGCCCGCCAGGCGATCGACTTCCAGCGGATCGGTGACTTCCGTGATGACGTCGGCTCCGGCATTGGAGAAACTGACGAGCACGAGCTTGTTGCCGACGCGGAGAAGCTGCCCCTGCTGACGACCGGGGAACGCAATGTGCCCGAGCGTCGCGACCGCCTCGCGAGGGAGCGCGCGATTTTGATTCGGCAGGCCGCGTCGCAAGAGCCAGGCGGCGACGAAGAAGAGCGTGAGTACGAAGACCAGGCCGGCGATGATGGTCGCCGCGCCGCCGGCGGCGCTCTTCGGCTTCGCGCCGGTCGCACCGGCGTCGCCGCCCGGAGGGGAGAGTCGCGTGCGCGGCTTGGCATCTTGCGGCGAAAGGGCCGGCGCGGCCGAGGGGGCGAGTCGCGCGGCGGTGCCGGTCGGAAGCGGAGCGGGCGCGCCAAGCGGCGCGGCGATCGACAACGGCTCCGGAGCCGAAGTGTAGGAAGTACGAATACCTTCCGGACCGGGAACCGCGGGAGCCGATTGCTGCGCGGAAGCCGACGGGAACGCGGCGATCGTCCAGAGCAGCATCGTCAGAGCGGCGCACGACCGGCGTACCGAGCGAAGGTTCCAACGGCGAAGCATGGCGGATCTCCCTGCGCGGCCCGACGGCTGCTAGCCCGCGGCGGCCGTCTCGCTTTGGATGAGTTCCGCCACGCGCACGCAGAAGTTGTCGTTGAGCACGAGCACTTCGCCGCGGGCGATGAGTCGGCCGTTGACGTAGATGTCGACGGGATCGCCGGCCAGCTTATCGAGCGGCACGACCGACCCGCGACGCAGCTTCAACACGTCTTCGAGATACATGTGCGTCCGGCCGAGCTCGATTTTGAGATCAAGTTCGACGTCGCGCACCAGTTCGATCGTGGCCACTTCGGTCGAAGCGGGAGCGCCGGTGAAGTCTTCGAAGCGGAACGTGTTGACGCCGTCGGGAAGTTCCGAGCTCGACGGCTGATTCACGCTCGCCAAGGCCCGTTCGGCGTGGCTGAGGAGCAGTTCGATATCGCCCTGCGGAATGGGACTATCCAGGGCCGAGGCTGCGGCGGCCGGAGCATG
>CAZWDN010000371.1:0-5072 GCA_964633125.1 uncultured Pirellula sp. | reverse complement strand
TCGGCCTGCAATCGATCGATCCGCTGGCGATGGACCTGATGGATCGCAAGAACAATATGAAGGCGTTCGAACGCGGCGTGAAGTCGCTTCTCGACGTCGGCATCGACGTCAAGGTCGACCTCATCATCGGGCTGCCCGGCGACACCATGGAAAGCGTCCGTCGCGGACTCGATTACTTGCACGGCAACCGCTTTTTCAGCTCGATCCAAGTTTTCAACCTCGCGATACTCCCCGGCACCGCGTTCCGCAGCGAAGCGGCACAACTCGGCCTGGAGTTCCAGCCGCGCACGCCGTACTACGTCATGCGCACGCCGACGCTCGACATGGCGCAAATGAGCGAGCTCATGACCGAGGCGCAGGAGTTGTTCGACATCGAGTTCGACCCGTGGGAAGAACCGGTGCTGGAGTTTGCGGCGAACGAGATTTGGCGTTCACTCCCCGCGCCCCTTGCGGGAGAGGCCGCGTCTCACTTCCCCTCTCCCCTCGCGGGAGAGGCCGCGTCTCACTTCCCCTCTCCCCTCGCGGGAGAGGCCGTGTCTCATTTCCCCTCTCCCCTTACGGGAGAGGGGTTAGGGGTGAGGGGGGAAAACCCGAGCGGCTTATTGAAATGCTGGCGCGTGGAATTGGATTCTGTAGGGAACGCCCTACAGGAATGCGCACCTCCCGCCGAACGCGTGGCGCAGGCCTTCACCATCTGGTTGCGCGGCGACGATCTCGACGCGTGCCGTACGCACGCCGCCGCTGCGGTGGCCGAAGCCGTACGGCGCAATCCCCACGGCACGTTCCAAATCGTCCTTGAGCCGACGGCCGACGCGCGCCGCCTCACGGTTGCGACTCTCGAAGCATTGCTACGCGCCGCCTTCGAGACGACATCGTACCTCGATCGGTTCTACGCCGTGATGCCGGGGCGTCCGAAGGGGGCCAAGCGACTAATCGTCGTCGTGCCGCAAGCCGAGCGCGAGTCGCTCGGCCGCGATTGGGCCGAACGGCTCGGCGAACTGGCCACGATCGTCTGGCGCGGCTCCGCCGCAGCCGCGCCGCTCGACGACCTCGACAGTTACGAAACGTTCGCCTTAACGACGAACTTTGCTCCCTCGCTTCCCGCATAATCTCATGACGCCTGAATTCGAAACGAACTCCCATTTGTCGACATCGCCGACGGCCCCGTCGCAAACGCCGCCGCAAGCCCCCCGTTGCCGGCCGGCTTGTCCCGCGTGCGGCGGTCGGCTGATGGAAATTCGGGCCAAGCTGCAATGCTCGATTTGCCGCATGATTGTGGAAACCTGCTGCGAAGGGGGCCCGGAAGCGTAAAGATCTTCCGATCTCCGACGAATCACTCGTAGACGCAATGCATTTCAAGGATTGCCCGTATGGCCGACGAATCCGCCGATGACAAACTCCGCTCCGTACTACAAGAGCTCGCTTCCGGCCGGCTCTTGGTCGATGAGGCGCTCGTGCAGGTTAAACGCCTCCGCCCCGCGGCCGACGTCGGCTTCGCCTCGTCCGTCGTGAGGAAGAAACAGTCGAAAAGCGGGCTGATGATCGCCGGCCTGATCCTGACGCTCATCGGCGGCATCTTCGCCGCGGTCGGAGGAGCGTTCGGTTACAAGACTTTACGATTCGAACAAATGGGACACAAGGTCGAGGGCGAAGTCGTCCGCATGCAACACGGCGGCGGCAAGAGCAAGGGCTCCAAGCCGGTCGTCGCTTATGTCGTCAGCGGTAAGCAGTACGAAACCGTCGGCACGATCAGTTCCTCGCCGCCGGCCTGGAAGGTCGGTGAAAAGGCCACCGTGTACTACAACCCCGACGATCCCACGGACGCGCAAATCTCCGGGTTCGTCGAGCGTTGGCTGTTTCCCGTGATCTTCGGCGGTATCGGCGGCGTGGTCGCTTCGGTGGGGCTTGTGCTCCTACTGACCGGGGTCGTCCGCAAGCTCTTCGGATCGTTCACCGCCGAAGCACTCGAAAACGCTCGGTTTTCGCCGTAGCCGCGCGGCATGCGTCGATGTAGGTCGATGTCGGCAAGGATGCGGCGCGATAGACCACGAGTTTTCTTGGCGCGAAAGTCGCCCGGGCATAGACTTGATCGTATGCCCCGCCCGCCGCTCGGGCCCCGCCTTGCGTCACCGTCTCGCCTCGCGCTCACCCTCGCCTGCGTTCGCCCCATGCCTCGTCGTCGCCTGCTACTTGCGCTGGTCGCCGTCCTTGGATTCGCGCCATCCGCCGAGGCCGCGTCTCCTGCAAACTCCGCTCCGGTCGACTATGTGCGCGACGTGCAACCGATTCTCACGCAACACTGCGTGAAGTGCCACGGTCCGGCGAAAGAAGAATCCGGCCTGCGTCTCGACCATGCCGCGGCCTTACGCATCGGCGGCTACTCCGGCGCGGCGGTCGTGCCCGGCAAAAGCGCCGAGAGCATTCTCATTCAAGTGGTCACCGGCAAGGGAGACCTTTCACCGATGCCGCCGAAAGGCCCGAAGCTCTCGGCCGCGGAAGTCGCCGTGCTGGCGAAATGGATCGACGCCGGTGCGACCGCGCCACAGGAAGCCGAGCCGGTCGCCCGCGCGCAAACCAAGTCATCGACGCACTGGTCGTACCAACCGTTGAAAGTCGGCGCGCCGCCGGCCGTGCGCAACGAGGCCTGGGTCCGCAACCCGATCGATCGCTATATCCTCGTCAAGCTGGAAGCGGCCGGCCTGGCGCCGTCGCCCGAGGCGGACAAACCGGTGCTCGTGCGTCGGCTCTATCTCGACTTGCTCGGCCTGTTGCCTTCGCCGGAAGAAGTCGACGCCTACGTTTACGACAACGGCCCCGGCGCATACGAGCGTCTCGTCGATCGCTTGCTTGCTTCGCCGCATTACGGCGAACGCTGGGGGCGGCACTGGCTCGATGCGGCCCGCTACGCCGACTCCAACGGCTATACGATCGACAGCGGTCGTTCGATTTGGAGATACCGCGATTGGGTCATCGACGCGCTCAATGCCGACATGCCGTTCGACCAATTTACGATCGAGCAGATCGCCGGCGACATGCTCCCGAATGCAACCCAAGACCAGCGGATCGCCACCGGCTTCCACCGCAACACGCTCGTCAACGAAGAAGGGGGCACCGATAAGGAGCAGTTCCGCGTCGAAGCGGTCGTCGATCGCGTGAGCACCGTCGGCACGGTGTGGCTCGGCCTCACGGTCGCGTGTGCCCGCTGTCACGACCACAAGTACGACGCGATTTCGCAGCGCGAGTTCTATCAACTCTTTGCACTCTTGAACAATTGCGAAGAGCCGACGTTGGCGTTTCCCACCGAACACCAATCGAAAGAGGAACCGGCGTTGCAGGCCGAGATCGCGCAGGTAAAGAAGCGGCTTGCCGAGGTGGAAAAGAACTCGCCGGGCCGGCAGCTCGGCTGGGAAAAGATCGTGCGCGATGAACTGCGCAAGCTCGAAACGGCCGGCGACACTCCGGAAACGCTCGACTTGCTGGCCGATTTCATCGCGGCCCTCGACACGGCGCAAGACAAGCGAACCGCCGCACAGAAGACGCTGCTGGCCGAAAAGTTTCGCAAGAACGACGTCGAACGCGTGAACCTCGACGGCCAACTCGCCGAACTGAACGCGAAACTCAAGCAACTGCAGGCGAAGATCACGACGACGCTCGTCGTGAAGGAGATGGCGAAGCCGCGCGAGTCGTACATTCACGTGCGCGGCGATTTCTTGCGCAAGGGAGCGTCCGTCGAAGGGGGCATGCTCGCCGTATTGCCGCCGCCGAAGCTTGCCGACTCCGCCCGCGCCACGCGGCTCGATTTGGCCCGCTGGCTCGTGACGCCCGAGAATCCGCTGACGCCGCGCGTCACCATGAACCGCGTCTGGCAGCAATATTTCGGCACGGGGCTCGTCGGCACGGAGAACGATTTCGGCACGCAAGGTGACGCTCCGACGCACCCGGAGCTGCTCGACTATTTGGCGGCGACGTTCGTGAAGGGAGACGGTAATAACCCTTGGTCGCTCAAGGCGATGCATCGTCTGATCGTTACCAGCGCCGCATATCGCCAGTCGTCGCACGCGCGCCCGGATGCGGCGGCCAACGATCCGTACAACAAGCTGCTCGCCCGGCAATCGCGCATTCGCCTCGAAGCGGAAACGATTCGCGACGCCGGGCTCACCGCCTCCGGCCTACTGACCCGCGAGATCGGCGGCCCCGGCGTTTATCCGCCGCAGCCGGAAGGCATTTACGCCTTCACGCAGCAGCGCAAGTTTTGGCCGGCGACCGAAGGAGACGACCGTTATCGCCGCGGGCTCTACACCTACTTCTGGCGTTCGAGCCCGTATCCGTTTCTGATGACGTTCGACGCGCCCGACGCCAACGCCGCCTGTACACGCCGCATACGCTCCAACACACCGCTGCAAGCGCTGACGCTCGCCAACGATCGGGCCTTCGTCGAAATGGCCGAAGCGTTGGCCGGGCGCGTCTTGAAGGAGAATACCTCGACCGACGCGGATCGCCTCGCCGCGGCGTTCCGCCTTTGCTTGGCCCGCGAACCGCAAGCCCGCGAGCTGGCGACGCTCCAACAATTCCTCCAATCGCAACGCACGCCGGCGAAAAACGAACCGATGGCGAAAGCTCCTCCCTCGCCCCTTGCGGGAGAGGGTGGCTCGACGGCGAAAGCCGGCGAGACGGGTGAGGGGGCTGCTGCGACCGTCGTCGACGCCGACCGCTTCGCCTGGACCGCCGTGGCCCGCGTGCTTCTGAACCTCGACGAATTTATCACGCGCGAATAATCGCCATGAACGAACAGCAACGCCGGCAACTTCGCCAAGTCGAACGGAACGCAACGCTTGCGCGAACTCGTCGGCAACTCTTCGCCGACGCCGGGCTCTCGCTCGGCTCCATCGCGCTCGCGTCGCTGCTGGCGCGCGACGGACGCGCCGCGCCGGCCGTCGGCGTCAATCCGCTCGCCGCCAAGCCGCCGCACTATGCCCCGAAGGCGAAGCGTGTGATCTTCCTGTTCATGGCCGGCGGCCCGAGCCAGTTGGAACTCTTCGACCCCAAACCGAAGCTGCAAGAACTCGACGGTC
>CAZWDN010000370.1:2691-5076 GCA_964633125.1 uncultured Pirellula sp. | reverse complement strand
TGAACCTGCACGGTATTGCTACCGCCAGCCCCTCAAGCTGGTGCGTCTGCCAATTTCGCCACTCCCGCAGCGATCGCTCTTCGTACAGAACCAAAAACGGGCAAATTCGAGGAACTTCTTAGTCTAAGAGAAGTAGACGGCTCGTCAAGCCGCTCGGTTCGCAAGAGCGAACCCCTTTTCTCCGCCGCACTTAGCGATCGGCGGCAATTACCGCGTGCGACGCACCACGACGAGCGGCCCGACCGTCGACTTGGCGCCCGAATGTTGCAGTTGCCCCAACAGCATCGACAGCCACTTGCGGCAGTTGCCGCTCGCCGCAACGTCGTGCCGCGTGCCGACCAGCAAGCCTGCGATCTGTTCCAGCAGTTCCAAATCGTTGGCGATGAGCAACCGTTCGCCGAGCAACAACCGACGCGTTCCCATTGCCGGCAAGAAGTCGGGATTCACGCCCAACGGCTCGCCGCGGGCCTGCCAAGTTTCGGGCAGGATCAAGCTCGACCCTTCGCGGAGCCGCACGGAGTTGGCTTCGTCGCTCGGCAGCCACAGGGTCGCGGTCGTGCCGCTTGCCGCCCAGCGCACGGTGCCGTCGGCTTCCATGCGTAGGCCCAGCAGATGGGCCGGCACCGGTTCGACCGCCGCGCACCAGAGATCTTCGTTCACGCGTTCGAGCAACCGCCCGAAGTCGCGCTCGTGGTGTACGTGTGCCCGCCATGTGGAGCGGAGCGATTCGACCGAGAGCGCCGCCGCGAAGCCTTGTTCCTCGACACGGCCGACCGCCGTCGCCAGCACGCCGTCGGTCGGCACAAGCCAGTCGTAGAACTCGCCGAGCGCTTCGTCGGGCGATTGCATGCTGCCGGCGATCTCCCAGCCGTCGACCAGCGGCGCCACCTGCGGCTCGCGCACTCGGCGATGTTGCACGGCGTCGTCCCAGCTTCGTTCGTAGCTCGCCTTCTTCTGCGTCTCGGTCATCAGCAGTTCGCGCTCGAGGTCCGAGGCGACGCGGCCAGAGCTGATCTCGACGAGGTTGACTTCATGGTCGGAAAACGCCCGCTTCGCATCGGCGAATACCCAGAGCGTGCCGAGCAGCTCGGTCGGCGTGGCGATCGGCACGCAGACGGCCGCGGGATAGCTCGGTTCCGGCAAGTTCCAATGCGGGAAGAGCGTCGCGTCTTCCAGGGCCACGGCATGGCCGGCCAGCGCTTCGAGATCGGCTTGAGCCCCGCGCAGCGGTCGCGCCGGTTCCAAGAGGCGATCTTCCGGCAGACCCCAGGCCGCGCGCAGTTTGAGTTCGGTCGTGGCGTCGTCGAGCAGGTACACCGCGGCGGCGCGGCAGCCGATCGCTTCGGCCGCGGCCCGCAACACGGCTTCGAGCCGCTCGACGAGATGGCGCTGCGGCTTCGCGTGCGCGGCCAGCGGAATGCCCGCGGCCAACTCGGCTTCGCGTTCCCGTAACGCCCGTTGCGTGCGCATGAGTTCGGCGACCACGTCCCCCAGCGCCGCGGCCAGTTCGGCGGCGTCGGTGAGCGGCGCCGGATGAGAAACGTCTTCCAGCGGTTCGTCGCGCAGTTGCAAGCGGCGCGCGTCGCCGCCGGGCGCAAATTCCAGCGGCCGACCGACTGCGCTCGAGAACGCCCGGCAAAGCCGATCGATACGATCAATCGGCGCCGTGTTGCGTTCGGCCGTGGCCGTCGCGGCGTCGCCGTCGTGGAACAGACGCAGATGTTGAGAGGGTGCTTTCGTCACAGGATGTGGGGCGATGTCCGGAGGAGGCGAATCCTAAAAACTGCGGGAGCGTCGTCCGCTGACGCTCGTCACACAAGGTCGCGCTCGTCGCCGAACGATGGGAAATCGCTCGGCTGCGACACGCTAAACCTTACGCAAACCGCCCACGGTCCATGAGCGGCAAGGTTTACATCGGCCGGACCGTGAGAGTTTAGTAAGGCCCGAGAAAAAACGACGATTGTAACGGTTGTGCAGGTTCAAGGTTCAGGGTGACCGCTTGCCGGGTCGTGCCTCGCGCCCGCGGCTTCTTCAACCCCAAACTCCGAACCTTGATCCCCGAACAATCGCGCAGCGATCAATCAATCGTCGCCCCGCCGTCCACCACCAAGTTCGCTCCCGTCACGTACGAGGCTTCGTCGCTCGCCAAAAACAGCACCGCGTACGCAATCTCCATCGGCTCGCCGAGCCGCTTCAGCACGGCATCTTCGCCGAAGCGCTTGTACCCCTCTTCGAGCGTCATGCCGATCGTGCGGATGCACGCATCGACGGCCGGCGTCCGAATCGTCCCGGGCGCCACCGCGTTCACGCGCACATGGTCCTTCGCCAAATCCATCGCCAAGCAGCGAGTCAGTTGCAG
Source organism: uncultured Pirellula sp. (assembly GCA_964633125.1). Lineage (GTDB taxonomy): Bacteria > Planctomycetota > Planctomycetia > Pirellulales > PNKZ01 > PNKZ01. The sequence continues at coordinate 2,717 of CAZWDN010000370.1, read as the reverse complement.
CACGCCGGCCTTCGACGAGTTGTACG
>CAZWDN010000370.1:0-2591 GCA_964633125.1 uncultured Pirellula sp. | reverse complement strand
TCCATCGCCAAGCAGCGAGTCAGTTGCAGCACGCCGGCCTTCGACGAGTTGTACGGCACGTAGTTGGCCTGCGCGATGAAGCTGCTTTGCGAGGCGATGTTGACCACCGAGCCGCCGCCGGCCTTGCGAAGCTCCGGCAAGGCGACCTTCACCATCTGCGCTTGGCCGACGACGTTCACGTCCCACACCTTGTGCCATTGCTCGTACGTCGTTTCTTCGACGCTGCCGTAGATGAACGCGGCCGCGTTGTTGACCACGATGTTCAACCCGCCGAACGCGCGCACGGCCTCCTCGACGGTACCCCGGCAGTCCTTCTCCTTCGACACGTCGCACTTGGCGAACACGGCCCGACCGCCGGCTTGCGTGATCGCCGCCACCGTCCCTTGGCCGCCGGCTTCGTTCACGTCGGCGACGACCACGGCCGCCCCTTCGCGAGCAAACAACTCCGCAATCGCCCGACCAATGCCGCTGCCGGCCCCCGTGACGACGGCCGATTTATTCTTCAGACGCATAAAAAACTTCGCTCGACGTAAGGTTCGCGGCTTGAGAGAAAGCGTCGATTAACTTACGTCGAGCGAAACGCCAAGTCGAGAGGCTCCGACTTTGTCACCCGACTAAAACGCGTTGTCCCGTTCGCCGGTCAATTCGGCGATCCGTTGCTTGATCAGCGATTCGCGTGACTCGGCCCGAGTTTTCAGCGACTCGCGCATCCGGTCGATTTGCTCTTCGAGCCGCTTGAGTTCCATTTCGCGTCGCTCTTGACGCACGTTGAAGTGATTCTCCACCACGTTGATCAACTCGTTCTTCAGCCGCTCCTTCTCCTCGGTCTTGCTCGTGCGACGAATCTGTTCCGAAAGTTCAAACGACTTCCGTTCCAACTCGACGTCGTCTTTGACGAGCGGATACATATCCGGATCCGATTCCTGCAGCCGCTGCAAATCCTGCGGGTTCACGTTCGGGCCGCGCGGGCCCGGTTGGCCCATGCCCGGCATCGGGCCCTGGTTCGGACCTTGGTTCGGGCCGGGGCCTTGCGGACGGCCGCCCGGCTGGTTGAAGCCCGGTTGTCCTTGGGCCGGGTTGCCGCCGAAGCCTTCGCCGCGCGGCGGTTGGTTCCCTTCCGGCGGACGGCGTCCTTCCGGATTGTCGCCCCGTTCACGCGGACCTTGTCCTTCGCGCGGGCCCTGGCCTTCACGAGGACCTGCTCCGTCGCGCGGGCCCGGCCCCTCTTCGCGTCGCGGCGGCAGCGGACCGCGCGGCTCGCCCCCTTCGCGCCGCGACTCTTCGGCGCGAAAGCCCTCGGGGCGCGGGCCTTCGGGACGCGGGCCGCCCTCTTTCTTCGGAGCCTCGTCGGCGAAAGCCCAAACGCTGCCGCCGACCAACGTCGTCAGCATCACGGCGTAAAACGAAGTGCGCATCAACATAAATCTTCCTTCCTCGGTACGGGGTACACGATGCAAAATCGCCATCTGTTTCTCTTCCGACCGCGCTAGAGTGCGGTCGCATTCCATTCGGCCTGCAACTGTCGAGCGTGCTCTTCGACGTTCGACCAACGATCGCTCCGCACGCGCCAACGATGTTCGACCTCGCCGGCATACGCGCGCGTGGATTCAAACTCCACGTCGAGCGGATCGATCCACGGCGTCGGCTCCGTGAAACTCCGCGCGACGACGTCTTCCGTAGGCGACACGGCGACTGCCGTAGCGCTTGCGGTCGCGCGAGGAAGCGTTGCCGAGACCGAAGGCTTCGGCGCGCCGGTCTGCCGCGCGATCTCGTGCGCCGCCTGATCTCCCCGGCCCCGCCAGGCAAACGCCAGGGCCACGAGCAAACACGCCGCCGCGGCCATCGCGCTCATCTGCACGATGCGCCGCCGTCGCGCGATCCGACCGATCTCCGCGAGCAGTCGCGTCTGCGCGGCCAAGTCCATCCGCGCCGTGCTCGACTTCGCGATGAGCTGCTCCAACGCCGTCCAACCTTCCGCGAGGTCGGCCGCTTGCGGATCGTCGGGCGTCGTTTCGTAAGGCTTCGTCGGCCGGTGTGAGTTCATGCTAGTTTCTCCATCAGCAGCCGCTTCAAGGCCAACAGGCCGCGGCGACCATGCGACAGCACCGTGCTCACGGGCGCTCCCAACTGTTCGCCGATCTCGTGAAATTCCAGGTCGCCGAAATACCGCAGCAGCAGCGTCCGCCGCTGCGGCTCGCTCAGTTGTTCCATCGCCTCGGTCAACTGCCGTCGCGCCTCAGCGGTCGTTATTTGGTCCGGCGGCTCGCGGTCGCGCGCCGTCGGCTCGACAAGCGACCAGTCGGCGTCTCCCAGCGGCGTCTCGCGACCGCGCCTGCGGCGACGATCGCAAACCAAGCGATCGGCGATCCGCAACAAGTACGATCGTTCCCGGCCGTCGTCGCGATAACGTTCCCGGGCCGACCAGGCCCGATAGAACGTTTCCTGCACGACGTCGTCGACCGCATGCGGATCGCGGAGCGCGGCAAACACGAAACCGCGAACGGCGCCGCCGTGCTCGCGCACCCATCGGGCGAGTCGCTCGGCGTCAGCGGCGGCGGAAACGGGTTTCATGGTTGCTGTAGAGAAGAACG
>CAZWDN010000369.1:0-5081 GCA_964633125.1 uncultured Pirellula sp. | reverse complement strand
TGCGCGGCGCCGTCGGTTACCAGCCGGTCATCATCACGTTGCCGACCGGTCGTAACATGTCGGCCACATCGGTCGTCTCGCACGATCGTCGCTACGTTCGGATCACGGCCCAGCCGATGTTCTCGACCATTCCGGAAGTGAACACGTTCAACTACGCGGCCGGTTCAAGCGGCACGTCGGGCGGTACCGGCTCGTAAGCGACGGCAAGTCGCACGACAAAAAAGTCCGGCGAGCGGCGGGGGTCATCCCCGCCGTTTGCTTTTGCGCGACGCGTTACCGTTCCAGCCCCGGCACCGCGTCGAGTTCCAGCGTTTCGACGAGTCCGGCGCGCAGCCGTTCCCATGCGATCGCTCCCATCACGGCGTTGTCGGTGCAAAGCTCGCGCGGGGCGATAAACAACCGTACGCCGAGCTTCTTCATTCGCTGCTCCAGTTGCGCGCGAAAGCAACCGTTGGCCGCGACGCCGCCGCCCACGCACAGCGTCTTGTAGCCGGTTCGCCGCAAAGCCGCTTCGGCCTTGCCGATCAACGTTTCGACCACGGCCTGTTGAAAGCTCGCCGCCAAATCGGCCAGCAGTTTCGAACCGGCCGCCGGCGCGACGAGTTCGGTTCCTTGCGGAGCGATCGCGTAGCGCACGGCCGTCTTGATGCCGCTGAAGCTAAACTCCAAGCGGTCTTCATTCAGGAACGTGCGCGGGAAGCGATATGCCTTCGGGTCGCCGCCGGCCGCCGCCTTCTCGATATACGGACCTCCCGGATACGGCAGCCCGAGCAGGCTTGCGGTCTTATCGAAAGCCTCGCCGGCCGCATCGTCGATCGTGCCGCCGAGCACCTGGAACTCCAGGGGCGAGCGGCAGTCGAAGAGCGTCGTATGGCCGCCGCTGACGACGAACCCCACGCACGGGAATACGTCGACGCCCGAAGCGACGCGGCAGGCGTAGACGTGCGCATGAATATGATTCACGGCCACGAGCGGGACATCGAGCGCCACGCAGAGCGCCTTGGCCGCCGACAAGCCGACGAGCAGCGATCCCGCCAAGCCCGGCGTATTCGCGACGGCGACCGCCGTCACGTCGCGGAGCGTCGCATTCGCGCGGCGCAGGCATTCGTCGATCACCGGTAGGATGCGCTCGACGTGGGCGCGCGAAGCAATTTCCGGTACCACGCCGCCGAAGCGTTGATGCAGTGCATCTTGCGTGGCGACGCTGGAGCCGCGCACTTGCAATTGCTCGTCGATGAGCGCCGCCGCGGTTTCGTCGCAAGTCGATTCGAGAACGAGCAGCATGCGGGTTATCCGCCCCAACGAGCGACTTGGCCCGATCGGTACGCCTTGTTGCCGAGATGCGCCGCGTACACGGCCTGTACCCCCGCCTCGGCCGGAGCATTCGGCTTGGCTCGGCTGCGCATGCACTCCACCCAGTTCGTCAGGTGTAATAGTTCGCCGTCGGGCTGCGCGTAGAAATCTGCCCCACGCGGCCCTTCGCCGAGAATCATTTCGCTCTTCGGCACTTTGCTGTTCTTTTCGGGGAAGACGACATGCCCGCCCCGGTCGGCGTAGAGCGTCGCTTCTTTGCCCATCACTTCGATCATCGAAGCGTTGCGGGCATTGACGAACGTTCCTTCGAAATAAACTTGAATCTTGCGATCGGGATAGCGGACGAGCGTTTGCACGGTATCAGGCGTTTCCCAGAGCCCTTGGGTCTGGAAGTTATCGCCGATGGTCGTCGCCGATTCCGGCTCGTCGAGATCGGCCAACCAATTGGCCACGTCCATCCAATGCACCATCAGGTCCGTGAGGATGCCGCCGCCGAAATCCCAGAACCAGCGCCAGTTGCGAAAGCGATATTCGTCATACGGTTGATCCTTGGCGTTGCCGAGGAAGTCTTTCCAGACGAGCGTTTTCGGATCGACGTTCAACTTGCTGAGCTTGTGCCGCGCTTGGTTGCGGTTCCAAGTGAGGTGAATTTTGTGGATGTCGCCCAGCGTGCCGTCTTTGATGATCTCACGGGCCTTCTGCAAGTGCGGCATGCTCCGCTGCTGCATGCCGACCTGCACGATGCGCTTATAATTGTTCTGCGCATCGATCACGGCCTTTCCCTCGGAAAGGTCGTGCGTCAGCGGCTTCTCGACGTAGACGTCTTTCCCGGCCGTGCAGGCGTCGACGGTCATCGGCACGTGCCAATGGTCGGGCGCGCCGATCAACACGGCGTCGATGTCTTTGCGATCGAGAATTTCGCGGTACTTCTTCGACGTAATCGCTTGCGGATCGGCCAGCTTCTTGGCGAGATCGATGTTTACGTCCCAGATGTCGCATACGGCGCCGATGCGCACGCCCGGCACCTTCACGAGCGATTCCATCAACTTGCGGCAGCGACCGCCGGTGCCGATGCAGGCGACGTTGATCGTTTCGTTGGCGTAGTAGCCCCGGCTCGTCGCGGTAAAGCCGGCGGTGAGAGCCGCGGCCGAGAGACCGGCGGCGGATTTCATGAAGTCGCGGCGCGAGGGAGTCTGAGGCATCGATAGTTCCTTAGAAAAGAGCTTGTCGCCCATTGTCGACGAGCCTCGGACGAAATTCAACGCTACGAGTTCAGTTCGGCCGCTTCTTCCCAGTGTTCGTACAGCGTCGCCAAGGCGGCCTGCAGTTCGGCGATCTCCGCTTGGCATTGTTTGACGAGTCGCCCGTCGCGCACGGTTTCCGGAAGAATGAGTCGGGCGTGAGCTTCTTCGAGTTGCGTTTCCCGCTCCAAGATGTCGGCCTCGATGTCCGCCGATTTGCGATACGGGAACTTTCGCTTGCGCTTTTCTTTCTTGGCGGAGTCGCCGGGGCCGGGCTTTCCGTCACCGCAGGACGATTTAGAAACGCCACCGCTCGATTTCGACGCTCCGTTTCCCTTGCGTCGCGCGGCTTCCGCCGCTTCGGCGGCCTCTTCGGTTTGCCGCCGTCGCACGGTATCGAGATAGGTATCGTAGTTTCCTTCGAGCACGCGGAACCGATTCGGCTCGACGACGAGGATATGGTCGCACACGCGATTCAAGAAGTAACGGTCGTGGCTAACGAACAACAGCGTGCCGTCGAAGGCCGTGAGCGCGCGTTCGAGCGAATCGCAGGCCCACAGGTCGAGATGGTTCGTCGGTTCGTCGAGGATCAGGAAATTCGGCTCTTCCACGCAAAGCTTGGCGAGTGCGGACCGGCTGCGCTCGCCGCCGCTCAAACTGCTCACCTGCTGAAAGACGATGTCGCCGGTGAGCCCGAATTTCGCGAGGAGCTCGCGCCGCTGCGGTTCGTTGAATTCTTTGTGCGAAGGCCGAACGGCCTCGACGACTTGCACGTCGTCGGCGATGCCCTGTAATAGCTGATCGTAGTAGCCGACCTTCACGCCCGTGCCCAATACGGCGCGCCCTTCGGTAGCCGGGAGCTTGCCGACGATCACTCGCAAGAGCGTCGTCTTGCCGGTGCCGTTGGGACCGAGGATGCCCCAGCGTTGGCCGCGCAACAGGTCGAACGTCAGGTCGGTGAACAGCGGTCGGTCAAACGCCTTCGACAGGTGTTCCGCCCGGACGACGATATCGCCCGTGCGCGAGGCCGGCGCGAAGCCCATCGGCGGTCCGTGGATTTCTCGCGGCGCCTCGATGCGTTCGACGCGATCCAGCTTCTTCTCGCGATCTTTTGCCTGCGCCGACTTTTGGCCGTAGAAGTTTTTGCGAATGAACTCTTCGGTCTTGGCGATGTACTCCTGCTGCTTCTCGAACGTGCGGGCCTGCACCTTCACCCGTTCTTCCTTCTGCATCCAATAGGCGGAGAAGTTGCCGACGAACGAATCGACGGTGCCGCGATAAAGCTCGAGCGTGCGGTTGGTGACTTTGTCGAGAAAGTATCGGTCGTGGCTGACGACGAGCACCGCTTGGTCGGAGTCGGCGAGAAAACCTTCCAGCCATTCCGTGGCTTCAATATCCAGATGGTTCGACGGTTCGTCGAGCAGCAGCACGTCGGGCTCGCGGAGCAGCGTTTTCGCCAGCAGCAAGCGATTCATCTGGCCGCCGCTGAGAACCTGCAACTGCCGCTCGTAGGTATCCGGCGTGAAGCCGAGGCCGTTGAGCACGCGCTCGATTTTGTAATCGAGGTTGTAGGCGTCGTGCCGCTGGATTTCGTGTTGCAAGAAGTCGTAACGGGACGCGAGTCGGGCGTGCTCCGTTTCGTCCGCTGGTTGGGCCAGCTTGCGGGCGACCACTTCCGCTTCCTTCACGAGCGCCGTGATCGGCTCTAATGCAAGGCGGGCTTCTTCCCAGAGGGTGCGCCCCGCTTCGAACGTCGGCTGCTGTTCGAGGTAGTCGAGCCTCGCCGTTTTGTGGAGGTAGACGTTGCCCGCGTCGGGCTCCATTTGGCCGGCGAGAATCTTCATCAGCGTCGACTTGCCGGCGCCGTTGGGGCCGACGAGGCCGAGCTTCTCGCCCGAGTGCAGTTCGAACGACACGCCGTCGAGCACCGGTTCCGGCCCGAAGTGTTTGACGATTTCTTGGACGTCGAGCAGGATCATCGCTTGTCGCCCTCGAGCGGAGCGTAGCGAGCGATGATCGAGCGGGCGGCGCGCAGGCCGTCGACCGCCGCGCTCACGATACCGCCCGCATAGCCGGCGCCTTCGCCGATCGGATATAGGCCGGCGACGCCCGTGCTTTCCAAGGTTTCGTTATCGCGCGGCATCCGCACCGGCGCGCTGCCGCGACCTTCCGGCCCGACGATCGTGGCCTCGGGAATGAAGCGGCCCTGCCAACGTTGGTCTAAAAGCGGCAGCCCGCCGCGCAGTGCTTCGGCCACTTGCGGAGGCACAAGTTCTGCGATGTTCGCCGTGACGACGCCGCGCTGATAGCTGGTGCGCGGCGACCCGGCGGAGGTGCGGCCGTGCATGAAGTCGCGCGCCCATTGAATGGGGCAGCGATATTCGCCTCGCCCGGCATGATAGGCCAGCGCTTCGTAACGCCGCTGCACTTCGACGCCGGCCAAGACGTCGCCGGAGCCGAACTGGCTCGGGTCGAGCGTGATCATAAAGCCGCTGTTGGCGAACGGGCTGTCGCGCTTCGAGAGAC
>CAZWDN010000368.1:0-5083 GCA_964633125.1 uncultured Pirellula sp. | reverse complement strand
AGCTCCACTTCATCGGCACGGGCGAACAAACTGGCGTCGCCGGTCATGACGTCGAGCAGCAACCGCTCGTAACCGTCGGGCATCGTGCCGGCGAATTGGCTGTCGAACCGGAAATCGAGCGTGGTCAGACGCATGTTCATTCCGGCGTCGGGAACCTTGGTTTGAAAGTGAACCTGAATGCCTTCGGCGGGTTGGATGTGGATCACCAGCCGATTGGCTTCGACCTTGCGCCGCTTCCTCTTGTCGGTCGAAAAGAGCATGTGCGGCGGGTCGCGAAACTGAATCACGATTTGCGTCGTCCGACAACTCATCGCCTTGCCGCTCCGCAGGTAGAACGGCACCCCCTGCCAGCGCCAGTTGTCGACATGCAGCTTGGCGACGGCAAACGTCGGCGTTTGGCTTTCCGGGGCCACGCCCGGTTCCTGAGCATAGCCTTTGTACTGTGCGCGCAATGTGTTTTTGGCGACCTCCTCCGAGTTCATCGCTCGGATCGCCTGCAGGACCTTCACCTTTTCATTACGGACGTAATCCGCCTCGAAGCGCGACGGGGCTTCCATCGCCGTGATCGTGAGCAACTGCAACAAGTGGTTCTGGAACATGTCGCGCATGACGCCGGCAGTGTCGTAGTAGCCGGCGCGGCGGCCGACCTTCACTTCCTCCGCGGCCGTAATCTGCACGTGATCGATGTAATTGCGATTCCAGAGCGGTTCGAAGATCGAGTTGGCGAAGCGGAGTACCAAGATATTCTGGACGGTTTCCTTACCGAGATAATGATCGATCCGATAGACCTGGCGTTCGCGGAACACTTTGTGAATATCGTCGTTTAGCGCGTGCGCCGAAGCGAGATCTTCACCGAACGGCTTTTCAATGACCATGCGCCGCGTGGCGCCTTCGGCCTCGGCGGCCAAGCCGGACGAGCCGAGACGCTCGACGGCCTCGAGATAGAACTGCGGCGACGTCGCAAGATAGTAAATGCGCGCAGTGGGCTTCCCTCCTTCGAGAGCGGACAGCTTGTCGCGCAGCGCGTTGAAGGATGCGTCGTTGTTGAGATCGCCCGGTTGATAAAAGATCTTCGCGGCGAATTCCGACCAAAGCTTGGCGTCGAAATCTTTGCCCGCGAATTTTTGCGTCGTCTCGGCGAGCTGTGTGCGCCAGGCGTCGTCGGAGAATTCGGTGCGCGAGAAACCGACGACGCTCGTATCGGCCGGCAAACGCTTCTTGCGATAGAGCTGATAGAGGGCCGGAATGAGCTTTCGACTCGTCAAGTCGCCCGACGCGCCGAAGATGACGATGGAAGGCATGGCGGCTCCCTTGAAATTCAAAAAACAGCCCGGCCGACGATCGGCCGGGCTACTTGTAGTTGGGCTTCAACGATTCGCGAGGCACCGCTAGCTCGGCTTGCGACGCAGCGCGATCCAATCGGTGTGAAACGCGCCCGGCTTGTCGAGGCGTTCGTACGTGTGAGCGCCGAAGTAATCGCGTTGGGCCTGAAGTAGGTTCGCCGGCAGGCGTTCGTGGCGATAACCGTCGTAGTAGGCCAAGGCGTTCATGAAAGCCGGCACCGGAATGCCGTGCGCGACGGCGGTGCCGATCACATGGCGCCAGGCGGGCTGCGCCTTTTCCACGGCGTCGCGGAAGTACGGAGCCAAGAGCAGGTTTTCCAGATTCTTATCCGCGTTAAACGCGTCCTTGATCTTCTCCAAGAACGCGGCGCGAATGATGCAGCCGCCGCGCCACAGCAGGGCGATGCTGCCGAAATCAAGCGGCCAGTTGTTTTCTTTCGCCGCAGCTTGCAACTGCACGTAGCCTTGAGCGTAGCTGCAAATCTTCGACGCGTACAAACCCTGACGAACGCTCTCGATGAACTTGGCCTTGTCGCCCGTGTAGGTTTCTTGCGGGCCCTTGAGAACCTTGCTCGCGCGGACGCGGGCTTCCTTCAACGCCGAGAGGCAGCGAGCAAAGACGGCTTCGGTCACGAGCGTGCTCGGCACGCCGAGATCAAGCGCCAACTGGCTCATCCACTTCCCCGTGCCCTTGGCGCCGGCCTTATCCATAATCAGGTCGACCATGTACTTGCCGGTTTCGGGATCCTTCACGCTGAAGATGTCGCGAGTGATTTCGATGAGGTAGCTGTCGAGTTCGCCTTTATTCCAAGAAGAGAAGACGTCGTACAATTCGTCGTTGGTCAGGCCGAGCGTCGACTTAAGCAACAAGTAGGCTTCGCAGATCATCTGCATGTCGCCGTACTCGATGCCGTTGTGCACCATCTTCACATACTGACCGGCGCCATCGGGACCGACCCAATCGCAGCAGGGAATGTCGTTGTTCGGGCCGACCTTGGCGGCGATGGCTTGAAAGATCGGCTTCACGAGCGGCCAGGCGGCGGGAGAACCGCCCGGCATGAGGCTCGGTCCCTTGAGCGCGCCTTCTTCGCCGCCGGAAACGCCGGTGCCGATGAAGAGCAAGCCTTTACTTTCGACGTACTTTGTGCGACGGATCGTGTTCGTATAAAGTTCGTTGCCGCCGTCAATGATGACGTCGCCCGGCTCAAGCAAGGGAATAAGCTGATCAATGAGTTCATCAACCGGTTTGCCGGCCTTGACCATGATCATAATCTTGCGCGGGCGGGCTACGTTCTTCACCAGTTCTTCCAACAAATGGCAGCCGACGAACTTCTTTCCCTTTGCGCGACCTTCGATGAGGTGGTCGACCACGGAAGTCGTGCGATTGAAGACGGCGATGCTATAGCCGCGGCTTTCAATATTGAGAGCCAAGTTTTCGCCCATCACGGCGAGACCAATCAAGCCAAAATCGCACGGAGTAGTCGAAGCGGAAGCCATTTCGAGAACCTACATACTTGAAGTGAAAGACAAGAGCGGCGGCGACGAGCTGATAAAGCTCAGGTTCCGCCGCAAAAGACGGCGAGAAACAGAAACGAAGATTGTACCGCTACCCGCTTCGAGCGGCAATTGCCCGAAATCTGAGCGAAACGCTGAGAAACTCCGCAGAGGATTTGGCAACACACGCATCGAATTCGGACGATCGATCGCCGACGTCAAGCGACGACCGACCCGCATGTCGGCCGCCGTGATCGTCGGCTCATCGAAAGGGAAGCGCCGTCGCCGTTTCGACGGAGCTACGCCGCGCGACGTTTCGACTGCGGCGCGACCTGAGCATGGCCGAGTTGACGCATGACTTCCAACACCAAGCGTTCGACGGAAAGGGTCGCCACGATCGTCTGCAGATGCGTCGACACCAGTTCGCCGCGACCGTCCGCTTTCTCGACGGCGGGGGCGACGATCGCCAAAGCTTTCACGCGAACATACCCGCGCGCCTCGGCGCGAGGCATGCCGGCGGCTTTTGCGATCGCGCTCTCGCGGACCAATCCAAGATAGCGTGCCACGACGCGATCGACATGTCGCGCGACTTCCTTGCCGTCGCGAATACTCTTGATCCACCCTAATAGCGACATGACTGCCTCCTGTGCGGTCGTAGCCTTTCCAAGTCCGTGCGAGCGCGGCTCGCGCCGACTCTCCGCCGGCATTAGAAAATCGATTCGCAACGCCGGCACTCTTCACGGCATTCCAAAACCGACCTGCAGCGACACTTGGGCAAGGCGTGCCGGCATGGAAAGAGGCTCCGACCGTAACGATGATTCCAAATATGCCGACGTCTCCGCGTTTTCCGTTTGAGTTGAATGCCCATCTGTACCGATGAATCCGTTGGAAGGATTTATCCGGCCTGGAGAGGGGCGGCCTTCGCGCAGACAACTAGCCGTTTTCCACCCTTTTGTCCGAGTTATTCGCTCGAGGATACAGGGCTCATGAAATTCGCACGCTTTCTGTTCTTGCCGGCATTGATGACGGCATTCGTCGGCTCGGCATTCGGACAAGCACCGATGGTCGATCCGGCGATGTCGGGCATGGCACCTGCCCAGGGCGCGCCCGCCATGTTGGGCGCCGATTGCTATCCACCGATGTACGCGGGACAAATGGCGCCCGGGCCCGTCTACACGGATTGCCCGCCTTGCACGGGTCCCGATCCGTTCGGCCAACCTTGTCAACGAACTAGTCGCGGATACTTCTCGGCCGACGCCTTCCTCGTCCATCGCAAAGGCTCGACACCCCGCACCATGGCCACTGCCGCCGGCGTCGTGCAATCCTCGACGGCCGACCTCGATTTCGGCATGGAAACCGCCCCACGATTGACCTTCGGCTACGTTCTGCCGAACGACGTCGCCATCGAAGGTACCGCTTTCTACAAAGACGATCTTGACGCGCTTACCGATGGAGTCGGTGCCGCAAATCTCGTATCTCCCTACTTCGCTGCCGTGTCCGCCGCCGGCGGCGTATTGTTGGCGAACTCCAATTACACCGGCGCCTCAGTCATTCACACGGACCAATCGACCGGAATTCACGCTTACGAACTAAACTTGGTCGAAACCGGCCGTAAGTTCAACTTCATCAGCGGTTTTCGCTACACCGAATTGAACGACGTCCTCACGGTCATAGCAACCGAAGGCGCCGCCGTCAGCCAGTCTCAAATAAGCACGTCGAATTACCTTCTGGGCGGCCAAATGGGTTTTCGCGTACGCCACGATTGGGAACTGTTCGGAATCGAGGCCGGCGGCAAAGCGGGGTACATGTACAACAACGCCAAGTCGCAAACCCTTGTACGCGACAACAACAATACGGAAGTCGCTCGTTATGTTCAGCGATCCGGAAACAATGATTCGTTTGCCGGCGAGTTGTCCGCCAAGATCAGCTATCGCCCGCTGCCGTATCTCGCCATTACCGGCGGCTACCAATGTTACTGGATTACCGAAGTCGCACTTTCCCAAGATCAACTGTTAGATCCGGTGGCGCAAAACGCCAATAGCGGCTTGTTTCTGAACGCTCACGGCGACATGTTTTACCATGGTCCGAGCGTCGGATTGGAAGCGCGTTGGTAACGAGACCTAAACAACTCTCACTAACAAAATAGTCCAGAACATCAGGCGCTGTCGCCAAGTGGCTAAGGCAGCGGATTGCAAATCCGCCACCGTGGGTTCGACTCCCACCAGCGCCTCTGCCGCCGGCTCGAA
>CAZWDN010000367.1:0-5103 GCA_964633125.1 uncultured Pirellula sp. | reverse complement strand
CTCGTCATCGCCGACGACGCCGTCGAAGCCTTGGTCGGCTTCAACTTCCATCGCGGCATCTTGGCCTGCGGCCGTCGCCCCGCGCCGCCGTCGTTGGCAACAATCGTCGCCGGCCTGAAGTCGCTGCTCGTCGTTTGCCCCGACGTGCAAGACCCGGAAAACCTGGGGGCGATCGTCCGCATTGCCGCCGGTTTCGGCGCGGCCGGCCTGGTGCTCGGTCCGCATTGCGCCGATCCGTTCTCGCGCCGCGTGCAGCGCGTCTCGATGGGCAATGTCTACGGGCTGCCGATCGTTCTCACGGACGACGTCGTCGCAACGCTCGCCGAGTTGCGCTCTCGGCACGCGATGCCGAGTTGGGCCACGGTGCTCGACGCCGACGCCGACGTGTTCGACCCGCGCTCGCGGCCCGACCGTTTGGCGATCGTCTTCGGCAGCGAAGGACACGGCATTCCGCGCGACGTCGTCGCCGCCTGCGACCGCCGCGTCACGATCCCCATGCCCGCGGGCGTCGACTCGCTCAACGTCGCCGTCGCCGCGGGAATTTTCTTATACGAGTTGATGCGCGCGAAGTAATAGTACTACGCGACGATATCCCGAATCACCCGTCCGTGAACGTCCGTCAGTCGGAAGTCGCGGCCGCCGAAGCGATACGTCAGCGCTTCGTGATCCACGCCCAGCAAATGCAGCACCGTCGCCCACAGGTCGTACACCGTCGCGACGTTTTCCACCGCGTGATAGCCGAGTTCGTCGGTCGCGCCGTAGACGGTTCCTCCCTTCGCGCCGCCGCCCGCCAGCCAGACGCTGTAGCCGTACGGGTTATGATCGCGCCCGTCGGACCCTTGCGAGAACGGCGTCCGGCCGAACTCGCCGGCCCAAATGATGAGCGTCTCTTCGAGCAGTCCGCGCTGCTTCAAGTCTTGAATGAGCCCGGCAATCGGCTGGTCGACGCTCGCGGCCATCGCGCCGTGCCCTTCCTTGATCTTGCCGTGCTGATCCCAAGGGTTCGCGCCGTTGCCGGCGCCGATGCTCTTATTCAAGCAACTCAACTCGACGAACCGCACGCCCCGCTCGACCAACCGCCGCGCCGTGAGGCATTGCCGCGCATAGGCGGCCTTCTCCGGGTCCTTGGAATCGAGCCCGTAGAGCCTCTGCGTCGCTGCCGATTCTCCCGAGATATCACACAGCTCGGGCACCGCCGCTTGCATGCGATACGCCGTTTCATAGTTGCGCACGGCCGCTTCCACCGCCGCATCGCGGCCGGCCTGCTCCGTGAAATATTGATCGGCCTGTTTGACGAACGCCAGTCGTCGGCGTTGTAGCGCGTCCGGCTCGCGCGGCGTGATGTCGCGTAGCGCTTCGCCGGCGTCGGCCTTGAAGATCGATGCCTGATACTGCGCCGGCAAGAAACCGGAACTAAAGTTCGCCACGCCGCCGTGCGGCGCCACGGCGTTGCCGCTCTGCAGCACCACGTAGCCCGGCAGGTCCTGGTTTTCCGTCCCCAGCCCGTAGCTCGTCCAAGCCCCGGCGCTCGGGTAGCCCGCCAGCCCGAAGCCCGAGTGCGTAAAGTAATTCCCTTGCGCGTGCTCGTTAAACTTCGCCGTCATCGAACGTATTACAGCCAACTCATCGGCCAGTTCGGCGATGTGCGGAAACAGTTCGCTCACTTCCATGCCGCTCTTGCCGCGCTTCTTAAACTCCCACTGCGACGGCATCACCGTGCCGTTGTTGTTGAACATCGTCCGATGGACGGGCACCGGCATCGGCTTGCCGGCCAAGCGCGCCAACTCCGGCTTGGGATCGAACGAATCGACGTGCGACACGCCGCCGGACATGAAACAGAAGATCACGTGTTTGGCTCGGGCCTCGGGCCGAGCCGGCACGCGCGTGAGCGGCGCAGGGGCGGCCGTCGCGCCGTTCTCGGCCATCAACCCCGCCAAGGCCGTGAGCCCAAACCCCGTCGAGGCCCGCGCCAAAAGCTCACGCCGCGAGAGTTGCGAACTACCGAACATAAATGAACTCCTTCAGGTTGTAGAGCGCGTGGGCAAAATCCTTCCACACCCGGTCGCTCGCCAAGCGATCTTTCGGCGGTACGTTGTGCGTCGTCCCCAAATCGGCGACGAACCCCAGCGCGCCGGACAGTTCTGCTTCATCCGGTTCGCGGGCAAAGGCCGTACGGTACATCTGACGAATCCGCTCCGCCTCGTCCTTGGCGGGCACGGCGAGCTGCGCCTTCGCCCAATAGTCGGCCAATTCAATCACGAACGTATCATTGAGCATCGTCAGGGCTTGGCCCGGCACGTTCGTCACGTCGCGCGCGCCGAGCGTCGTGAACGGCTTCGGCGCATCGAACGTTTCTAAGAAGTACGGCAGACTATTGCGACGAATCGACACGAACACGCTCCGACGGGTTTGCAATCGCGGCGGCTCGCCGTGCGTGAAGCCCGGCCCTGCGTCGGGCGTCGGCTGCAAGCGCCCGGCGACGGCGATGATCGAATCGCGAATCGCTTCCGCTTCCAAACGCCGCACGCTCGCATGCGAGAGCAATAAATTCTGCGGATCGTGCTTCTTCGCCAAGGCGCTCGCTGTACTGTCCAACCGAAACGCGCGCGACAGCACCAGCTCGCGAATCATCCGCTTGAGCGACCAACCCTCATTCACGAACTGCACCGCCAAATAATCGAGCAGTTCCGGATGGGTCGGCTTGCGCCCGAGCTCGCCGAAGTTGTCGACCGTCGCCACGATGCCGCGGCCGAATACATAGTGCCACAAGCGATTCACGGCGACGCGGGCCGTCAGCGGGTTGTCCGGACTTGCGATCAACTCGGCCAACCGCAGCCGACCCGCATCGGCGTTCGGGCTTCCGGACGTATCGACCAAACTCTTGCTCCCGAGCCCTTCGAGATAGCGCCGCGGCACGACGTCACCCAGCTTATTATGATCGCCGCGAATCATCAGCGGCTGATCCCAGCCGGCCGTTTCGACGACTCCCGGCGCTCGTTGCGCCACGGGAATCTCCGCTTCGAGCTTACGATACTCGGCGGCCCACTCCGCGACCTGCTTCGGCAACGACGACGGATCGTTCGGCAACACGCCGGTCTGCACGAGCGCGTCGAGCAGCAAGGCCTGCTCTTCCGTGGCCCGACCGTCGCGCCACGCTTCAATCGCCGCGCGGGCCAAAGTTTGATAACGGCGGGCCAGATCGTCCGCCGACTTGGTCGTGAATCCATGAAGCACAAACGCGCCCGGCAGTCGATCTTCCAGCTCCGCGGCCGGCGGCGCTTTCGTATTGTGCAGCCAAATTTCGCTGATGCCGACGTACGAACGGCCGTCGTCCGGCGCCGGCGGCGCGTCTTTCGGCAAGGCCCGACTGACGATCGTCAGCTCGTCGTTCGTCACCAGCTCAATGCGGGCCTCGAAGCCGCGCCAGAACGTGGTGTCCCAAGTGAACCACTGCCGCCCCGGCTCGAGCGGCACCGAACTGATGTTGTAAATCCCGCCGCGCGGCACGACGTAGTTTTGCAGGATGAGTCGAGCCGTGCCGTAGCCGCCGCCGACGATTCGCACGCTGATTGCATCGTGGTCGACCAGGAACGTCGGCGAGGTGAGCACGGCGCCGTGCTTCTGCGAAACGTGATGCGTGTAGATGCCTGCCGGCAACACGCCGTCGACGACGCGGGCCTCATCGACGCTCACCGTCCAACTACCTGCCGCGCTCGCGGCGCGCGGCACGCCGGCGCCGGTTCCGCGCCACTTCGCATATTCGGCATCATCGACGACGATCTTCTTCGCGACGTTCGCCTGCTGCAGTTCGGCCCGTTTCTTCGCTTCGTCTCGATAGCGCTGCGCTACCTTGCTGAGCGTATCGGCCGCGGCCTGATCGCTCCGCCCGCGCGCGGAGATCCAAGGGAACAACGGATTCTCAAACCGCTTTGCCGCAAGATCGACCGCCGCCTGCACATGCGCCGAAGGAACCGACGATGCCGCCCGCTCTCCCCTCTCCCCTTGCGGGAGAGACTGTGTCCTTGCCCCCCTCTCCCCTTGCGGGAGAGGGGCCGGGGGTGAGGGGGCTGGTGAGGGGTCCGCAGCCTTTTTTGTCGCCGACTTCTTCGTCTCCGTGCTCTTACTCTCTTCCTTCTTCGTCACCTCCGGCAAAGCCGCCAGCCGCTCCGGCAACCGATCCAGCGAAGCCAGCCACGCCTCAGCCAGCGCCGGCTGCAACTTGCGCTTCAACTCCAGCAAGCGCGCGTCATGCCGGTGCAACCGCTCCGGCAGATCGATCTGCACCTGCGTCGGTCGGGCCGCGGCAAACGCCGGATAGAGCGCGTAAAAATCAGCCTGCGACAGGGCGTCGAACTTGTGATCGTGGCACCGCGCGCAGGTGACCGTCAGCGCTTGGAAGCTCTTCATCACCACGTCGATCTGGTTGTCGGTGATCTTCACCATATCTTCCAGCGGATCGACCGGCTGAAAGCCGTGTTCGACGAAGCGAAACTGCGCCGTGCCGAGAATCGACTCGTTGATGCCGAGCGCTTCGTTCCGCCGGGGCTTCGTCAACAAGTCTCCCGCCAAGTGCTCGCGCACCAACTGATCGTACGGTACGTCGGCGTTGAGCGCCCGAATCAGGTAATCGCGATAACGCCAAGCGAACGGAATCGCCGGATCGCCTTCGCTGCCGTGCGATTCGCAGAACCGCACCCAATCCATCCAGTGCCGCGCCCAATGTTCACCGAAGCGCGGCGAGGCAAGCAGACGATCGACGAGCGCCGTGTAGGCTTCGTCGGCGGCCCGCAGCGACGGGGCGCAGGCCTGCACGAACGCTTCCGTTTCCGCTTCGGTCGGCGGCAGACCGGTGAGCACGAACGTCGCGCGGCGAATCAACGTCCGCGGATCGGCGTCGGCCGCCGGCTGGAGTTTGGCCGCTTCCCAACGGGCCGCGAGAAAGCGGTCGATCGGCCGCGCCGACCAGTCGGCATGGGCGACCTTCGGCGGCTCATATGCGCGCGGCGGCTGGAATCCCCAGAACTTTCTGGCCCGCTCGGCGATGGTGTCCGGCGCGGCGGCGACGTTCTGATCGGCAGGCCACGGCGCGCCGGCGCGAATCCA
>CAZWDN010000366.1:0-5111 GCA_964633125.1 uncultured Pirellula sp. | reverse complement strand
TGTATTGCGACGTCACGTCGATTTGGATGATTCCCGATCGCTGGAAGCGGGGCGTCGTCGGGGCGGCGGGAATCTACGCCGAACTGTTGCTCGCGGCCGTCGCCGTCTTCCTTTGGAATGCGAGTGCTCCGGGATTGTTTCACGACATCTGCCTGCAACTGGCGGTCGTTTGCTCCGTGGCGACCGTACTTTTCAACGGGAATCCGCTCCTTAGGTACGACGGCTACTTCATTCTCACTGATCTGATCGGCACGTCGAATCTCGGAGAGCGCTCGGAAGCAACACTACGGAAGTTGCTCGTACATATATACTGCGGTGATGCGGACGACGACGGAATCGACGCGCTTCCAAAGCGTCCCTGGCTTTGGGCCGGCTATGCTTTCGCAGCGATTGCCTATCGCATGGTGCTCACCGTGCTGGTGTGGTGGTTCCTGCGTACTGCGCTACGCCCCCTCGGGCTAACTGTCGTTGCGGACGCCGTCTTGGCACTTTCGCTCGTCGGAATGGTCGTGCTCCCGCTGCGACGCATGACCGAATTCTTGCGCGGCGGATTGCAAAACGGACGTATCGACGGCCGGCGACTCGGCATGCGCTGCCTAGCGACGGTTCTACTGTTGTCCGGCGTGCTGTTATGGCCTTGGCCGCGTCGGGTCGCCGCTCCCGCCGTCGCCCACGTGCTCGAAGGGCGTCATTTGTTCGTGATCGCTCCTGGCGAGGTTGTAGCTTCCAAGAATCCGGGCGATGTCGTTAGCGCCGGAGAAATCGTCGCGACGCTGACTAACCTCGACATCGAACGTAACGTCTTGACCTCGCGCAGCGAAGCGGCGCGACGCCGCGCCGCAGTCGACCACCTTGAAAGTCGACGCGTCGATAATCCTGCCGCCGGCGACGAACTCCCCGCGGCCCGACAACACGCCGCGGCAGCCGAAGAACGTGTACGGCTGAGCGAGGCGGAATTCGCACGATTGGTCATTCGTTCCCCCATTGCCGGCACCTTGCTACCGTTACCCCAGGCACTTGCGAACTCAGGTGAAGCCCAGAAGCGACCTTCACGGGCCGAGTTCGATACGTCGCCGCTCGCACCGCGCAACCACGGCCGATACCTTCCGGCGGGAACGCCCCTTTGCACGGTCGGCGACGCGCGCCGGCGCGAGGCGGTGCTCGTCGTTGACGAGCGCGATATTGAGTTTGTGCGCAAGGGCGCGGGCGTCCGCTGCCAATTTGATGCGACCGGAACTCGAGTTTGGCAAGGACGCGTTATCGAATCGACGGCCATGCGCGACGCAAACGCTCCGCCGGAGGTCGCTGCCGCGGGACATTTGGCGCTGGAGGCCTCGCCGGACGGTACGCGTCGGCCCGCCGCCGGCTATTTCTTAGTGCGGGTTGCGATCGACGACGATGCCGGGCTGTTACCGATTGGAGCCGTGGGCCAAGGGCGCATTGACGCCGGCAGGCAATCGCTTGCGACGCGCGGACTACGATTCCTGAGCGAGACGTTCCGCTTGCAAGCGCGGGAACGTTGATCGCCCCCGCTACGGCCGCAAGTTCGCTTTAGTAGCGAGGGCAAGGCGTACCGCCGCTGCCTGGGCGACCGTACCCCAAAGAGTAGACGCACTCGCGCGGCGGGTGAACCAACATTTTCGCCGGAAGCAGCGCCGTGTCGGCGGCAAACTGTACGCCCGAGGCAATCGGCTGCAATCGCCCGAAGTTGGCCCCGTAGCGCTCCACATAGCGCTGTTCGAAATAGAGGGGACGATGCACAACGTTTGATGCCTGCCAGAAGTACATCGAGTCCGCAAAACCGCGTCGAACTTCGCGTCCTCCCGCCGTTTCAATAGGCCCGCTCGCAGGAGCCGTCACATTAGCGGGAGCCTCTCCCGTCACGCTGATGTTGAACGAGATTTCGCGGAGCGGCTTCACGGCCGGAATGTCGGCGCCGGTCGGCGTCGGCGCTCGACGATCGTCCGATGCTTCTTGTTGCGGAACGATTTCGACCGTCGCAGCCGGCGGCGGCTGCGCGCCTAACCTCGGCTGATCCGCCTCGGCCGCGGCGCCCATCCAGAACATGGCGGCAATTTGCGCCGCTGCGACCGCTATGCGCCCCCGCGCCGAACCGGCGTGTCGCACGCCCGTGACGGCAGCGGTAAGGTTTGTAACGTCCATGGCGGCGGCTCCAATCATGGCGACGACGCCGGTTCGTCGCGAGAAATCGATAACTACGGCAAGGTATCGTCGCCGCTCCATCATGGCGTCAAGCAGACGTGCGATCGATCGCACGACCCATACGACGGATGCCGACGACAAAATCGCTACGACTATGACGCATCTTATGCAAACAGCGTCTTTCGCGGCCTGCAAAGAGATTGACCTGGGGGTGATTGCAGGAGCAGGCGAAACTTCATGAAAAATCTAGCCATTTGCCGCGCCGCATATTCGCCAAAGATTGACACCCCCGCAAAGGCTGGAAACAATGGAAAATCACGGGCGGCGCAGCGTCCGGCCCCGACGCCTGAATGGCGGCGAAGGGGGCCTAAGGAGCGAGATTCGATTCCCCTTCCCCGGCTTGGTGAAACAGGGCTAGTTTCGCCGAGCACCAGCGCGCAAGCGCTTCATCGACGCCACTATGCGCCACACTCTCATTACTTGGCTTTCCGGCCTGATCCGGCCGGCGCCCGCTCGCGCCGCGCGAAGACGTCGTCGACCGCTTACGCCCAGCCTGCAAATTCGTCGACTTGAGGAGCGCCGCGTCTTGAGCGTCGACGTCGTCGACGGACAGACGTTTACCGTCGCGGAAAACAGCAAGGCCGATACAGTCGTAGGTACGCCGTCGGTTACGACCGACGCGCCCGGCGAACCGCTCACGTATTCCATCACCGCCGGGAACGACTCGAACGCCTTCCTGATCAACCCCGTGTCGGGCGAGATTCGCGTAGCCGACGGATCGCTGCTCGATTTTGAAACAAAGCCGAATTGGGAACTAACGGTCGAAGCTTTCGCGACCGGCGATCCGACGCAGCGTGACTCGGCCGTGGTCACGATCACGCTTACCGACGTTTCGGGCGCCGCCATTGCGACGTTCAACGGGGAAGCGACGCTCAGCGCCGCGGGAAATCAACTCACGCTCGCCTCCGGCGGCACCACGATATGGACGGCCGGGCGCGAAGACGTTACGTCGCTCACGATCAACGGCTCTGCCGGAAACGACTCGCTGACCGTCGACTTTAGTGCCGGCAATCCGCTTCCGACGGGAGGTTTGACGTTCGACGGGTTGGGGCAAGTCGCCGCCTCGGCGGGCGATTCCCTGCTCATCGAAGGGGGCGATTTCGACAAGCTCGACTACCGCTACGACAACGGACACGACGGCGGAATTGCAATGACCGTCGGCGGAACGACGAGCACGATCGAGTATGTCGGTTTGGAACCGATCATCAACACCGGCACGGCCGACGAGATGACGTTTACGCTCGGCTCGGCGGCCGATCATGCCGTGCTGGAGCAAATCTCGCCGGGAATGTTGCGACTTCGCAGCACCGACGCTTCGCCCACGTTCGAGTCGACGACCTTCGCCGCGCCGACGACTTCGCTGGAGATTCTCGGCGGCTCCGGCGTCGATACGATCACCGTGACGCGCATCGACGATGATTTCGCGCTCACAATCGACGGCGGCGGCGACGGGGATAAACTCGTCGTCGACCAGACCGATGCCGCATCGTCTGCGCCTACCTTTACCTTCGCCGGCTTTGGATTTCTCCAAACCGCTTCGCCGGATTATGCCGAGATCTTAAGCGGCACGCTCGTCGACGACCCGTCCGGAGTAATCATCACCGCGCCGCCCGACGGCCTGCTCAGCGTCTCAGGATTTCCCGACAGTACGCTCGGCTTCGATCCGTCGCGCTCGGTCGGACGGCTGCTGAACCCGGGGCTCGTTTCCGGCACGCTCGGCATTAACCTGCCTTCGGGCAACGTCGGCACCACGATTCGAGCGGGCATTCTCGTCGCCTGGAATTCCGGCGCCTTGAGCGAACAAGAGGGCGACGATTTCGTCATCTACGAATCGTCGTCGAATGCCAATTCCCCCGACGCCGCGATGGTGCAAGTGCACATCGTCGGCGCCGGCTGGACGAAGTGGCGCTATGAAACACCCGACTCGCGCGCGGCATACGGCGGCGTCGGCGGCGCAGGAGCTTTCGCCAAAGCCTACGATCTCGCCGACTTCGGCTTGGTCGCCGGTCAGTCGATCGACAAAATTCGCTACGTGAACATGACGGCCGCCGATCGCATGGAGGGCCCCGGCTCGGAGAGGGTCGTGGGGAGCGGCATTTTGGTCGCATCGGGTTTTGTGATTCCCGACGACAACGGCGCAACAAGCAACATCCTGCCCGATCCCGGCGCGTTTGCATCGTTCGGGTACTTTGGAAATTCGACGTTCGATCCCGATCCGCTCTACATCGGCGCTTTGCACGCCCTCACCTCCTCCGACGGCGTGAACAACCCCGACGTAGTTGCAGTCACGGCTTCCACGATCACCGGTCAGGCGAACGGCCAGGGCGGACGAGAGCACGGTCAGAAGTGCACACAACTGCCGGGGTCGCGCGAGATCTCGAACCCGGAGCACCGCGCCTACATCGCATCGGTGTGGAAGATCGACGAGCCTGATCTTCCCGGCCCGGGCGTCGACGCGTACGAGATGTTTCGCAAGATCAACGCGGGCGAGATCAAGGGCCTCGTCTCGATCTGCTTCAACCCGAAGGTCTCGCTGCCCGACAACCAGTTCGTCACCCGCGCGCTCGAGAAGCTCGAGTTCTACGTCGCGATCGACTTCTTCCTGAACGACACCGCGCGCCACGCCGACATCGTCCTCGCGGGGAGCTTGCAGGAGGAGGACGAGGGCACGGTGACCCAGGTAGAAGGCCGGATCATCAAGATCAACAAGGCCGTCGAGTCGCCCGGCGAGGCGCGCGCCGACTGGACGATCATCCAGGATCTGGCGCGGGCGCTCGACCGCCCGCACGGGTTCACGTTCGCGAATCCCCGCGAGATCTTCGAGGAGCTCCGTGTGGCGAGCAAGGGAGGCATCGCCGACTACTCCGGCGTGACCTACGAGAAGATCG
>CAZWDN010000365.1:0-5132 GCA_964633125.1 uncultured Pirellula sp. | reverse complement strand
GTGAGCTACGGCGAGGGAACTCGCAAGGTTTCCGACGATCGCGGCTTGATCCGTTACCTGATGCGTCATCGGCACAGCACGCCGTTTGAGATGGTCGAGATTAAGTTCCTCTGCCGCGTGCCGATGGATACCTGGCGTCAATGGATTCGCCACCGCACGGCGAACGTCAACGAATACTCGACTCGCTACTCGCTAGCCATTGACGCGGCTCAACAAACGCCGCCGGACCAATGGCGCGGCCAGGCCGCCACGAACCGCCAAGGAAGCGGCGATTACCTTCCTGCGGAACTCGGCGCGGAACTCACGGCCTCCGAGGCGGCGCTGCAAGATCAGGCCCGCAAGCTTTACGAGCGGCGGATCGAGTTGGGCGTGGCTCGCGAGCAAGCACGGAAGGACCTGCCCCTTTCGACTTATACGGAAGCATATTGGAAGGTCGACCTACACAATCTGCTGCACTTCCTCTCATTGCGCATGGATTCGCATGCACAGCTTGAGATTCGCGAATACGCCACGGCGATGGGGGAGAAGATCGTGCAGCCGCTGTTCCCGCTGGTCTGGGAGGCGTTTCGCGACTACCGGCAAGGGGCCATGTTTCTCACGCGTCTCGACACCGAGCTCATCGCTCGACTCATGTCGCGCCTCGCGGCGGCCGGACGTTCGACCGGCGACGACGCCGACTTCATGGCCGTGCAAGACCCCACCTGGGTCGACATGGCCCGCAATCGCGAACGCGACGAATGTCGCGAGAAGCTCGTGCGGTTGGGGATTCTGAAGGCGTAGTCGTCGGCGTCTACGCAGTGGTCGATTTGGTTTTGTCGTCGTAACTCATAACTCCTAACTCAACATTTTCCGGATTCCAGCCATGGCCGACGCCGCTCAAGAACTCCTCGCACTCAACCAAAAGCTGCTCGTCGCCATCGTCGGCGGCGATTGGAAAGGTTACGCGGAACTTTGCGATTCGACGCTCACCTGCTTCGAACCGGAGGCGCGCGGGCACGTCGTGGAAGGGATGCCGTTTCACAAGTTTTACTTCGACCTGGGCGCCGGGAGCCCGAAGCCTGCCGTCGGTACGCAGGTGACGATGGCGTCGCCGCACGTGCGGCTCATGGGGAGCGATGCCGCGGTGTTGAGCTACATTCGCCTGAATCAGAAACTGAATTCAGCAGGCGAGCCGGTGACCGTGGCCGTGGAAGAAACGCGGGTATGGCAGCGGATCGGCGGAGCGTGGAAACACGTGCATTTCCACCGCTCGATGCCGAGCTAGCGGTCGCTGGGCATGCCGCTCGAACGAGCGAAGATAGTTTTCAGGTTGGGCTGTAGAGATTAGACTGGGGTAGCGTTTCCAACGCTCCCGCCTCGCAGATACCGGACTGCCGAGATTCGACGTCTCGGCGTTCTCACACCGTGTCGCTCCTTCCCGCCGTTCGAGGATTCGCCCGATGCCGCATCGTGCCATCCCGCCGACTTGGTCCGTGCGCTGTTTGATCGTCTTGGCGATTTTCGCCGTCTGCGCAAGCCGTGCGGAAGCCGACGACGCGGGCGTCGAACTCTATGAGAAGAAGGTCCGACCGGCACTCGTCGAGCATTGCGTGAAGTGTCATGGGCCTGAGAAACAAGAGGGCGGACTGCAAGTCGACAGCGTGGCGGCGATGCTGCGCGGCGGCGATCAGGGGCCGGCCGTCATGCCCGGCGATCCGGATGCGAGCTTGCTGATTCAGGGCGTCCGATACGACGACATCAATTTCCAGATGCCGCCGAAAGGGAAGATGCCCGCCGAAACGGTGGCGGCGTTGGAGGAATGGGTCCGCATGGGCGCTCCGGCTCCGGCGTCGGAGCAACGGACGCCCGCGGCGGCCGTGAAGAAGTTTGATCTCGCCGAACGCGCCAAGCATTGGTGCTTCCAGCCGATCAAGAAGACGACGCCGCCGGAAGTCGGCAATCGTGCCTGGCCGCGCGGCGACGTAGATCGCTTCATTCTGCAAAAGCTGGAAGCCGCGAAGCTGCGTCCGGCGGAGGAGGCCGAACCTCAGGAGCTGATACGTCGACTCTCGTTCGATTTGATCGGTCTGCCGCCGACCGCGGCCGAGGTCGATTCGTTTGTGGCGGAATACCAAGCTGCGAACGATGATGCCGGCCGGGAACGGGTCTATGGGGTCTTGGTCGACCGATTGCTCGCGTCGCCCCATTTTGGCGAGCGTTGGGCCCGACATTGGCTCGACTTGGTCCGGTATGCCGAATCGCGCGGACACGAGTTCGATTACGTGATTCCCAATGCGTTTCAGTACCGCGACTACGTAATTCGCGCCCTGAATGCCGATGTGCCGTATGATCGGTTCGTCGTCGAGCATTTAGCGGGCGACCTTATTCCTGAACCACGTCGACATCCGCAAACGGGCGGGAATGAATCGATTCTCGGCACCGGCTTTTGGTTTCTCGGCGAAGAGTGCCACTCTCCCGTCGATATCCGCCAAGACGAGACCGATCGGATTGACAACAAGATCGACGTGATGTCGAAGGCGTTTCTCGGGCTGACGCTAGCCTGTGCGCGTTGCCACGATCACAAGTTCGACGCCCTGTCGACGAAAGACTACTACGCGATGTCGGGCTTCGTGCTCGGGATGAGTTATCGCCAAGCGGCTTTTGAAGCGCTGGAGCACAATCGCCGAATCTACGATGCCGTTAAGGGTTTGGAGAACAAGAATCGTCGCGTGCTTTTGGAAGAACAAGCTCGGTTGTTGCGGCCTGGGCTAGCGAAACTTGAGCGATATCTCGATGCGGCCCGATCTACCGCGATATCGGACGTTCCCGAAGGGCGGGCGGCGACGATTGACAAGGCCGGACTTGATGAAGTTGTCATAAACAAGTGGGTAGCGGAATTTCGAACCGCGAGAGACGACCGTCGGCATCCGTTGCATGCCTGGATAAGGCGTGATGTAGACAAATCGGACGTGCTTGCCGGCGTGCCGCCGCTCACGCCCGCCGCACCGCCGCGCGTTCTCATCGACTTTGCGACGTTGAAGCCGGCGGATTGGCTGGCTGATGGAATCGCGTTCGGGGACGGCCCCGTGCATCCGGGCGACCTGCAGATCGGCGCCGACGCGCAACGACCGATCGAACGACTGTTTACTTACTCGGGCGCCGTCGCGCGCGCGAAGTGGGACGTCTTCCGGGCGTCGGAAAGCGCGGAAGGGGAACCAGGTCGCATGAATTGGCAGCAAGCCGGCCGCACGATCAAAACGCCGACATTCACTCTGGGCTCCGGCAAGCTGTGGTATCTCGTTCGCGGGTCGGCGAACGTCTACGCCTCGGTCGCGTCGCATCGCATGAACAACGGGCCGCTGCACGGCAATTTGATCCGTCGGATCGATGGGCCCGATGCGTTTCGCTGGGTCCATCACGATCTCGGCGGTTACACTAACGCTCGAGTTCATCTCGAATTCACGCCGATCTTTCCCGGCGAGGCCAAGGAAGGAAAGTCGGCTGCATGCGAAGTCCTTTTGATCGTCGAAGCGGACCGTGAGCCGCAGCTTGCCGACTTCGTTCCGGCCGCGTCGGTTCCTGCCTCGGATTCGCCGGCCGACTTGGCGAACCGCTTTCGCGACGCACTCGATTCGATGGCCGCGGACCGCCTCGATGCAAGTTTGCCGGGCCTGTCGGCAACTGCGGCCTGGATGCTCGAGCGTCGTGATCTGTTCGCGCGAACTTCGGGTGAGAAGACGGTCGTCGGCCCTCAGGCCGCGGAGTTCTTTCGCCGACAGTCCGAATTGCTCGCACAGTTAAAAAAATCGTCGCCGACTGCGCCGGCCGCCTGGGAAGGTTCGGCCGTCGACGAATATGTCTTGGTGCGCGGCAATCACCGCACGGTCGGTGAGCTCGTACCGCGGCGATTTCTCGAGGCGATCGACGGCGAATCCGCCGACTCTTATCGAACGACCGGCGGACGACTCGCGCTGGCCGAGCGTTTGGTCGATCGGAGCGATCCGCTGCCGGCCCGCGTAATGGTCAATCGTCTGTGGCAGCACTTGTTCGGCGCCGGCTTGGTGCGCACGGTCGACAACTTCGGCAGCATGGGCGAATTGCCGACGCACCCGGAACTGCTGGACCACTTGGCGCAAGAATTCATGGACGACGGCTGGTCGGTGAAGCGGATGCTGCGCGAGCTTGCGACGTCGCGAACCTATCGCATGTCGAGCCTCGCGGCGAAGCGATCCGCCGGCGATGCCGACCCCGCCGTGGCCGACCCTGAGAATAAGCTGCTCCATCGAGCGCGCGTGAAGCGATTGGAAGCGGAAATCGTCCGCGATGCGATGCTCGCCGTTTCCGGGCGGTTGGACGACAAGCTCTTCGGGCCGAGCGTCGGCGTGTTCATCACGCCGTTTATGGACGGCCGCGGCAAGCCTCAAAGCGGGCCGCTCGACGGCCAGGGGCGCCGCAGCATCTATCTCCAAGTGCGGCGCAATTTTTTGAACCCGATGTTCCAGGCCTTCGATTATCCGACGCCGTTCACAAGCGTGGGGCGTCGCAGCGTGTCGAACGTTCCGCAACAGGCGTTGGCGTTGATGAACGGGCCGCTCCCGGTGGAACTCGCCAAGAAATGGGCGCAGTCGACGCTCAATGACTCGAAGCAGTCATCGACCGATGTTCGCATTAGCCGGCTCTATAGCGAAGCGTTCGCGCGCAAACCTTCCGCGGATGAACTGGCCGCCGGGCGTGAATTCCTCGCGGAACAGCAGAAGCAATACGCATCCACGTCTCCCGACGATCCGCGCGCGTGGGCCGATTATTGTCAGGTGCTGATGAACACCAAGGAATTCATTTTCATTCCGTAGGGTTGCCATGCACTGTCGAAACTTCCAACAGCTTCCCGTTTCGCGGCGTGAGATGCTGACTCGTTGCGCCGGCGGCTTCGGCGGCGCTGCTTTGGCGGCGTTGTTAAACGATACGGCGTACGGCGCCGCGCCGGCGGAGCCGCTCGGCAACGTGCAGCCGCACCATCCGGCGCGGGCCAAGAGCGTCATATTCCTCTATATGGACGGCGGACCGTCGCAGATCGACACGTTCGATCCGAAGCCGCTGCTCGACAAGGAGCACGGCAACCCGATCAAGCTCAAGACGCCGCCGACGCAATTCGC
>CAZWDN010000364.1:3250-5144 GCA_964633125.1 uncultured Pirellula sp. | reverse complement strand
GTGATTTTTTCCAGCAAGGGAGATAGGGGGATACGGAGGAGATGTGGGGGATGAAATGCAGAGGGGTGTTGCTATCGAATACTAGCCCCGCTCTCGCCAGCGAGGGGACGCACGAGAATAACCTCTCTCCGCCGAGAAAAGAGTTTCAGCACTGCTCACGATTCGGCTGAACCGATCAATCCTACTTCACCCAATTCTACTTCACCGGCAACCATTGCACGGCGTCGACCACCGTGTATCCGTTGGTGCCGGAGTTCGTCACGATCACGGTCGCGGGCTGGTCGGCCGTGAACTCAAACACGCCGAGCGACGTGAACAGTTCGTCGATCGGCGGCGTTTGCCGCTGGTTCACGCGCACGATCTCCGTTCCCTTCGCGTGCTGCACTTGCACCGGGACTGCCGTGGCCCGATTGGTATTGGCGGCGTATCCGAGACGGACTTCGTACTTGCCGGCCGCGGGCAATTTGGCCGCGAACTGGGCGACGCACTTGCCATCTTTTGTATTGCCGTCGTGGCGGTAGCCTTCGCCGATGAACTTCTTCGCGGCGCCGCTATCGGTCCAAACGCCTTCGTACTTGGCCTGGGCATCGTCGATGATTACTCCCTCGAGTTTCTTCACGTCGACACCTTTTGCGCTCGCCGGACCTGTGTATTCCAGCACCTGACCGTCGGCCAAGAGCTTTTCGCGCAGCTTTACGTACGGCACGTCCTGCACCGCCTGGCCGGCGTCGATCGCCATCGCCGCGGCCGTAGCGGCCGATTGGCCGAGAATCATGAACACCGGCTCCATGCGAATGCTGCCGAATGCGATGTGCGTGCTGGAGACGCAAACCGGCACCAATAAATTGTCGCATTGCTCGCGCTTCGGCACGAGCGAACCGTAGGCGATCGCGTACGGCCCGTAAGTCGAGACGCCGATATCGCCTTCGTTTTGCACGTATCCCTCCGGCGTGATGTAGCGCTGAATGTTGTGCGAGTCGATGCCGTAGGAGCCCATGCCGACGGAGTCGGGCGTCGGCTTCTTCTTTTGTAGTTCGTTCTGCGTCATCACGAACGAGCCGACCATGCGCCGAGCTTCACGGACGTAGATTTGGTGCGACCAACCGCCGTTGTCCTGAAATTCATCCTTCGGAAGGCCCCACTTCTTCATTTCAGTCTGCACGTCGCTCGGGATGCGCGGATCGTTGGCGATGAAGTAGAGCCAACCCTGCTGATAGGTCGTGTGCTCGGCGATAATCTCCTTGCGCCGTTCGTACGAGGCATCCGGATAGTCGTGGTTGTAGCCGATGTTGTCGGTGCTCATCGGGCCGTGATTGTTCGTGTCGGTCTTATGGTTTGGAATCGGGTCGAACTTCTCAAACGTCTCGCGCCAGCCGGCTTCAAAGATGCGCACGAGCAGTTCGTATTGCTTCGGGTCGTAACCCGCCGGCTTCGCGAACGGGATGCGGTTCGATTCGTCGTTCGTCAGGCACATGCGGAAGCAGTAGGCCTGCACCTTCTTGTCTTCCGCGCCGTATTCGCCCGGCGGCTCCGTGCTGATTCGCGGCAAGACGCCGCTCTGCGGATCGCCGGGAATTACGTACGGGCTGATTTTCTTGTCGACCGCGCCGAAGTGGTGGCGGTGGTGAAGCACGCCGACTTGTACGCCGTTCCATTGTTCGCCGTATTGGGAATTGGCCTCGCGTCCGACGTGGTAGTCGACGCCGGCCGCGGCCATGAGGTCGCCTTCATACGTGGCGTCGATGAACATCTTGCCGCGGTAGGTCTTGCCGGAAAGCGTGGTGATCGCGGCGATCCGCGTCCCGTCCTTCGTCACGCCTTTCGCGCGGTCGAGCCACGCGTCGCGGACGACCGGGATCTCGTATTCGCGAATCCAATCTTCGAACACCTGCTC
>CAZWDN010000364.1:0-3150 GCA_964633125.1 uncultured Pirellula sp. | reverse complement strand
ATGGCGCCCGACGTGCCGCCGTAGACGACGAGGTCGTAGGTCTTCTCCTCCGCGGCTCGCGCGAAGCTTAGGAGAAAGGAGAGCGTAACGAAGAGCGAAAGGATGCGATGAGTCATGGGAGGCGACGAGTTATGAGTTATAAGTTACGACTGGCGAGATTCTTCGTTGTTCCGCATTCAGCACTCTGCATTCAGCATTGCCGTTCGTCCCCTCGCTTGCGCGTCGGGGCTAGTGTGTCGTGGTTTACTTCTCAACCGGGAGCGCCACTTGGCTTCTGCTCTGCAGGTAGCCGAACAGGTCGCGCAGTTGCGTTTCCGTCAGCGGCTGCAACTGATTCTCTGGCATCAGCGAGAGCGGCACAATCTGGCGTTCTTCGATCGACGACTTTTCCAGCGTCACGGTTTCCGTCGCCGTGCGCAGCGTGACGGTCTTCTCCGTTTCGGCGAGAACGAGGCCGTTGAATGTGCGGCCGTCGTCCAGCGTAAGGACCGACATTCGGAAATCGGCCGACACCACGGCGCTCGGGTCAATCATGTTCTCGAGCAAGTAATCCATGTTGTTGCGATTCGCGCCGGTGAGATCAGGCCCGACGCTTTGCCCTTCGCCGAAGAGCTTGTGGCATTGGGCGCAGGTCTTGGCGAATAGCGCACGCCCCGCGGCGGCGTCGGCCTGCGACAACAGGCTCGGCGTCAGCTTCGCCTTGAGTTCGGCGATTTGCGCCTTCTTCTCGGCGGGGCTATCGCGGAACTCCCCCCAGGTCTGAGAGAGGAGCTTCTTGAGTTCCGGATCGTTGAAGCCGTGAATCTGGCGGGCCAGCGAGGCATTGAGATCGGCGCGCGGAATCTTTTCCTCGACGATCGCCGTGAGAAACGCTTTCGCGAAACTCGGCCGTGAGGCGAGCACCGTGAGTAGCTGCGCTCGTTCGGAATGGTGAAACTTTTTATACGCGTCAACCAGTTGCTTCGCGGCGGCCGGATCGTCGAAGAGGGCTAAGCCGCGGGCGGCCACGGGATTCAAAAAGCGCACGCCGAGCGTTTGCTCGCAGACCTTGCGCAATTCCGGCGGACGGGCATCGATCAGCGTTTGCAGGGCCGCTTTCCGCACGGCAACATCGGCCTTGGCGTCGAGGGCCAGGGCCTTCACGGCATCGAGCGCCCGGCCGTCGCCGAAGAGCACGCTCAGTTCGCGCACCTGGCCGGCGAGGGCTTGGTCGTCAGTCATAGCGAGCATCTGAGCGAACTTGTCCCAAGCCGGCGGCTTCGGCGCCTTGTGCCACCCGGTCAACGCAGCGGACGCCCCATCCACGATATCGGCCGCCAAAACCGGATCGCGATTCTCAATCGTTGCCGATAAGAGTTCGTTAAACGGAGCGGGCTTCTTTTCGACGTCTTCCGCCAACCGACGGGCAATCAATCGCCGCGTGGTCGGCAACTCGCATTCGGCGGCGAGTTTGGCGAGTTCGGTCGCATGTTCGTCGGCCGTAGGGATGAGGCCGTACCAAATCATGAGCGGAATGTTGTGATCGTTCGCATCTTCCGAGTGCGAGCAAAGTCCAGCGGCTACTCCAATCCGCTGATCCACGGGCAGTCGCTGCAAGGCCGACGCCAAGGCCAATCGTACCGACGGCGAGCGATCACCGAGTGCCAACGACGTGAGGATCCCCAACTTATCGTCGTCGAGACGTACGTCGCCGCCGGCGGGACGTTGAGAGAGCGTAGTGTCGAGCGGCAAGGCGTCGACCATGAATCGGACGCCCCAAGCGACGGCATAGTCGTCGCGATGCGTCACCAGCGGCAAGACGGCGACGCCGCTTCGCCCGATTGCGGCAAGGCCCCAAGCGGCGCGAAGAATGTGCAAGGTATCGCGAGGTTGCAAGATCGCTCCCAAGAGCGATTCGGCAATCGGCGTGACGTCGGCGCCCGTGGCGGCATGTGCGGCCAATAGCTTCCGAGCCTGTACGACGTCCCAATCGCCGGCATCGGCGCTTAACATTAATGCCGCGAGATCGGCCGGTTTCACCGATGAGAGATCGCGCGCCTGCAGGTGTTCGACTTGGGCGTTACGGCCCGCGCCTTCATACGAAATCCGATAAATCCGCCCGCTGCGGCGGTGCACGCCGTTCCGTTCGTGGCATTCTCCCGTATCGCTCCAGTCGGCCACGTACACGGCACCGTCGGGGCCTTCGCTGAGTTCCATGCCGCGGAACCATTTGTCGGCGACGATGAACAAATCCGGCTCGTGCTTGGCCAGGTAGCCTGAGCCGTCGCGGTCGAGCCGTTCCTGGTTGGCGCGCAGGCCGTGCATGTTGAGCGTGTAGAGCCGATCGCGGTATTGTTCGGGCCACTGCGTCCCTTGGTAAATCATGCAACCGATGTGGGCATGACCGCCGCCGTATTCGTTGGCCGCCCCATCGCGTGATTTGCTCCAGTCGCTCTTCGTATCGAAGTGCCAATGGTCGGCGTGAAAATCGATCAACTCATACACGCGCGGGTTCGGGTCGATCGTATGCGGCCGCGTGTAGTGGGCGCCGGGAATCGAGTGCCAGAGGTGCCCGTTCACCGTGTTGATGAAGAACAGCTCGCCATGTTTGTTCCAGTCGTGCCCCCAGGGGTTCGTCGTGCCGGAGTTGAGCGACTCGAAGACTTGCGTGAACGGCGAATAACGCCACATGCCGCCGCGAACCGGAATGAGTTCTTCGGCGGGCGTGCCGGGACGCCCGACATCGGCCGGGGCCGAAGCGCCGCAACGGCCGTAGAGCCAACCATCCGGCCCGAACCGGAGACCATTGGCAAAGTTGTGATAGTTCTCCGGCGGCACGCGAAAGCCGGTAAGCAGTGTTTGCGGCGGGCCGTCCGGCTTATCGTCGCCGTTGTTATCGGGAATGAAAACGAGTTCGGGAAGCGTCAGACACCAGACGCCGCCTAAGCCGACCTCGATGCTCGTGAGCATCTGCAAGTCGTCGGCGAACACTTTGCGACGGTCCATGCGGCCGTCGCCGTCGGTGTCGCTCAAAATAATGATTCGGTCGCGGAGCTTCAGTTCGAACTTTACGCCGGCTTCCGCATACGTATAGTTCTCGGCGACCCACAGTCGGCCCCGCGCGTCCCAGGCCATGGCGATCGGGTTTTGCACGTCGGGCTCGGCCGCGAA
>CAZWDN010000363.1:2264-5159 GCA_964633125.1 uncultured Pirellula sp. | reverse complement strand
TGAGGGTGTACGGCACTTTGGCGCGGCGCAATTCGGCTTCGAACGCGCGGGGCTGTTCGTTGGTGCGGAACAGCACGGCGATGTCTTTCGGCTGGACGCCGCCGACGATCAGGCTCGCGATCTCATCGACCACGGCGACCGCTTCCGCTTCTTCGTCTTCATATTGATTGATGCGCGGCTTGTCGCCCCCTTCGCGCGAGGAGCGGAGCACTTTGTCGTAACGGTTCTTGTTGTAGGCGATCAGGCGGTTGGCCAACTCGAGAATCGGCGCCACGGAACGGTAGTTGTCTTCGAGACGGACGACCTTCGCGCCGGGCCAATCGTTTTTGAAGCCGAGAATGTGCGTGACTTCGGCCCCGCGCCAGCCGTAGATCGATTGATCGTCGTCGCCCACGACGCATAGATTGCGATGCTCTTGGGCCAAGGCCTTGATGATGCGGTATTGCGCGCCGTTCGTGTCTTGGTATTCGTCGACGAGCAAGTGATCGAAGCGGCGGGCTTCCGCGGCGCGGGCTTCGGGATGTTCGCTGAACAACTCTTCGGTGAGCAGCAAAAGATCGTCGAAATCGACGCAGCCGGCCGCCTTGAGCGAGCCCTGATAACGTCGGTAGGCCATGGCCGCGAGGTGTTCCTTATCGGTCTCCGCGACGTTCTCCGCTTGGGCCGGGCGGACCGAGGCCGTCTTCCAACGGCCGATAATCGCCAGCAAATCGCTCGGGCGCAAGACTTCGCTCGGCACGTGGATTTCGCGGAGCACGCTGCGGGCCGTACTCTCTTGATCGCCCCGATCGTAGATGGCGAAGCCGGTCGGGTAGCCGAGCCGCGCGGCATGGCGGCGGAGCACGCGAACGCAGAGCGAGTGGAACGTGGAGATCTCCGGCTTCTCGGCCTGCTTCTTGCCGAGGAGGTGGCCGGCCCGTTCTTGCATTTCGCCGGCGGCCTTATTCGTGAACGTAACGGCGAGAATGCGGCTGGGCCGGATGCCGTTGCGAATAAGATTGGCGATGCGATACGTGACGACGCGCGTCTTGCCGGTACCTGCGCCCGCAAGAACCAAGAGGGGCCCGGCAAGCGTATTGACGGCTTCGCGCTGCGGGGGATTGAGTCCGTCGTCCATGGCGGAGCCGGCGAATGTCGGGCGGAAGGGTCGAGAAACGAGCGAGGAATCACAAGATGGGTATTCCTTCGCGACACGAGCCTTTCGATTATGCCGCTCGGGCGGCGGGCTCACAAGCGACGTAACTCGCTCGGGTTGACGCATTTCCGGCGGGGGGCCTATACTGCCTGCTTGCTTTCCGGTCGCCGGCACTCGCCGAGAGGGGCGGCGACTTGACGAAGGTGGTGCGCGCGGCAAATTTCGCGCGCCGTCGATCGCTTGTTTCCACCACACGCATCCCCGCTCCCGATTGCGCTCTCATGAAGACGGAACGCCGCCACGAATTGGAAAAGAACCAACTGGCCGACTGGTTGGGGCATAAGCTCACCTGGGCCGAGCAAAACGCCTCGACGCTCGTGGCCGCCGTGGTCGGCGTCGTCGTCGTGATCGGCGTCGTATCATACTGGCAGAACTCGCGCGCCGAACGTTCGCTCACCGCTTGGAACGAATACTTCGACGCCGTCGAAAAGCGCGATCGGGTCGTTGTGGCGCAAGAGTTGGAAAAAGTGGCGTCGAACGATAGCAGCATGGTGCCGGGACAGATGGCCGAGATTTTGCTGGCCGACATCGCCATGAACGAAGGGATCGAGCAACTCAATACCGATCGCGAAGGGGGCGAGAAACTCCTGAACGACGCGAAGAATCGCTACGTCGCCGCGCGCAATGCCGCGACCGACCCGCGCCTCAAGGAACGGGCCACGCTCGGCTTGGCGCGCTTCTACGAAACGATGGGCCTGCTCGACGAAGCGATCAAAGAATACCGAACGCTGGCCGATAGCCCGCAATGTCTGTATAAGCTCGACGCCGAACGGAAGCTCGAGTACCTGAGCATGCCCGCCACGATTGTGTTCGCCAAGGCCTACCGCGATCGGAAGCCGGCGCCGAAGCCGGCCGGTACGAGCATGTTCAACCTTGACGACTTGAACAAACTGCCGAAGAGCGAAGCCTCGTTCCCCGGAGCGACGCCGAGCGGCACCGGCGCGGCGGCAACTTCGGCCACGAGCACGACTCCCACCGCCTCGGCGACGGCCGCACCAAGCGCGACCGCCAAGCCGAGCGCTTCACCGACCGCCGCCGGCAAGTAGTCGGCGGGCATCCGAGGGCGGCGTCTTTTCGTCTGCGTGACCTATGACGCTTCCCGACCCCGCGCAGGCCCCCGTCGACGTGACGGTCTCCGACGAACACGCCGGCGTCCGCCTCGATTGGTTCATCGCGCAAACGTTCCCTTCGTATAGTCGCACGCACATACGCAAGTCGATCAACGTGCAAGGGGTCCGCGTCAATGGCAAGCGCGCCAAAGCCGCGATGCGCGTGAGCGCCGGCGACGTCGTCACCGTTTCGCTCCCCGAGCTCGCGCGTGAAGGCCCGCTGCCGGCCGCCATTCCGCTGGAAATTCTCTACGAAGACGACGCCATCGCCGTCATCAACAAGCCGCCCGGCATGGTCGTGCATCCCGGCCGAGGCCACTGGGAAGGCACGCTCGCCTCGGCCCTGCGTTACCATTTCGACGAACTCAGCGAGTTCGGCGGGCCCACGCGCCCCGGCATCGTGCATCGGCTCGACCGCGACACGAGCGGCGCGATTCTCATCGCCAAAAACGATCGCGCGCACCAACGCGCGAGCGACCAATTCGAGAACCGCACCGTGACGAAGGAATACTTCGCCCTCACGGCCGGCGTGCCCGACCATGATCGCGACCTCATCGATCTGCCGATCGGTCCGCATCCCTATCAGCGCGA
>CAZWDN010000363.1:0-2164 GCA_964633125.1 uncultured Pirellula sp. | reverse complement strand
CATGCGTTTCGCCTCACGATTCGCCACCCGCTCGACGATCGTGAACTCACCTTCGAAGCCCCGCTGCCGCCCGATATGCGGCGTACGCTCGACGCCCTCGCCCGATTTCGCGCCTTGCGTTAGCAGGGCCCGGCGCGGAAAATTGCTCAGTCGCCTTTTCGTACCCAGGATTCGCATATGCATTTGGCCAAGTATCTCGCGCGCAGCGGCAAGCCGGCGCTCGGAGTCGTCGAAGACGAAATCATTCGCCCGCTGTCGCTCGCCGCCGGACAATACACGACGCTCACCGAGATTCTCGAAGCCGACGATCCCGCCGACGCCGTCCGCTTCATGATCGACGACGCCGCCGAACGCTTGCCGCTCTCCGCCGTCACGCTGTTGCCGCCCATCGACGACCAAGAAGTTTGGGCCGCCGGCGTCACCTACAAGCGCAGCAAAGCCGCGCGCATGGAAGAGTCGGTTTCCTCGGCCACGGTCTACGACTTGGTCTACAAGGCCGATCGCCCGGAGCTGTTCTTCAAGTCGACCGCCGCGAAAGTCGTCGCGCACGACAAACCGGTCCGCATCCGCAAAGACTCCCGGTGGAACGTCCCCGAGCCGGAGCTTGCGCTGATCATCGATCGGCGCGGCAACATCGTCGGCTACACCATCGGCAACGACATGAGCTCGCGCGATATCGAAGGGGAAAACCCGCTCTATCTGCCGCAGGCCAAAGTCTACGACGGCTCCTGCGCGCTCGGCCCCTGGATCACGCTGCCCGGCGCCATGCCCACGCTCGAGCGCATGGAAATTCGCCTCGCCGTGCTCCGCTCCGGCTCCATCGCGTTCGAAGGCAAAACGACGGCCGCCGAAATCGCGCGGCCGCTCCCGTCGCTCGTCGAGTGGCTCTATCGGGAAAACACGTTCCAATCCGGCGCCGTGCTGCTCACCGGCACCGGCATCGTCCCCGACGCCGATTTCACGCTGCTCCCCGGCGACGTCGTCAACATCTCCATCGCCGGCATCGGCACGCTGGCCAACTCGGTCGTCCAGCGTAAATAAACACGCGCGCGGCTCGCCGGCATTTAGCCGCGTTGCTTGTCAACGCGCGTATTCGGCGCGCGGAGACAAGCTCTGCGGCTAAATGCAACAGGAAGTCTACCGCTTCGCCTTCGTCACCGGCTTGTACTCGTGATTCCGCTTTTGCGTCACCACGGCCGACGTGATCTTGTCCGCCTCGCCCCCCGCGCGCGGGTCGCGAATGTTCAGCTTGTCGACGTTTTCCATCCCTGAAATCACTTGGCCGAACACCGTGTGCCGACCGTTCAAGTGCGGCGTCGCCACGAAGCAAATGTAAAACTGCGAGCCGCCCGTGTTCGGGCCCGCGTGCGCCATCGCCACGCTGCCGCGTTGGTGCTTGCGCGCGTTCGGCAAGGTGCATTCGCAATCAATGGTGTAGCCCGGGCCGCCGGTGCCGGTGCCGGTCGGGTCGCCCGTTTGCGCCATAAACCCTTCGATCACGCGATGAAACGGCACACCGTCGTAGAACTTCTTTTCCACGAGGCTGACGAAGTTGGCGACCGCGTTCGGGGCTTCGTCTTCATACAACTCGATGACGACGTCCCCCTTCGTGGTCTTCAACGTGACTTGCGGCAGCGGCTCTGCGGCGGCTCCCTTGCTCGCCCCCAAGGCACAACCCAAAACGGCGATCAAAGCGGCAAAGTGCCAAACGTGATACGTGGCGACAATCGACATGGTAGACTCCTCTCCGTAGGCGTAACGAAACGATTTTTCAAACCGAAGTCGGGCATTATATCGGCCCCGTCCCGCCGCAGGCTATGGGGGTGCGCGATGTTTGCACGCGCCGCAGCCGCTTCCCCTTAACCCCTTCGCCGACCCGCCGTTGCCGTCATGCCGCTGGTAACCATCGCCGATCTCGATGACCCGCGCCTCGCTCCGTATCGCGCATTGAAGCGAACGAACGACACGGCCCGCCGGGGCCTGTTCATCGCCGAGGGAGACAAGCTGGTCGAACGCTTGCTCCGCAGCAACATCGCGCTGGAGTCGGTGCTGCTGAGCGAACCGCACGTCGCTCAGTTCACGCCCCTCTTGCCGCCGGATCTTCTCGCACTCGTCATCGCCGACGACGCCGTCGAAGCCTTGGTCGGCTTCAACTTCCATCGCG
>CAZWDN010000362.1:0-5161 GCA_964633125.1 uncultured Pirellula sp. | reverse complement strand
ACCAATCGCGGGCGTATCTCAGTTGGTAGAGAG
This sequence comes from uncultured Pirellula sp., assembly GCA_964633125.1. Lineage (GTDB taxonomy): Bacteria > Planctomycetota > Planctomycetia > Pirellulales > PNKZ01 > PNKZ01. The sequence continues at coordinate 5,128 of CAZWDN010000362.1, read as the reverse complement.
CTAGCTTCCCAAGCTGGATGTCGCCGGTTCGAGCCCGGTCGCCCGCTCTCCATGCAAGCCGTTGACACGAGTTGTCAGCGGCTTGTTTCATTTGTCGGCATCGACACTTTTAAAGTTTCTAGTTGTGGCCTTGGCCGACTCCCGATTGCTTGCAACGGCGCCATTGGATGACCACGCTTGCCTTAATTTGTCAGGGGTTGGTGCAAGCGGCGAAAAGCGATGATCCTCAAGCGCGGCAGACGTTCCTAAGTCAGGCTTCCGAGAACGAGACGCTGCCTGACGGACTTCCGACGCAAGTAACTGCGTCCGAGAGCCGTTTTTACATGTATGGCGGAGGACTGCTTCGCCATACATACGAAACGTATTTGAGAAACAAGTTCGGGGCCAGCCGATTGAACCATCGGTACATCCGCAACTTGAACGGAATGACGTTCACTTTGAATCGCCCTCGCTGCGACCCTCTTAGCGCCGCTTGGGCGACCATTTCCGCCGTGATTGGCGAACGCTTCATCGACAGGGCGGAAAAATTGCGTTGAAACTCGTTCATCGTCCGCGCCCGACTCATGAGGCCGCTTTGAAAGAAGCCGGCGACGACGACCGTCACGCCGACGCCGAATTTAGACAACTCAACGTACAGCGATTCGGAAAGCTTCACGACACCGGATTTGGCCGCGCAGTAAGCGGCCATGCACGGCAGCGAAAGCTCCGCAGAGGTTGACGAGACGTTGATGATTCGTCCTCGGCCTGGGTTGCGCTTGAGCCAGCCGACCAGCGTATGACAACCGTACACGACCGACATCAGATCCGAGTCGATCAGCCAACGCCAGTTGTCGAGCGTAAAATCTCCGACTTCGCCCGCACCGCCGACGCCCGCATTGTTGATGAGCAAATCAAGGCGGGGCCATTGGGTCAGCAGCCGATCCTGCAGGGCCTGCCAATTCTCGGCGCTGCGCACGTCCATCTGTTCGCATTGGGCCGAGCCGCCGGCCTCTTGAACGAGCCGAAGTGTTTCCTGGTTGCCCGGTTCCTCGATGTCGACCAACGCCAAGTGCCAGCCTTCGCGGGCCAGTAGAATCGCGAAGGCGCGTCCGAGCCCGTCGGCCGATCCCGTAACAACGGCATAGCTTCGTTCGGTCATGGTGGTTAATCAAAGTGGGAATAAGTAGTAATGCTTGGTCGCATTCAGCCTGACGGGAGCGGGGAAATCCAGAAGTGCCGCGCCGTTCGGACGGCCGCAGGGCCGTTTCGTAACAGGCTCCCGGCTCAGCGAAGTGTTTGCACGGTTGACGATACGCGCCAAGAGGGCGAACGGCAACGTGACAGGGAGTAGACGGCGGCGAATCAAAATCGGTAACGCCTTTGTTCAGATCGGCCGCTTCGACGCGAATAAAATCGCTGAGTACTCGGGAAATAGTGGGATTTGCACGGCGAACTGGTGATGCTTCAGGCTGGACGTCGCCGGTTCGAGCTCGGTCGCCCGCTCTTTGTATTTGTAAAACTCGCGAACTCCGCCGACGTGCGTCGTCGTCGGCTTGTTTTGTGGCGGCTCGCCCCGCGATCTCCCTTCTTGCCTCGCGGCAGGCTATATTAACCCCCCGAAAGGCGTTGCATTTCAGCGACCACGCACCCGGGCGGGCCCTCATGACTTCGGTCGTTTCCGATAAGCCGTATGTGCCGGTGCCGCCGTACCACGGCACGCTTTGGCCGCGGGCGTTGTATTGGTATGCGCCGCGCTTCTTGCGACGACGCTACGGCGTGCAACGCGTCGACGTCGTCGGAGCCGACAAGCTGGCCCGATCGATTCGGGAAGGGCACGGCGTGCTCGTTGCGCCGAATCATTGCCGCGACGAAGACCCGCTCGTTTTGAGCACGCTGGCCGCTACGATCGGCAAGCCGTTCTTCGTCGTCGCCAGCGCGCATCTGTTCATGGACGGTAAGGTGCAATCGTTCTTGCTCCGTCGGGCCGGCGCGTTTTCCATCTATCGTGAAGGGATGGACAAGCAGGCCGTGCAAACGTCGATCGAAATCCTCGAGACGGCGGCGCGGCCGCTCGTGATATTTCCCGAAGGGCACGTCTCGCGAACCAACGATCGGCTGACGCCGATGCTCGAAGGGACGGCGCTCATCGCGCGCCAGGCGGCGAAGAAGCGCGCGAAGGACAATAAGAAGGTCGTGATTCATCCGGTCGCGACGCGGTATCACTTTCCCTTCGACGTGCATGCCGCCGCCGCGACGATGCTCGACGAGATTGAACAACGCCTCACCTGGCGGCCGAGCCGGGAATTGTCGCTGCACGAACGGTTTAAGAAAGTCGGCGCCGGATTGCTCGCGTTGAAAGAGCTACAGTATTTCGGCGAAACGCAAGACGGCACGATCGACGAACGCCTAGGCAAGCTCATCGACGCCATTTTGAAACCGCTGGAAGCGGAATGGGTGAACGGCAACGGCGCCGGCCATCCCGTGGCCCGCGTGAAGCGGCTGCGCGCCGCAGTGCTGCCCGACATGATCAAGGGGGACCTTGCCGAAGCGGAACAACGCCGCCGCTGGCGGCATCTGGAAGACGCCGACTTGGCTCAAATGCTCTACCATTACCCGCCCGGATATCTCAGCGAGAACTCCGCCGCGAACCGGATTATCGAAACGGTCGAACGGTTTGAGGAAGACCTTACCGGCAAGATCCGCGTGCATGGGCCGATCGAGGCCGTGATCACCGTGGGCGATCCCGTCGAAGTGAGCACCGGCCGCGAAGCGCGCGGCGAAAGCGATCCGCTGATGACCGCGATTGAGAGCCAACTACGAACCATGCTCGGAATCACCGCGGAGTAACCTGCCGATGATCGACGCTTCTTGGCCGGTGATCGGCGTGCGGGTCGGCTTCATCGTGGTCGGCTTGCTGGCCTGGTACTGGACGCAATCGGTCATCGGCAAGCGAACGCCGAAGGTCGCGTACGAAGTGCCGCTGACCGACGGCGTTCACGTGTTCACGGCGCGGCTGCATCAGCGCTACGCCACGAATGTGGCCGCCGGCAATCGCTTGCTCATTATTTCGTCGCTCGTCATCGACCTGCTCGGCGGCTATCTGCTCTGCTCGGCCGTCTTCGGTGAATCGATTCGACCCTTTCTAGGGCTACTGATGGTCTTCTCGCTCCGTCAGATCTGTCAGTTGCTTTGTCCGCTTCCGGCGCCGGCCGGCATGGTGTGGCGCTATCCGGGCGTGCCCGCCGTGCTGGTGACCTACGGCACGGCCAACGACCTGTTCTTCTCCGGCCATACGTCGATCGCCGTTTACGGCGCTTGCACGCTCGCCGGACATTGGGGGCCGTGGGGCTTGGGTATCGGCCTCGTAATCGCCTTCTTCGAAGCGCTCACGGTGCTCATCCTCCGCGCGCATTACACGATGGACGTCTTTACCGGCATCATCTGCGCGCTCTGGGTCTACTCGCTCAGCGGAGAACTTGCGCCCTGGGTCGACGGCCTGATTCTGCAATGGGTCGGACAGGGCGCCTGACGTTTCGACGGCAACTCGCAATCTTATGACGCCGGCAACTACTCAGCGCGACGCTCCCCTGCCGTTCGATCCGGGCGAGACGTCGTTCAGCCGTGCCAACGCGCTCTACCTGGCGCATGCCGCGGATATCGCCTATCACCGGGCTCCGGCGGCCGCCGCCGGCGAACGGCTCGGGCTCACGGCCTGGGCGTTTCGCAGCAAACTCACGCGGGCCCGCGGCTTTCTCGGCGTTTGCGACACGCATGCCGTGCTGAGTTTTCGCGGCACCGATCCGATCACGCTGCCGAATTGGCTCACCGTCGCCGTCGTCCGGCTCGTTCAATGCGGCGAATATGAAGGGCGCGTCCACCGCGGCTTCAGTTACGCGCTCCAACGGGCCTGGAGCAAAGTCGAACCGATCCTCGACGAAATCCAAGACAAGCCGCTCTTCCTCACGGGGCACTCCATGGGCGGGGCGCTGGCCATGCTGGCCGGCTGCCGACTGGCGAAGGCCGGCCGCATGCCTTCGGCGGTCTATACGTTCGGCGCGCCACGCGTGGGCGATCCGACGTTTTGCGCCGGCTACGCGCTTCCCACATATCGCGTCGTCAATCGGCTCGACTTGGTGCCGGAGCTGCCGCTGGCCCCGGTGAAAAGCCTGCTGCCGGAAAACGTCGCGGCGACAATCGCTGCGAAACCGAGCCGATTGAAGCAACTACGCGAACGGTTCTCGCTTTATCACCACGTCAATACGCTCGTCTACATCGACCACGACGACACGATCGCGCTCAACGCCGACATCACGCCGTGGCAAGCATCGGCCATCGAGCGGGCCATCGCCACGCGCGGCAAGAGCTTCTTGGAAGGAGTCGCCGATCACATGATCGTCAATTACATCCGCAGCCTCGAAGCGGAAGCCGGCGCTCGACAAGCCGGCATCCGCCGCCGCCCTCGCGACGACGCTTAATTCTTCAGTCGCGCCAGCGGCACTTTCAAGAAGTGCACACCGTCGCCGTTCATAAACACCGAGCCGACGTGTGCGTCGTCGGCTTGCACGGTCCGCGCCGAATAATAGCGCGCAATCACATGGGTCTCCGGCAGCAGCGTTACCGTTTCGCCCCAGGTGCGGCCGTCGTCGGCCGAGTAGTTGTAGTTCAGCCCCTTGTTCGCGTTGCCGATGCCCCAGGTCACCAGCAGCCCGCCGTCGGCGAGCGTCGTGAGGTAACGTCCTTCGGCGCTGTCGCCCTCAGGCTTGGCCGGAAAGTTTTCGACGGCCGACCACGTGCGCCCCTCGTCCGTCGACCGCAAGAACACCGGCCCCATCGCCACGAACGTTCCCTTCGCCGTTCGCACGATCTGCTGATACGCGTGCCGCTTGCCGTCCGGGCCGACGAGCGGAAACAGTTCCGTCGCCCCGCTCTTCGGATCGTAAATCCGCGGCGGCAGTCCGCGGATCGGCAACAGCCAGCGCCCGTCGGGCATCGCCAGCACGTTGTGCCGCACCGCGCCGAGGTGCTTGCCTTCCACCGGGCCGATCAGCCCTTGCTCCGTCCAGGTTCGCCCTTGGTCGGCGCTGAGCGTAAAGAGCAAGGCCCGCTCGTAGTAGCCGTCTTTCGCCTTGTCGTCGGCGATGTAGTTCCA
>CAZWDN010000361.1:0-5175 GCA_964633125.1 uncultured Pirellula sp. | reverse complement strand
GAGCGGAAGAGGTACGCTTGTTCGATATATTCGTCCCGTTCGAGCATGACGTTCCCGGTCGGCGGCGAGGGTGATTCCTGCAGACCTATTGTAACCGGTCGTCGCGCGGACGGGGCAGGGGAGAGCTAGTTGATCGTGGTCAAAGCCCTATAATGTCGCTAACGGCCTTGTTTTCTGTGGAAGAAGCGGCCCCCGCACGCATGTTGCGGGAGCGTCCTCGACGGCTCGGCCTCACGGTTTGCCCCGGAGCTTGCAGTGTCCGATCAGTATTCGACGATTGAAGCGGTAGTGGAAGCGATCGCCCGCGGCGAGGTCGTCATCGTGGTCGACGCCGAAGATCGCGAAAATGAGGGAGACTTCGTTTGCGCGGCCGAAGCGGCGACGCCGGCGATCATCAATTTCATGATTACGCACGGGCGCGGGCAGGTGTGCATCCCGGTGCTGCCCGACGTGTGTCGCCGGCTTGAGTTGCCGATGATGGTGGAGACGAACACCGCGCCGCTCGGCACGGCGTTCACGGTGCCGATCGACCACTACACGAACAAGACCGGCATCACGGCGCAGGAACGCGCGGCGACGGTGCAGGCCGTCATCGATCCGAAGAGCAAGCCGACCGATTTCGCTCGGCCGGGGCATATGTTTCCGTTGCAAGCGCGCGAAGGGGGCGTGCTGCGCCGGGCCGGGCATACCGAAGCCGCCATTGATTTGGCTCGACTTGCCGGTCGCTTTCCCGCCGGCGTGCTTTGCGAAATCCTCGATGCCGACGGAAACCGCGCCGATCGGGTGCAACTCTTCCGACTGGCTCGCGAACATAATCTCGAAATCATCACCATCGAGCAACTCATTCGCCATCGGCGGATGAGCGAGAAGCTCGTCTACCGTACTGCCGAAGCCGATTTACCGACAAAGTACGGCACCGGACGCATCGTCGCTTACGGCGTAAAGTATGAAACGCAGGAACCGATCGCGCTAGTGATGGGGGATCTTGCCGCGGTGGATGCACCGCTCGTGCGGATGCATTCCTCCTGCTTTACCGGCGATCTGCTGGCGTCGCTACGCTGCGATTGCGGCGACCAACTCCACATGGCGCTGGAAATGATCAGCAACCACGGCGCCGGCGTGCTCGTTTACCTGCCGCAAGAAGGTCGCGGCATCGGGCTGGTCGAGAAGATCAAAGCCTACGCTTTGCAGGACGAGGGACTCGATACGGTCGACGCCAATTTACGGCTTGGGCACAAAGTCGATTCGCGCGAGTACGGCGTCGGCATCCAGATCTTGAAGGATCTGGGGCTGCGGAAGATTCGCCTGCTGACGAACAACCCGAAGAAGATCGACGCGTTTCTCGCCGGCGGTTTCGACCTGCAAGTCGTGGATCAGATTCCGATCGTGCCGCCGATTCACGAGCACAACGCGAAGTATCTGGCCACCAAGCGCGACAAGCTCGGTCACACGTTGCCGGAGTAGCAAACGCGACCGATCGACGCGAACGGCCGATCGTAAAACGCAGACGGCGGGGATGAACCCCGCCGCTCGCTTTCATTCGTTGATGCTTAAAAATCGCGGCGTTATTTCAGCCTACCGGCGATGAGCGAAGCGTTGTGTCCGCCGAAGCCGAAGCTGTTCGACATCACGATGTCGAGCTTTCGTTCTCGCGGCCGCAGCGGCGTGTAATCGAGATCGCAACCCTCGTCGGGCGATTCGAGATTGATCGTCGGCGGCACGAGGTTGTCGCGCAGGGCCAGCACGCTCAGCACCAGTTCGACGCCGCCGCTGGCGCCAAGCAAATGCCCGAGCTGGCTCTTCGTGCTGGAGATGCTTACCTTCTTCGCGTAGTCGGTAAAGATCGTCTTAATCGCCGCGGTTTCGGCTTTGTCGCCCAGCGGAGTGCTGGTGCCGTGCGCGTTGATGTAGCCGATTTGGTCGGGGTTGAGCTTCGCGTCGCGCAAGGCCAATTGCATCGACTTCGCGGCGCCTTTGCCTTCTTCGTCGGGTTGCGTGATGTGGCCGCCGTCGGAACTGACGCCGTAGCCGAGCAATTCGGCGTAAATTCGAGCGCCGCGGGCCTTGGCATGTTCGAGTTCTTCGAGCACCAACAATCCGGCCCCTTCGGACAGGACGAAGCCGTCGCGGTCGCGATCCCACGGGCGGCTGGCCCGCGGAGGATCGTCGTTACGTTCGGAGAGGGCGCGCATATTGGCGAAGCCGCTGATGCCCATCGGGGTGAGCGCCGCTTCGGTGCCGCCGGTGATCATAATGTCGGCGTTGTCGTACTGAATGGTTTTGAACGCTTCGCCGATGCCGTTAGCCGCGCTCGCGCAGGCCGTGGCCACCGCGGCGCTCGGGCCGCGCAAGCCGTATTGAATCGAAACGTGGCCCGCGGCCGCGTTCACCATCAGCTTCGGAATCGTGAAGGCCGAAACTCGATCGGGGCCTTTTTCAAGGAGCCGCGTGTGCTGCTCTTCGATTTCGTTGAGGCCGCCGATGCCCGAGCCGAGAATGACGCCGCAACGATAGGCGTCTTCTTTTGTGAAGTCCAAGCCGGAATCGCGCACGGCATCAATGCCCGCCACCAGCGCAAACTGGGTAAAGCGATCGATGCGCTTGGCATCCTTGGGCGAGATGTAGGCGTCAGTCGACCAGTTCCGAACTTCGCCTGCGAACCTCACTTTGAAGTTCGTGGTGGGGAACAAGGTGATCGGACCCACGCCGCTTTCGCCGGCGCAGATCCGCTTCCACAAGTCCTCAACTTGGCAGCTCAGCCCGGTAACGGCGCCGAGACCGGTGATGACGACTCGGCGTTTCATTTATTCGCGTTGGCCTGAGACTGTTCGATATAGTCAATCGCCTGACCGACGGTTTGGATTTTCTCCGCGGCGTCGTCGGGGATATTGATATCGAATTCCTCTTCAAGCTCCATCACCAGCTCGACCGTATCGAGCGAGTCGGCGCCGAGGTCGTTCACGAACGAAGTCTCACGTGAGACTTGTTCCTTGTTCACGCCCAACTGCTCGGAGACGATATCAATCACACGTTCTGCAACTGAGGCCACCTTGGGGTTCCTCCAACGGCGCTAAATACAATCAGGACAAAAACTTCAAACGCGACCGCATCGACGGCCGCGAGTACTTACAGCTCTAAAAGCCTCTTCATTCTTCGCCCGGCCGGCGACGCCGGCAACCGCTTGAAGATGGAGAGGTTCTGCAAAGAAGGTCAAGATATACCGACTTTTCCTACACGTGTCCATACGTCATCGGTCGATGCCGTTTTGGCCGGCAAAGCCTTATCGGCCGCCGACTTCCGACACTTGAGTTCCGATGCGTAGGCCCCCGGGACGTTAGGCCGTCATCCCGCCGTCGACGACGAGCAATTGCCCGGTGATGTAAGCGGACGCAGGAGCGGCAAGGAACAGCGTCGCATTGGCGATGTCTTCCGGCTTGCCCAGCCGTTTGGCGGGAATGCGCTTCTGCACTTCGTCGAGGATCGCGTCCCCCAGGGCCGCCGTCATGTCGCTCTCGATGAAGCCGGGAGCGATGGCATTGACGGTGATCTTCCGCCCGCCCAACTCGCGAGCCACTGTACGTGTGAACCCGTGCAAGGCCGCCTTCGAGGCCGAATAGTTGGCTTGGCCGGGATTGCCGATTACTGCGCCCGACACGCTCGCCATGTTGATGATCCGACCGTAACGGGCCGACATCATGACACGGCTGGCGGCCCGAGCGAAGAGAAACGCTCCGCGGAGGTTCGTGTTGATCACTTCGTCCCACTGGTCGTCTTCCATGCGCGGCAGGAGCGTGTCGCGGGTAATGCCGGCATTGTTGACGAGAATTTGCAAGCCGCCGAAGCGGGCCACGACCTTGTCGACCACTTCGTCGACGCTCTTGCCTTGCGAGACGTCGCAGGTGAACGCTTCGGCGACGCCGCCGGCCGCGACCACGGCATCGACCGTTTCTTTGAGTTTGTCGGCGCTGCGAGCGACGCACGCGACGTTGGCTCCGGCCTTGCCGAAGGCCAGGGCGATCGCACGGCCGAGGCCGCGCGAGGCGCCGGTTACGAGCGCCGTCTGGCCTTTGAGGTCGACGGTGGTTTCTCCGGTGGGGGCTTCAGGGCGTGCCATAAGTACCTCTTTTAGTTATGCAGTTCGATGGGGGCGCTTCGTGATTCGGCCCAATGTCTCTTTACCCGGCGGACGAAGTGTTCCGCTTCGCGATGTCTATTCGAGTACGCCTTCGCAAGGCGTTTTTCGATCGATGCGTTTCAAGAGTCCGCGCAAGACGCGTCCCGGTCCGACTTCGTAGAACTGATCGCAACCCTGAGCCAACAAGTAACGCACGGAATCTTCCCAGCGAACGGGCGACACGAGTTGCTGCACGAGTAGGGAGCGAATCTCTTCGGGATCGTCGTGAGGCGTGGCATCGACGTTGGAAACGACCGGAATTCGCGGCTTTTTCATCGGCACTTCGGCTAAGGCCGCGGTGAGCCGTTCGCGGGCGCTTTGCATGATTTGCGTATGAAACGCCCCGGCGACCGCCAGCGGAATCGCCTTCATCGCTCCGAGCTTCGGCGCCAATTCGGCGGCACGTTCACAAGCGCCGTTGGTGCCCGACACGACGATGTTGCCGGGGCAGAGCAAGTTCGCGACTTCGAGCGTTTCTCCTTGGCGAGCTTGCGCACAGAGTTCCTCGACTTGCGCACGCTCCAGCCCGAGGATGCTCACCATGCCGCTTGGCACGGCATCGGCCGCCGCCTGCATGGCGCTGCCGCGCTCTTGCACGAGGCGCAAGCCGTCTTCAAACTCGATCACACCTGCAAACGTCAGCGCCGTGTATTCGCCCAGACTCAATCCGGCCGCGGCCGCACACCCGGCTACGACATCGGGCGACTTTGCTCGCAAGCTTTCGAGCGCGGCCAGACTTGTAACATATAGCGCCGGCTGGCTGCGATTCGTTTGGTCGAGCTCTTCCGTCGGGCCGCTGAAGCAGAGCTTCGCCAGATCGTAGCCCAGCACTGCGCCGGCGCGATCGAACAGCGCCTTGGCGGTCGGAAGTTCGTCGTGCACGGCCTGGCCCATGCCGACGGCTTGTGCACCCTGACCGGGGAATAGAAATGCGGTCTTGCTCACGGCCTAGCACCCTGCGTGGAAAAGTTCCCAGAAGCAAGCGGGCCGAGCATCCGAGC
>CAZWDN010000360.1:0-5244 GCA_964633125.1 uncultured Pirellula sp. | reverse complement strand
GTCGACGCGCAGTCGTACGCCGATTGGCTGCCGCTGGTGATCGAACTCGTGCAACTGTTCCGCAAGCTGCGAGGTGCCGCATGAACGCCGGTCGCCTCAAAAATGAGCAGGCCGGCAGTTTCCGCCGGCCGATCCGTTATCGCCTGCCGCCGTTTCGCGTCGCTGCGGCCTACACGCAACTGAGCGAAACCACGGACTGGGGCCTCGCGCTCTTGCATGTGCCCGAGCAGTGGCGGCAAACGCAAGGGCAGGGCGTCCGCGTCGCCCTGCTCGATACGGGCCTCGAGCACACGCATCCCGATTTGCGCGGCGCGGTCGACGACCTGCGCGATTTCACCGGCAGCCCGAGCGGCGCGCTCGACCGCGTCGGCCACGGCACGCATACGGCCGGCATCGTCGGCGCTCGGCGCAACGAGCGGGGCGTCGTCGGCGTGGCGCCGGAGTGTCGCTTGCTCATCGGCAAGGTTCTCGGCGACGACGGTTCCGGTCCTGACGACGCCGTGGCCGCCGGCATCGATTGGGCCGTGCAGGCCGGAGCCGACGTCATCTCCATGAGTCTCGGGTCGCCGACGCCGAGCGCGGCGATCGCCGCGGCCGTCGCGCGGGCCGCGGCTGCCGGCAAGTTTCTCATCTGCGCGGCGGGCAACGACGGACGCGATCAAAGCGTCAACTACCCGGCGCGGTTCGACGACACCATCGCCGTCGGTGCGGTCGATCGCCAAGGGCGCATCGCGGAGTTTTCCAGCCGCGGGCCGGAGGTCGATGTCTGTGCGCCGGGCGAGGACGTGCTGTCGACCTACCTCGGCGGCGGCTACGCGCGGCTGTCCGGCACGAGCATGGCTGCGCCGTTCGTCAGCGGCGTCGTCGCGCTGTTGCTCGCCAAACACAAGCAAGCCGGCGGCGCGACTCCGGTGGAAACGCCGCGCCAACTCATCGAGCACCTGCAACGCACGGCGACCGACGCCGGTCCGACGGGCCGCGACCCAAGCTACGGCTTCGGTCTGATCGACCCGGCGAAGCTGCTGGCCGATGAAGTCACCACGCCGGTCGACCGCCTGGAGATCGGCCCCGTCTCGGTCAACGGCCGCACCGGCACGTTCGTCTTCGTGCCGACCACCCCACAAACGTAACCACAACACGCTAGCCCCGACGCGCAAGCGAGGGGACCGTTCGCGAATGTTGTTCATTTGTTTTCGGAGTCGATCGATGATTGCTCACTACTGCACTGCGATCCTGTTCGCCGCCGCGCCGTTCGTCGGTCCCGCCGACGAATTGCGCGCGGCCGTCGACGACTTGGAAACGCGCGTCGCCGTCGAAGTGCGCTCGCACGTGCGGTACGTGACGTTCTATCACCTACCGCCGGCGGAGCGCCGCCGCGCCGGCGCGGTGTTGTCGCTGGTGCTCAACAGCGTGAGCCGGGCCGACGTGATCGTGCGGCCCGAGCCGGTGCCCGCGACTGATGATCGGCTGTGGCGTTTCTCGTTGGCCGACTATCACCTGCCGGCCGACGTCTGGGAACTGCTCGCGTCGCACGATCCGTATTTTCATCTTCGCACGCGGGTCCAAGCCGCGTCGCTTCCACAAGCCGCGCTGCAAGAAGTGTTCACCGACGGCGGCTGGCTCGACCTTTCCGCAGCCGCGCGGCTGCGCACGCTCACCGGCAGCGGCGGGGCGCTCCTGCGCGGCGACTATTTCGTGACCCAAGCCACGACGACGCTCGAAGGCGGCGTCTATTATGAGTTCGCCGGCATCGCCGATACCGAGGAGGCGTTCTTCACGTCGATCGGCCTCGACATCGACACGGTCGATCGGCTTCGGGCCGACGCGGGCGCGAACACGTTTCGGTCGCTCGTCACGTTCAAGCCCAGGCGCATCGTCCGTCGGCAAGGTCCGCTCGGCGGGGCGTGGCACACCTACGACACGGCCGCCGCCACGCCGGAGCGCGACCCGATCCGCAATCCATTCGACTTCGTGTACGACGCCGGCGAGCACATTGCCGCCAAGCGCAACGGGCTGCACCTCTACGCACTGTTCGACCGTGCCGGCCGCCGGCAGGCTTCGGTGCCGGACAACATCGCCAAAGACACAAGCGACCCGCACGGCTCGGGCATCGTTGCCCCGCTGATTTCGTGCGTTCGCTGTCATCTGGAAGACGGCTTGCGACCGGTCGCGAACGACCAGCGGCGCTTGCTCGACGCGGGCATCGAGGTGTTCGCGGAGCGCCCTCGCGACGCCGAGCGGCTGGCCGCGTTCTACTTCGCCGACTTGGAGAAGCAACTCCGTCGCGATCGGGAAGATTTTGCGCAAGCCGTCGCGTCGGCGACCGGCGGGCTGAGCGGCGCCGCGGCCTCGGCGGCGCTCGCGGAACTGGTGGACCGCTACCGCAACGACATGGTCGACGCCCCGCGCGCCGCGGCGGAGTTGGGCATGGCCGTCGAAACGCTGCGGGCGGCGTTCCGCGCGTCGCACGATCCGATTCTTCAAGCGCTGGCCGCCGACATCGCCGTCGACCGCAAGCAGTGGGAAGCAAGTTTCGCCGAAGCGGCGCTGCTGATAACTGCTCTCCCCTCTCCCCTGGCGGGAGAAGGGGCGGGGGTGAGGGGTAAGCCCCACGCCGAGAGTCTGCAAAACCAGCATCAGACTCCGGTCGCTCACGCTCCCGGCTCGCCGTAATCGTTCACATTCCATCCCAGCAGGAGTTTCGCCATGATCCGCACGCTTCTCATCGCCGTCGTTCTCGTATCCGCGTCGCAAACGTTTGCTACTGAGCCGTGCCACAGCGTCGCCGTGCCGGTCGTCACCGTGGCGCCGTTTGCGATTCCGGTCGCGGTGCCTGTGGCGGTCGTGCAACAGCCGACGTTGTTCTACGGCTATGGTCGCTACGCGCCGCCCGCACCGTCGACGACGCCGACCGTCGCCCCGACCATCGCCGACGAATCGACGGCAGCGATCACCGCGCTATTGAGAAAGCACTGCGCCGAATGCCACCAAGGCCCGACGGCCCGAGGCGGCCTGCAATTCTTCGCCGCCGCCGGCGAGCCCCTCGCGCTCTTGCCGCGGCAAGCGCTCGCGGAAGCGTGCGCGCCGAGCGCCGGCCCGCTAACGAACGGCGCCGCGCCGACGATGCCGCCGGCCGGTCGCACGCCGCTCACGCCCGAGGAGCAAGCGCTCGTCCGTCGTTGGGCCGTGCCGCCGAAGACGCTCAAGTGGTGAGTGACGGGTGGCGAGTGATGAGCAATCCATTTAGCCCCGGAGCTTGTCTCCGGGCGCCGCAATCCCGTTCCTTGTTTCGTTTCCCCGTGTCAGGAGTCTCGTCATGCGTCGAATTTACTTTCGGTTGTTTAGTTGTGCCGCGTTGTCGTGCGTCGGAGCGGCGAACGTGCAAGCAGGCGGAACGTGCGTCTGCGGAGTCAACGTCGTGGGAACCGCCGGCGTCGTGTCGGCGACCGCCGTCGTCGTCCCGACCGTGCCGGCGTTCGTCGTGAGTCCGTTGGCAGTCGTGCCGTCGGCGATCGTGCGGCAACAAGTGGTCCGTCCACATGCGCCGCGGCAAGTCGTCCGGCAGCGCATTTTCACGCGCGTCCGCTAGCGCAGGTGCGCCGTTAGCCGCGACGCGCAGAACGCGCTCCGCTGCCGCGTCGCGGCTAACCGATGTCGAAAAAGAATCGAAACGCCGGAACAGGAACTACGTCGTATGACTCCCATTCGTGATCGCGTTCGTGACCGTGTTGTGGAACTGCGGCGCGTGCGGGCCGGCTTGCTTCGGCCGCATCCGCTCAATTGGCGGAAGCATCCCGATGCACAACGAGCCGCGCTCACGGCCGTGCTCCGTGAAATCGGTTACGCCGGGGCGCTTCTGGCTCGTGAGTGCGACGACGGTACGCTCGAGCTGATCGACGGCCATCTGCGGGCCGAAACCACGCCCGAGGCCGAAGTGCCGGTGCTCGTCGTCGATCTCTCGGCGGAAGAGGCGGCGCTCTTGCTCTCGGTCCACGATCCGCTGGCCGGGATGGCGGAAGCGGATGCGGCGCTCTTGGAGTCGCTCACATCCGGCCTGCGGCAACGCGACGCGACGATCGCCGGACTGCTGGCGAACACCGTCGCCGAAAGCCGGCGTCCCACGAACCTCGCGGCAGCTAAGCCACGGCCCGCGCCGTCGCTCGCATGGCGCGATCAGTTTCAGATCGTCGTCGATTGCCGCGACGAAGCGGAACAACGCCGACTGTTCGAGCGACTTACAGGCGAAGGGCTCGCCTGTCGGGTCAGCGTGTTGTGACGGTAACTCCTCTCCCTCTGGGAGAGGATGCCCGCAGGGCAGGTGAGGGTGACGCGGAATGAAGTTTTGTTTCGGAGATGAGTTCGTGGCGCAACGGCGATGGATACGCCATGCCCAACGTTGGTTGACGGCACCCTCATCCGGCCTTCGGCCACCTTCTCCCGGAGGGAGAAGGGTATGAACGCAGCTCCCGGAGGGAGAAGGGTTATTTGTAAACGTGAGAAGCAAACATGAATCGCCAATCCTTCGAAGTCTCGTCCCCCCTCCGCGATTCCTTCCGCGTGCGGCAGATCGCCGGCATGTTCGATGTGCCGCTGCGGGAAAAACTCACGGAGCAGTTCACCGCCGAGTTGCCGGCAGCCGACGACGCGTGGCAGGTCGGGCTCATCGTCGGGCCGTCGGGCGCGGGGAAGAGCACCGTCGCGCGGCAAGCGTTTGGAGAGCAGGTTTACGCGCCCGGCGACTGGCCGAGAGACGCGGCCGTGATCGATGCGCTGTTTGCGGCGGCCGGCGACGAGACGATCTCGATCAAACAGATGGTCGGCTTGCTCACGGCCGTCGGCTTCAGTTCGCCACCGGCTTGGGTGAAGCCGTACGGCGTGCTGAGCAACGGCGAACGCTTCCGCTGCGATTTGGCCCGGTCGCTCGTCGCCGGACTGGCCGCAAGCGACGCGCCGCCGATGGTCGTGTTTGATGAGTTCACGAGCGTCGTCGATCGCGACGCGGCCCGCGCCTGCGCCGCGGCGGTGTCGAAAGCCGTCCGTGCGCGGCAGGTCCGCGGCCGATTCGTCGCCGTGACGTGTCATTACGATGTCGAGCCTTGGCTCGCGCCGGATTGGACGCTCGACATGGCGACCGGCAAGCTCGCTTGGAGGCGTCTTCGGCGACCGGCGGCGCGGCTCGGGCTCGAACTCGAAGTGCGCCGCTGCGGCGCCGGACTATGGCCGCTGTTTGCGCGTCATCACTAT
>CAZWDN010000359.1:0-5248 GCA_964633125.1 uncultured Pirellula sp. | reverse complement strand
CGCACGCCCGGGGCCCGACGCCTCGGCGACGCCGCCGGCCGCCGGCGCGCCCGCCGCGACGGCGCCCGCACCTTCGGCTACGGCTGCTTCGCCGAGCGTGCCGCCTCCGGCCGCGACGCCGCCGACCGCGACGCCGCCAAGCG
Source organism: uncultured Pirellula sp. (assembly GCA_964633125.1). GTDB lineage: Bacteria > Planctomycetota > Planctomycetia > Pirellulales > PNKZ01 > PNKZ01. Next base: position 5,105 of record CAZWDN010000359.1, on the reverse strand, counting down.
CAACGCCGCCAACCCCTTCCACCACCGCGCCCAAGTAGTCGCGCGCCGCACCTTCTACGTTACTCCCTGTTTCGCCCCGCGACCCGAGCCGCACCCATGTCCGACCAACCGCTGAAAATCTCCAAAGATGAGATGTTCACCACGCAGGTGCAGGACTACATCGACACCCAGGAAGGGCTCACGAAGCATCTGGTGCAGGTCGAAGCGCAGTCGTGGTTCAAGCGGCTCATCTACTCGAACTGGTTCTACCTGATGCTCGCCGGCGGCGTCGGCGGCTTGGTCGGCTGGGGCATCTTGGAACCATCGTTCGACGATAACGAGATGGACGGCGAGAACGTCAATATCGCCGCGGCGTTGATCTTCCCGGTCGTGGCCGCCGCCGTCGGGCTGTTTCTCGGCGCGGCCGAAGGGATCATGTGCCGCAATCTGCCGCGCGCCATCACCTCGGGCGTGGTCGGACTCGGCGTCGGCTTCGGCGGCGGCCTATTGGCGCTGATTCCCACCAGTATCTTTTTCGCGCTCATGTCGAGCTTCGCCTATGCGTTTTGGAAGAATCCCGCGCCCGACCGTATGCCCGACGGCTTGGCGCTCTTCATTCTGATGATCGGTCGTGCGGGCGCCTGGGCGATCGCCGCGATACCCGCCGGGTTGGGGCAGGGGGTCGCCACGCGCGAACGGAAGGTCATCTTCAACGGCCTGATCGGCGCGCTATTGGGCGGCATGATCGGCGGGTTTCTCTTCGACCCGATCAGTCTGTTGCTCGTTACCGACGACGGCCAAGCGGCGTACAGCCGGGCCGTCGGCTTCATGGTGATCGGCATCGCCGTCGGCTTGTTCATCGGCTTGGTCGAAGGGTGGACGAAGACGGCCTGGCTCTTGATGCGCAAGGGTCCGCTCGCCGGCAAGCAGTTCATTCTCTTCAAAGACACGACGGTGCTCGGCAGTTCGCCGAAGGCCGAGGTGTATCTGTTCAAAGACGACGCGATCGAACCGAAGCATGCGATCATCTACAACCGCGGCGGCCGGTTCGAAATCGAAGATTGCAACACGCCCGACGGCACCTATGTGAACGGCGTGGCGCTGAAAGGTCGCCGCTATTTGCAAGCCGGCGACCAAGTGGTGATGGGGAAGACCGTGCTGGAGTTTGCGCTGAAGGAAGTGTCCGCTTAGGCGCGCGCCTGTAGAGTTTTTTATTCGGCATCTCTGGAAGTAGGACCGACGAACATGCCCATTCAGTTTCAATGCACGTGGTGCGGCAAGAAAATCAACGCCGGCGACGCTTTCGCGGGCAAGTCGGCGAAGTGCCCCGGCTGCGGCGGCGTGGTGCAAGTGCCGGCCGCGAGCGAGCCGCCCCCGGCCGCGTCCGGCGGTTTCGGCAATTTCCCTGCCCCGAATCAGCCGCCGCAATTCGGCGCGCAAAACTTCGGCCCGCCGCCGTCCGTCGGTCCTGCTTCACCGGGCGGCTCGATCGGTCCGCCGCCGGGCGGCGTCTTCGATGCGGAAGACTTCTCCGCCGCGCCGCCGTCGGCTGCGCCGGCTTCGGGAGACGAACGCCGTCCTTGCCCGGCCTGCGGCGAGATGATCATGCAGACCGCCGCCAAATGTCGCTTCTGCGGCGAGGTCTTCGACTCGACGCTCCGCCGCACCGGCGGCAAGGGCAGGAACAAAGCCGGCGAAGAGATGACCGGCTTCGATTGGTTCTTGGTCATTCTCTGCCCCGGCATCGGTTGCATCGTCGGCATCGTCCGTTTGATTCAAGGTAAAGGGAGCGGCGGCAAAATGCTCGGTTTGTCGATCGCCTTCGCCATCGGTTGGAACGTGCTCTCCGCCCTGCTGCAAGCGCTTACGCAAGTCCGTTAGTCGCGGATCGCCGCCGCAAGTTCTAGGTTTCGTCGCCTCGTTTTGTCGCTCGCTTGGTTGCCGTCATGCCGGAAGCTCCGATTTACCAATGCTCTTGCGGCGCCGCGATTCGCCTGCCGGCGGAGCGCGCCAATCGGCAGTTGCGCTGCCCGCAGTGTCAGAAGGGGATCGCGCTCACGGTCGCCGCGCAGCCGTTGGAAATGAAGCGGCGGCAGCAGGGCGAGGCGAAGGCGATCTGCCAGGTTTGCCAAACGGAGATCGGGCCCGACGACGAATACGTCTCCTGTCCGAGCTGCCGGCAGGCGCAGCACCAGGAGTGCTGGTCGGAAGTGGGAGGCTGCGGTACCTACGGCTGCACGGAAGCTCCGGCCGCGGAGAAAAGCGCCGCGGGCGTACAAGCTCCGCTCACGGCCTGGGGCGACACGAAGCGCTGCCCGGCCTGCGGCGAGGAAGTGAAGTCGATCGCGGTCAAATGCCGTTATTGCGACACGGAATTCGGCACGGTCGATCCGATTTCCCTCGCGGATTTGCGGAAAAAGGCTCAACGCGACGAAAAGCTCAAAGGGCTCAAACAGTCGACAATCGCGCTGTTCATAGTTAGCCTGATAGGGTGCGCCGCGCCGCTGATTGCGATCATCGCGCTCGTGGTTTTGATGCCGCGGCGCGAAGAGCTAAAAACGGCGGGGCCGCTGTTCGTCGTGATGGGGTACGCGTCGATCATCATTTCCGTGTTGTACACGTTCTTGTTCGGTATCTTCGTCTTGATCGAGATGAGTTAGCGACGTGTTCGCGGGCGCATCGTCGGGGAGTTTTGTGTGTCTTCGCCTCCACCTGCTCGCGTCTTTCCCGCCGGCCAGCGCGAAGCGGTCGTTCGTTGTCCGCCGTGCGGCTGCGCGATCGTCGTCGACGAACTCGTGACGAGTTGCCCCGCCTGCGGCGCCGTGCACCATGCCGAATGTTGGACCCGCAACGGCGGCTGCGGCACCTATGCCTGCGCCCCGGCGCGGCGCGAACAAGTTCCCGCCGGCGCGCCGACGATGCGCATCACCGCCGACGAAATCGAGCGCGCCCCGGCCCGCATCATTCTCACGGCCGACCACGGCGCGCAGCTCAGCCGGCTCTCGTGGGAAGCGGAAAGCAACGTCCCGCGCCGCTGGAATAAGCTCTGCGTGGCGGCGTTCATCGCCTCGCTGGTGTCGATCCCGGCCTTCGGCATGCTCACCGGCTGGGTCGCCGTGCTCTTGGGCTGCATCGGGCTGGTGCTCCGCCGGCCGCGGCAGCGCGGGCTCTGGCTCGCCGCCTGTTCCGTGCTCATCGGCATCGGCAGCGCGCTCGGCTGGACCTATTGGTACTTCGGCGATACGCCGCTTGGCGGCGGCGTGGCGCTGACGTTCGATAAGTACGATCTCGACCCCGCCTCGCTCGAAGCCCTGCCGCCGCAAATCGCTAGGCCGATGCGGTCGAACGTGCTGATCAGCTCCAGCGCCGGCTTCGGCGGGCTGGCGCAAATGGTCGGCTCGGGCGTCGTGGTGAAGGTGGCGGCCGGTTCCGTCACTATTCTTACGAACCGCCATGTGGTGGATGCGAAGTTCACCGGACCGGAAGACGCCGACAAACCGAAGCCCGACGGCGAATGCTCCGTGAAATTCATCGGTCACCCGACGATGAAGGGGAGCGTTACGTGGATCGCGCCGTTCGGCGTCGATGCGGCGCTGTTGCAAGTCGCCATGCTCGATACGAAAGACATCGTCGCCGCCTGCTGGTCGCAGAAGCCCACATGCAAGGTGTCCGATCGCGTGTTCGCCATCGGCAACCCGATGGGGCTTGGTTGGAGCCACGCGAGCGGCGACATCTCGCAGATTCGCCGGCAAGATTTCGGCCCGCTCGACCTGCGCGTGATTCAAACCTCGGCTCCGGTGAACCACGGCAACAGCGGCGGCGGCCTGTACGACGAGCACGGCCTGCTCATCGGCATCAACACTTGGACGCAAGACAAACGGATGGCCGAAGGGCTCGGCTTTTCCATCTCGTTTCAATCCATTCTCGAACTCATTCCGAAAGAGTTCGGGCTCCCGCCGTCGCGCAATCCTTAGTTTCCTCCGCAGAGTTTCCTCTCCGCCGCGCCTCACCCATGAGCAACGTCCGACTCCGCCGCTTGGCCGCCGACTTTGAACGGATGCAGAGCTACGTGCGCCGTCACCCGCGCGTCAAGCTGGTGCAAACCGAAGGCTCGCCGCCGGAAAAGTATCAGTTGCAGTACGTGGTGCGGAGCCTGCGGCAAGTCGGCGGCGAATTGCGCGAGCACGATTCGCACATGGTCGAGATCACTCTGCCTCGCAACTATCCGCGAACGCCGCCGCAGTGTCGGATGCTGTCCCCCGTGTTTCATCCGAACATCGCGCCGCACGCGATTTGCGTCGGCGACCATTGGGGAGCGGGCGAGCCGCTGGAGTCGATCGTCATTCGCATCGGCGAGATGCTGGCGTTCCAAAGCTACAACGTGAAGAGCCCGCTGAACGGTGACGCGGCCCGCTGGGTCGAGCAAAACCTCGATCGTCTGCCGACGGACAAAGCAAGCATGCTGGCCGAAGAGGGGGCGGCGCCGGCGGAAGTCAACGGGCATGCGAACGGCCACGCGGCCGGCGCGGCGCAGCCGTCGTTCGCGGCGTTCGACGAATTCCGCGTCGCGCCCCCGATGCCTGCCGCGCCCCAGGCTTCCCCGCCGTTTGCGGTTCCGCCCGTCGCGCCCCCTGTGATCGCGCCGCCGCCGGTTCGTCCGGTCATCGACCACATCGCCCTGCAAACGGCAAACTTCGACGCGGCCATCGATTTCTACACGCGCATCCTCGGCGCCGAATTGCTGGAGCGCCGGCAGTTCAAGCGCCGCCAAATGGCCTGGCTGCGGCTGGGGGACGTACGGCTCGAACTGTTCAGCGCCCGCGAGGGAGAAACGCTCGCCGAGTGGTCCGACCTTACCTGCGGTCCGGTGCATTTGGCGATTCGCGTGGGGAACCTGAAAGGGTTTTTGGAAGGAGCGTTTGCCGCCGGCGCGCAGTTTCATCCTTCGCACCCGGGCCCCTTCACGCCGCCGGTCGCCGGCGCCCGACCGATCGCGTACTTGCTCGGTCCCGACGGCGAAGAAGTCGAAATCCGGGACGAATTGCCGTAAGCAACGCATGTTCTCCTCGCGTTATTTAGCCCGCCGTCGGCGACGGCGGGGGCCCCCAAAGCGCCGACCGGGGGCG
>CAZWDN010000358.1:0-5256 GCA_964633125.1 uncultured Pirellula sp. | reverse complement strand
TCCGCGCCGACCCCGCCGGCGATGAGCAACTTGTTGGCGAATTCGGTGAGCTGAGCGGCGGAAAACGTGGGCATAGTTCGTGATTTTCGGCAAGACGTTGAGAATGTTCAGGCGAGCCGGGGGCGTCAGCTCCCGGGTATTAAACCGACGATTCTCAAGCCGTGCAGCACGTTTTGCAAGGGACGGGGGGCGTAAATGCAAAAGTCGAAACGCAAAATGCAAAACGAAAAGGGAATGCCCGTTGCTTGCGTCGGCCGCTTTGCATTTTGCATTCTGACTTTTGCGTTCAGATTGCCGCGGCGTGCGGCGGTTCTCTCGCGTCTAAGCTGCGGATGGTCGGCTTAGGGTGGAACATTTGGTGGCTGCTGGCCGAGCGGTCCCCTGCCAAGCGGCGTTTGGCCGTGCGAATCACGCCGTCGAGCATTTCGTCCCACGGCAGACCGATCGTCGTGAGATTCAGTTGCTCAGCGATCGGAGCATCGTCGAAACCGACGATCGGCGGCACGCGGCGCTTCCGGTCGCGGCACCAGCCCAAAACGCCGGCCGCGAGTTGATCGTTGACGCAGAAGATCCCGCTCCGCGCGGAGCGCAGCACTTGCTCGGCCGCGCGGTACCCTTGGTCGTAGAACCAGTTGCCGGCCGTGACGACTTTCGCCGGCAGTACCGAGAGAAACCCTTCCAAGCGGAGCCGGCTGCGCGGGTCGTCGCTCGGTCCGCTGACGGCGACGAAGCCGCGGCGTTTATCCGTGCGATCGCGGAGGATTTGCGCGGCGCAGGCCCCGCCCGAGAAATCGTCGGTCGAGACGCTGTCGATGTAGAGCGATTCCATGCCCGAGGCGGGGCGATTGTTGATCAGCACGGCCGGGCAACCTTGCGCGGCGCAGGCGGTGACGACCTGCGGTAGTTCCCAGACGATCGGTAAGCGGTCGGGCGCGAGCGGGGCCGTCTCTTCGACGAGCACTATCTGCGTGTCGATCCGTTCCGCTTCGAGCTTGCGCGTCAGCAACTCCAGCAACTTCGAGCCGAAGCTCCATTGCTGCGCGGCTCGGGCGTTGAAGAGAAGCTGCACGCCGCCGAGCCGGCGCGTCGCGCCCGGGACGTAGGTGCCCGACTGCGGCCGGCGTTCGAGATGCCCTTCGTCGCAAAGTTCCGCGATCACGCGATGGGCCGTCTGGTAACTGATGCCGAATTGCTCGGCGACGTCGCGATTGGAAAGAAACCGATCCCCTGCGCGATACAGGCCGTTCTCCAGCCGGTCGAGCAACCGGCGGCGAACTTCGGCGACTTTATTCGTGCGGCGAAGAGGCATCGTTATCGGGTGGAGGCGACGTTGAGTTCACATGGATCGCGTCAGGCGCAAGCCGGGCTCAATCTCTCACCAGTATATCATATCAGTTTACTTGGCAAACTGATTGACTTCGGCCGGCCGGATGTCGATAATCGATCTGTTCGTTAGGAGGGGGCCGTCCTCGCTTTGCACACCGCTCGTAGCGCAGACATGCTGCGAGCACGACTGTGCGGAAGCGACACCCCGTGGCACGCTCACCGGCAATTCGACCGCCGGTTTGATTTCACCCACGGCACGACGGAGTAACTGGCGATGTTGCGGATTACCGGAAACGGCGCGACGCGTACCTGCGACGGACTCACTCGCCGCGACTTCTTACAAGTCGGCACGCTGGGCGCCGTCGGGCTTTCCTTAGCCGACGTGGCTCGCGCCGAAACCGCCGCGAAAAAAGCCGGCCTGAAGAAGCCCGGCAACGACAAGCGCTCCTGCATCATGATCTTCAATCTCGGCGCGCCGAGCCAGATGGATACCTGGGACATGAAGCCGGACGCCCCGAGCGAAATTCGCGGGCCGTTCCAGCCGATCAGCACGAAGGTGCCCGAGATTCAAATCTCGGAAATCTTTCCGTTGATGGCGCAGCAGGCCGATAAGTTTTCGCTCGTCCGCTCCTGCTACCACACGGCAGCCGCCGTGCACGACACGGGGCATCAAATGATGCAGACCGGTCGGCTCTTCACCGGCGGCATCAACACGCCCCACGCCGGCTGCGTGACCAGCTACCTGATGGGTCGCCGCACCGATTTGCCGGCCCACGTGATTATTCCGGAACCGATGGGTCGCACGGGCGGCAACCTGCCGCACGGTCAAGACGCCGGCTTCCTCGGCAAGGCGCACGACCCGTTCGCGCTGATGGCCGACCCTTCGAAGCCGAATTTCAAAGTGCCCGACCTGTTGCCGCCGGCCGATTTGGGCGAAGCGCGGCTCGATCGTCGCCGGCGGTTGCGTTCGGTGGTCGACGAGACGGTGAAAAACTTCGAGGCCACGGCCGATGCGCAATTGCTCGACGCCAACTTTGAATCGGCCTTCCGACTGATGACGAGCGTGCAGGCCCGCGAGGCGTTTGATCTCTCGAAGGAAACCACGAAGACGCGCGAGCGTTACGGCATGAACCGGTTCGGCCAAAGCTGCCTGCTGGCGCGGCGGCTGATCGAGGCCGGCGTCCGCTTCGTGACGGTGAACACCTTCATCACGGTGTTCGACGAAATCACCTGGGATATCCACGGCTCGAAACCGTTTACGTCGATCGAAGGGATGCGCGACATCGTGGCCCCGGCGTACGACCAAGGGTACAGCGCGCTGCTGGAAGACTTGTCGCAACGCGGCCTGCTCGACGACACAATGGTGTGCAATCTGGCCGAATTCGGTCGGACGCCGCGCATCAACCCGGCGGGCGGTCGCGACCACTGGCCGCAATGCTGGACGGTGAAGTTCGCCGGCGGCGCCGTGCAAGGGGGCCGCGTCGTCGGTCGCAGCGACCAGATCGGCGGCGTGCCGGCCGAGCGCCCCGTCGATCCGGGCGAGATCGTGGCGACGATCTACAAGAGCCTCGGCTTCGATCTGGAAACACACCTGCCCGGTCCGCAAGGACGTCCGTTCGCACTCGTCGATTTCGGCAAGCGCGAGATCCACGAGTTGTTTTAGAAGTACTGCATCTTCCGCAAACAGATTCAGCGGCGGAGCTTGTCTCCGCGCTTCCGGAAGAGCGCGGAGACAAGCTCCGCGGCTAAATAGTTGTTCATCTCGCGCCGCTTGTTGGAGCGCTTTGTTATGCATCGTATTGGAATATTCGCGTGCGCCGTCGTCGTCGGAATTCTATGGAATCCCGCTTTCTCGTCGGCCGCGGCTCCCGTCGCGTCGGCCGCGTCGCTGACAATTCTCCCCGGCGACTTCACGCTCTATGGTCCCGCCTGTCGTCAATCGCTCGTTGTGGAACGCCGCGCGCAGGACGCCTTCGTCGGCCAACTCCCTGCGGACGAGGTTGCGTTTCACTCCGGCAATGAGAAAGTCGTGCGCATTGAGAACGGCACGGCGATCCCCGTCGCCGACGGCACGACGACCATCACCGCGAAGCACGCAAGCGGAACCGCGAGCGTACAGGTGAAGGTGGTCGACATGGCCAAGCCTTTTCAATGGAGCTTTCGCAACCATGTGGAAAGCGTGCTCCTGAAAACCGGCTGCACGACCGGGCCTTGCCATGGTGCGCAATCGGGCAAGGGAGGCTTTAAGCTTTCGCTCCGCGGCTACGATCCGGAAGGAGACTTCATCGCCCTGACGCGGCAAGCTCGCGGACGCCGCATCACGCCGACGGACCCAGGCCGAAGCCTGATTCTGACGAAGCCGACCGGCGCCGTCGCCCACAAGGGAGGCCTGCGGTTCCGCGTCGACTCGCTCGAATACAAGATTCTCGCCGATTGGATCGCCGCGGGTACGCCGGCGCCGAAGCCCGACGATGCCCGCCTCGAGCGGATTCAGATTCTGCCGGAAAACGTCGTTCTCAAGAAGAATCAGTCGCAACAACTGATCGTGCTGGCTCACTTCTCAGACGGCCGCGTGGAAGATGTGACGCGTTGGACGCTATTCACCTCGGCCAACGAATCGGCCGTGCAAGTCGATCAGAACGGGCTGGCGAAGACCGTGGGCTACGGCGAAGGAGCCCTGACGGCTTGGTACTTGAGCAAGGTGACGACGTCGTCGATTACCGTGCCGATGGAAAAGCCCGCGCCGGAAGCGGCCTATGCCGCCGAGCCGGAGCGCAACTTCATCGACAAGCTCGTGATGGAGAAGCTCCAGAGCCTGGGCATTCCACCGTCGCCGCAAAGCACCGACGGCGAATTCATCCGCCGCATGTACCTCGACACGCTCGGCATTCTGCCGACGGTCGAGGAGACGAAGAACTTCGTCGCCGACAAGTCGCCCGGCAAGCGTGACCGCTTAATCGAGGCGGTGCTCGATCGTCCGGAGTTCGTCGACTATTGGGCCTATAAATGGTCGGACCTGCTACTTGTCAACGGCGACAAGCTCGGCTTCGGCAATCGCGATAACGCCAACCAGGCGCTGCTCTGGTCGTACTACTCTTGGGTGCGCAACCACGTGGAAGCGGATACGCCGTGGGATCAGATGGTCCGCGAACTCATGACGGCCTCGGGGAGCAACCTGGAGAACGGCGCGTCGAACTTCTACCTGTTGCACCAAGACCCTCTCGACATGGCCGAGACGACGACCGTCGCGTTCCTAGGGCTGAATATCAACTGCGCGCGGTGCCACAACCATCCGCTGGAGAAATGGTCGAACGACCAGTATTACGCGATGGCCAACCTCTTCTCGCGGGTGCGCGTGAAGCAGGATGCCGGCGGGAAATCGTCGGTCGTGTATGCCGACGTGTCGGGCGATTTGATCCAGCCGCTGACGGGCAAGCCGCGCCCGCCGACTCCGCTCGACGGCACGCCGCTGGCGCTCGACGACCCCAAGGATCGCCGCGTGCATCTGGCCGCGTGGCTTACGTCGCCGACGAACCCGTACTTTGCGCGCTCGATCACAAATCGGGTGTGGGCCAACTTCTTCGGCCGGGGGCTCGTGGAGCCGGTCGACGACTTGCGCCTCACGAATCCGCCGAGCAATCCGGAACTCTTGAACGCCGCGGCGAAGCATCTGGTCGAGCAGAAGTTTCAACTCAAGTCGCTGATGCGCGTGATTCTGCAATCGGCCGCGTATCAACGGAGCAGTATGCCGCTGGCCGCGAACGAGCTCGACGACCGATTTTATTCGCGCTACTATCCGAAACGACTGATGGCCGAAGTGCTGCTCGATGCAACGTCCGGCGTGACCGCGCAGCCGTCGAAGTTCCCCGGATTCCCCGACGGCTACCGAGCGTTGCAACTGCCGTCGTCGAGCGCGGCGTCGTACTTTTT
>CAZWDN010000357.1:0-5265 GCA_964633125.1 uncultured Pirellula sp. | reverse complement strand
CGAGCTCGAGAATGAACCAAGCCAGCGACAACCAGACGGCCGCCGACGAGCTCGGCTTCACCAACAGCCAAGCCGTTTGTGAGGCGTTGGCTTTGGCGCTGAAAAACTCGACGCGAGCCCAACGTTGCGTGTCGATGTCGGCGATGACGCTCGACGGCGGTTGCGAGGCGAGCTGGTCGGGACCGGTCAGCCGGACGAGGCCGGGCTTCGGCTCGGGCGGGGCGATCTCCGTCAGGCGGGGCGTGATGTGCAGGGCGCTGGGAACGTCCGCTCCGGCGATGCGGTAGAGAATGTCGCCGCTCTGCGGAGCCGGACCGGCCGCCACGACGGCGTCGATCGCGCGGCCGATGACCGTGCCGGGGCCGGCATCATGGATGGTCGCCGAGTTGGCAAAGAGCCCTCGGACGCCGAGGTCCCAACTGGTTTGTACGTAATAGAGAACGCTGACGCAGTAGAGAATGACCAGGGGCGTCGTAACGTAGAGTAGCACCTTACGTAACGAATACATGGTCCCGCCTTTACCCTAAATTACCGCGCCGAACGGCGAATTTTCGGCGCTCGACACCGTTGATTCAACCAGAATCAGCGCCGAAAGGCAAGCGCCGATAATCGAGCTCGGTTTCATCGGAATTCATAAATCTTTGTTTTTGAATGCTTTACTGCGCAAGGCAATGCATGTCGAAAGATCGACACGCTCTCGGCACGGGCTTTGCTCGTGAATGACGATGTTCGATTACTACCCTAGGCCCACAGATTCGACGATTCCGCAGACTCTCGGCTTCCCAGCAGTTCCCAATTTTCGGTTTTCGGCGTCTCTACCCATTCGCCGCAAGCCTTCTTCTGAGCCCTGCCGAGATACTCTGTGCGTTCGAACCTGTGGGCTTTTTTTGCGCGCCGAGGTTCGGGGGGCAATGTACATCTGTGGGGAACGCCCTCTACGGCGTTCCGCAGACGAAGCTTACACGCCGGCCTTACGGCTCGACGCTCGCCCCGGATCAAGCACTTAGAGGGAACGCTACCGAGGGCGTGCCCTATAGGTCCAGCGGCAGCTCGTGTAAGCGGAAGTGAAACTTGCCGAGCTTGCCGCCGTAATTGCCGGCTCCGATGGCGACGACGTCCGGACCCACGGCCGCGCGTAGGGCCGCGGCCATCGCGCGGCCGACCGCCTGTTCGTCGACCCCGTCGATGACGATCTCGTAGGCGTAATGGGCTTCCGGGTGAAGCTGCGTGGCGACGTTGCCCCGGAGCGTCGGGCAATAGGCGTCGGCCGTCGACGCGGCGAGGCCTTTGTAGATGGAGCCCACCTTGCTGCCGCTCCGGGCGATGCCGCCGGGGAACGGTGTGACGACCCCCGGCATTTCGGCGAGCGACTCCGCGGCCCGGCGCGCGGCGCCGAGCGCCGCTTCGAACGTGCGCCCTTGCATGATGAGGTTGCCGCCGGCGACTCCCTTGCCGACGCCGAGCCGTTCCTCGACGAGGAATTCCCCGTCCATCACCGGAATGCGCCAGTAGCGTCGGCCGTTCAGGCGCTTGCTCTTCTGATACCCGTCGCCGAAGAAGCGGAGGTGCTTGCCTAGCGGAATGCGTTCTTCGCCTTCCGGCAGGCCGTCGTAAACGGCGGTCGTCGGGCAGGTCATCAAGCACTGGCCGGCCCGATTGGCAATCGCCTTGCCGAGCGCCTCGGCCGAGAACCCGAAGACGAGCAGCGCCGCACCGACGCGGCCGTCGGGTGCTTCGGCCGTGGAGAGATGCCGCTCGACGCCGATCTCGGCGTCGCACGCAATCACGGAGCTTGCATACCCGCTAAAGGCGCGCACGGCCGCGTCGAGCCAATAGTCGTCGTGCGCCGTGACGACGACGCGCGCATAACGCACGCGAAACGCCTCGGCGAAGGTATCGATTATTTCGGTGGAATCTAGGATCACAGAGGGTGCTTAGTTCGAGTTTCTTGGTGCTTGGTTCTGCATTCAGCAGTCTGCAATCAGCATTTCTGCTAAAGCCATTCCGCCAGGATGCCTCGATCGGTCAGCTTTTTGCGGAGCCGGCTTAAGCGCACGCGGAGCACGTCGGGATCGGCCTCGAGCGCGCGGGCCGCTTCGGCCGTGGAGAAACCTTCAAGGCGGAGTTGCAGCAGTTGTTGGTCTGCCGGATCGCATTCTTTCAAGATGCGGTCGACGCCGTCGCGCAGCTCGGCCTCGGTCGTCGGGTCGAGCTCGCCCATCCGGTTCACCACGGTATGTTCGGCGTCTTCGCGCGTGCCGGTGAGGTGCGAATTCAGTTCCGTGCGGCGCTTCATCCGTTTCCATACTTGGGCCACCTTGCGACGGATGATCTCCGCGCTGAGGGCCACGAGCTCTTGCGGCCCGGCGATGTGGAACTTGTCGGCTCGAATCCCTTTGAGCAGCGTGATGTAGACCGATTGCACGAGGTCGACCGAATCCAGGTGCGGGCGGAGCAGGGGGCCGAGCCGCATGCCGGCGGCCCGACGGATCTCGGTTTCGTACTCGCGGACCAGCGCCGCCAGCGCCGTTTCGTCGGCCTCGCGGAGGCGGCGCCAGAAGTCCGGTTCGTCGTCGAGCGGCGAGGTCATAAGGGGCAATTCTCAAGGGAACGGTCGCGGCTTTCGTTATCTTACCACGACTTACGATGCTACTATAGAAGTAGCTTCAGGTTATGACGCTTGCCTAATGACGCAGCCCAGCACTTCTCCGCCGTCGACTGCTTCCACGCTGCGCGAGGCGTGCGCCGATCTGTTGCGCCGGTTGTCACGCGGCGAAGCGGCTCGGGCCGAGAGCTACTTGGAATCGCACCCCATGCTCGCGGCCGACGCGGAAGCGGCCGTTGAATTGATCTACACCGAGTTTGCGGCCCGAGAGGAGGCCGGCGAGCAACCGCAGGTTGACGAGTATCTGGCCCGCTTTCCGCAATGGGCCGGGGCGCTCCGGCGGCAATTGGATATCCATCGTCTCCTCGCCGGCGAGGGAGGAGAGTCGCCGCCGCAGCCGGCCGGCTTGCTCGGCGCCGTCGCGAAGCCGGGCGCGCCGGTCGGCGAAGCGCCGCAGACGTTCGGCGCGTATCAAGTGGTTCGTCGGCTCGGGCGCGGCGGCATGGGCACGGTGTACTTGGCGACGCACGGCGCGCTCGGCCGGCCGGCGGCCGTGAAGGTGCTGCATGCGTCGACGCGCGAGGATCGACAACCGATCGATCCGGCGGAGCGTTCCGCCGCCGAGCGGTTTCGCGCCGAGGTCCGCTCCGTCGCGGCGCTCGGGCATCCGGGCATCGTGCAACTTTACGAACTCGGCGAAACGTCCGACGGCCGGCACTTTGCGGCGTTCGAGTTCGTCGAAGGGGGCTCGCTGCAGCAGGCGCTGCAAGGCAGGCCGCGCCCGGCGCGCGAAGCGGCCGAGCTCGTGCGGCGCGTCGCCGAAGCGCTCGACGTCGCGCATCGGGCCGGTATCGTGCATTGCGACCTGACGCCGGCGAACATTTTGCTTGCGCCCGACGGCATGCCGAAGATCGCCGACTTCGGCTTGGCCCGCCTGCCGCGCAGTGCCGCTGATGTGGAAGCCGCCGCCGCGTCGCAGGGTATTCGAAATAGCGCGGGCCTCGACGAAGTAGCGCAGCCCGACACGGCGCATCTTTCGAGCGTCGCCTTGGCCGGCACGCCCGGCTATCTGGCGCCGGAGCGGATCGACAATCCCGCGTCGGCGGCTCCGGCCGCCGATCTGTACGGCCTCGGCGCGGTGTTCTACGAACTACTCACCGGCCGGCCGCCGCATATCGGGGCCACGCCGCTGGATACGCTCCGGCAAACGCGCGACTACGATCCGCCGTCGCCGCGCACGCTCGCGCCGAGCGTGCCGCGCGACGCCGCCACCATCTGCATGAAGTGCCTGGAGCGCGACCCGGCGCGGCGTTACACCTCGGCTGCCGCGCTGGCCGACGATTTGCGGCGGTTTCTGGCCGGCGAACCGATCGCCGCGCGGCCGATCGGCGCCGTTGAAAGGCTCTGGAAGTGGGCCGGCCGGCATCGCGGGCTCGCCGCAGCTTCGGCGACGGCCGCGATAGCGCTCGTCGCGCTCGCCGTCGGCGGCACGTGGTACAGCATCCGCTTGCGCGAAGCGCTCGACCAATCCGAGTCGCAGCAAACGCAAATCGCGCGGCAAGCCGGCGACCTGGAAACACGCATCGCGCAGCTCGACCGCAGCTTGTTTACGATGCAGCTCAATCAGGCCGAGGCGTTGCTGCAACGCGCGCCGCATCAGGCGCTCGCGCTCTTGAACGACTCCGCCCGCTGCCCGCCGGAGCGCCGCGATTTCGCCTGGGGCTATCTCGTGCGACGGGCGTCGCAAGATCGCCGTACTTTCCTGGGCCACACGGGCCCGATCGGCGCGGTCGTCTGTACGCAGCCGCTTGCCGGCGGGCCGGAGCTGCTCATCACCGCCGGTCTCGACGACACCGTACGCCGTTGGAATTTGGCCGCCGACGCCGCGGCCGGCGACGCATTGATGGGAAGCGTCCCGGTCGTCACGACGGATGCCGTACTCATTGCGCTGAATCCCGAAGGCTCGCGCCTCGTCGCCGCATATGCCGACGGCTCCGCTCGGCTTTGGAACCTCGCGGCAGGAAGCGCGCCGCGCGAACTCCTTGGCCACGCCGAGCCGATCACCGCGCTCGCCTTCTTCAACGGCGGACGTTGGCTTGCCACGGCTTCGGCCGACGGCCGCTTGCGCATTTGGGACCCGAGCGGTGCGGCGATTACGTCCTGGCAGGTCGCGGAAGCCGGCGAAATTCTCACGCTCGCCGCCGCGCCGGACGACCAAACGCTGGTGCTCGGCCTGACCGGCGGCATCGTCCGCTTCGTCGACTCGATCGAAGGAGCGACGACCGGACAAGAAATCGGCAAGGGAACCGGCCCGACGTCGCTCAGCTTCACGGCCGACGGCAAGCAGATGCTCGGCGTCGACGGCGCGACGGGCCGTTTGGAACTGTGGAACCTCGGCGAGCGCCGCACCTCGCGCATGTTGGAACTGCCCGAAGGCTTTGCTCGCACGGCGGTGCTGCGTCGCGACGGCGCGTACTTCGCCTACGCCACGGCGGAAGGGCTCGTGCGCGTCGTCCGCACGGCGACCGGCGAAGTCACCGCCGAATATCGCGGACACATGGCCCGCATCGCCGCGCTGGCGTTCACCCCCGACGGGTCGGGGGTCGTGAGCGTTTCGGACGATCGCACGGCGAAGCTGTGGGACGTGCCGGGCGTGCGCG
>CAZWDN010000356.1:0-5310 GCA_964633125.1 uncultured Pirellula sp. | reverse complement strand
CCAGAGTAGCGCACGCAGGGCCAGATGGGAATAGACGGCCGCGGCCCAATCGTCGGCCATCACCCCTAATCCGCCCGGAAGTCGCTCGAGTTGTCGGGCCGGAGGAAGTTTGGAAATGTCGAAGAAACGGAACAACGCGAAGCCTGCGAGGACGACGAGCCAACTCGTCATGGGCAGGAGAAAAAACGTGATCGGCAGCGCCGCGATTTCGTCCCACACGACGCAGCCGGGATCTTTGCCGCGGCCCAAGCGGGGCAGCGCGGCGTTGATGATGGGAATGCCGACGAGGCACAGCCCGACGACGACGGCCGCCTGGAGCCCCGGCTGCGGAATCGGGCCGACCGCGGGGATTTGGCCGACGAGCCAGGCCACGGCGACCCCGACGAGCGACCCAAATGTCCCGGGGGCTTTCGGGGCCCAGCCGCTGCCGAAGCCTACGGCGAGCCAGACGGCCAAACGTTGGATCAGGGTTTGGGGGCTGTTTTCCGGCATAGATCGAGGAAATGGCGAGATACGCAGGGGCGTGCGAAAGCTCACAAGCCAGGAAGGCTATGGCGACTTTGCCGTAGGGATGGGTATACTCGGTTGACCAACCTCTATAAATGACGACAATCATAGTAAACATTGTCGTGATTGCGTCTGCGTGTCGATTTCGCTCCTGACGCCGCCGCGCGTTTGTCGTACATACGTTCGCCTGTTGCGCCTGATCTCTGGTCCTTTTTATTTGCACGCCCCTGCCATGGCCACTACCGACGAAAACGTAAAGCTCAATCCGGTCGAAGAAGCGAAGGTCACGAGCCGCTACTTGCGCGGCACGATCGGCGAAGAACTCGCCGACGGCAACGACCACTTCGGCAAGGGAAGCGAAGCGCTGCTCAAGACGCACGGCACATATCAGCAGGACGATCGCGATGCGCGGGCCGCCGCGCGAGCCGCGGGCGGCGGCGGCAAGGCGGAGAAGTCGTTCATCTTCATGGTGCGCACGCGCATTCCCGGCGGCAAGATGACGAGCGAGCAGATGCTGGCCGAACTCGCCATTTGCGACGAGCTGGGCAACGCGACGCTGCGCATCACCACGCGGCAAGGTTTGCAACACCACGGCATTCCGAAGACGACGCTCAAGGAGTGCATTCGCCGGATCAACGACATCAAGCTCACGACGCTCGCGGCGTGCGGCGACGTGAACCGCAACGTGATGTGCTGCCCCGCGCCGCACCACTTCGACCCCGTGCATGAACAAATGCAGAAGCTCGCCGACGACTTGGCCGAGCACTTCAAACCGAAGACCAAGGCCTACTACGAAATTTGGTTGAAGGATACCTGCACCGGCGAACAAACGTGCCTGCAAGGGGACGAAGCGGACACGACTTACCAGGCGCCGACCGCGGCGCTGGCCGAACACAACGGCGACGGCGTCGAGCCGATCTACGGCAGCACCTACTTGCCGCGTAAGTTTAAGATGGCGATCGGCCTGCCGGGCGACAACTGCGTCGACATGTACGCCAACGACCTGAGCTTGATGGCGATTTGCGAAAACTTCAACGTCGTCGGGTACAACGTGCTCGTCGGCGGCGGATTCGGCGTGACTCCCAGCGCGAAGAAGACGTTTCCGGCCGTCGCGCAGCGGCTCTGCTACGTGCGGGCCGAGCAGGCGATCGGCGTGGCGGAAGCGATCGTTAAGGTGCAGCGCGATTTCGGCAATCGAGAAGATCGCAAGCGGGCGCGGCTCAAGTACCTGCTGCACGACCGGGGCTTGGCGTGGTTCAAAGCCAAGGTGGAAGAATACTACGGTGAAGCGCTGCCCGAGCCGCACGCCGACGACGTGTGGGGCTTCGACGACCACCTCGGTTGGCACGAGCAAGGAGACGGCCGCTGGTTCTACGGCTTGAACGTCGAAAACGGCCGGATCAAAGACGAAGGAGACTTCCGGCTGAAGTCGGCCCTGTACAAGATTTGCCGCGAGCTGAAGCCGGGCCTGCGACTGACGGCGCACCAAAGCATTTTGTTCTGCGATCTCTCGGCCGACGATCGCGGCGCGCTGGAGCAGATTCTCCGCGACCACGGCGTGAAGCTCTCGCATGAAATCTCCACGGTGCGCCGCTGGAGCATGGCGTGCGTCGCTTGGCCGACGTGCGGGCTTTCGATCACCGAGGCGGAGCGGGCTTTGCCGGGCGTGATCGATCAGCTCGAGCGCGAACTTGCGAAGATCGGACTCTCGCGCGAGGCGTTCACCGTGCGCATGACGGGCTGCCCCAACGGCTGCGCTCGCCCTTACAACAGCGACATCGGACTCGTCGGCAAAGCGGCCGGCAAGTACACGGTGTACGTCGGCGGCCGACTGCTCGGCGACCGCTTGAACTTCATCTTCAAGGATTCGGTGCCGGAAGAAGTTCTGGTGCCGACGTTGCTGCCGCTGTTCCACTACTACAAGCACGAACGAGCCGCCGACGAAACTTTCGGCGACTTCTGCCGCCGCAAGGGGGCGGAAGATTTAGTAGCCTGGGCCGACAAGTTCGCGGCCCAAGCAAGCGACGGGAGTTAGCGTTCGCCCGGGGCGCGACTACTTCGAGGAGTCGCCGGACTTCTTCTCGTCCGGCTTCTTCTCGTCGGGGTTTTTGTCGCCGGCGCTTTTGTCGTCGTCGGGAGTTTGCAGCTCGCGCCACGGCTCGCGCTTTTCGTAGCTTGCGAGCTCCTTGCGAAGGTGGTCCTTCTGCGCATCGTCGTCCGCGGCGAGGTCGAGCGCCTTGAGGAGCCACTTCTTCGCGCCGTCGAAGTCGCCGGCGTCGGCGTACGCGGCGCCGAGCGTGCTGAGGATATGCGGCAGCTTGTACTGAGTGGCCTCGCAGGCCAGTTCGGCGAGTTCGCGGGCGCGCTTGGCGTCGCGCAGCTTGTCGTCGGGCGAGGTCGCCAGGACCCAAGCGAGATTGTTGAGCAGGCCTGGCTCCTTCGGTTCGATCTTGAGCGCGGCGTCATAGTCCTTGATCGCCGCGGCCTGATTGCCGAGGCTCAGGTAGGCGTCGCCGCGCAGTCGCAAGGCGCGCCAGTTGGCGGGGTCGGTCTTCACCAGCTTGTCGGTGATGGCGATCGTTTCCGCATGGTGCTTCCGACCGTGATGCACGACGGCGATCTGCAACGCGACGTTGGCGTCGGCCGGCTCCAGAGCTTGCAAACGCTCCAAGTCGCGCAAGGCGTCCGCCGTGCGATCGTCGTCGATCAGATACGCGATGCGGGCGCGCAAAGCCATCGGCGCCTTCGGGAAGCGCTCGAGCAGCAGGTCGACGTCGGCCAGAGCCCCGCGCTTGTCGCCGGTGAGCTGCCGCGCTTGACTGCGCAGCAACAGCGCCTCGGGCATGTCGGGAGTGATCTTCAGGGCCGCTTCCGCGTCGGCCAGCGCCGCCTTCGCGTCGCCCGCCAAGAGATTGACGCGCCCGCGTTGCAACACGGCCGCCGGCGACCGCGGCACGAGCGCCGCCGCTTTCGAAAGGCTTTGCTTGGCTTCGTCCCACTTCTTCTGCGCGGCCAACGCCAAGCCGCGGGCTTCGTGCGTGGCGGCATGGTCGGGCTCGAGCTGCAAGGCCGCGTCGAAATCGGCGACCGCTTCGGAAGGCTTATCCAGACCGAGCTTCGTCGCCGCGCGGAGGCGCAGCGGTTGCGGGTTGCCCGGGTCGAGTTGCACCGCCTCGTCGAGGTCTTTCAGGCGGTCTTCAGGCTTGGTGCGGAAGGCGCTGTGCATGAGCAGCGCGTTGGCCCGCGTCGGCGGGTCGACATTCTTGAGCGTGAGCGCCTTCTCGAGCATCGAGCGGGCCTGTTTGAGCTCGCCCCCCGGCAAAAGCTGCAGCCGCGCGATGAGAATGTAGGCTTCGGCAATTTCCGGATCGGCGGCGAGCGCCTCGCTCAAATCGCCGACGGCGCTCACGCGCATCTGCGCCGCTTGCAGGTTCGGACCTTGCGGCTCGAGCACTTGTTTGGCCAACGCTTCGCCGCGCTGGTAGTAGGTCGACGCCTGAAGCTTCTTGGCAAATTTCGTGTTCTCTTCGTCGAGACCCTTCTCCAGCGCGCTGCGGCACAGGTTGAGAATTTCGTCGAGGTCGCCGATCGTTTTGGCGTCGATGCGAGCTTCCAGCGCCCGATCGAGATCGGCTTGGCCCGCGTTCTTGTCCTTGTCGGCCGGCTTCTTCGCCTCTTCGGCCGCCGTGGCGCAGGGAAGGAGAAATTCCGGAACATCGACGAGCGCCAGGCTCGCCGTGAGCATCGCACTGGCGAGAACGCGCCGAGCGGTTTGAGAAGACAAAGCAACTAACATCGAAGAGCTCCTTCCGTGGAGCGGGGCCGCAAGCTTAGCGGCGCCGCGTCCGTTACGAGGCGGTCGCGGCGGCCGCCGGGGCGACCGCCGGCTTACCGGCGACGACCGTCAAAGTGCCCGCGGCCGCGATTGTCGAATCCATAAATGATTGATACGCAAACGCCAGTTGCGGAACGCGCCAGCCGAGCAGTATCTGGTGCCCGAGGGTTTCGTAAGAAAGCAGACGGAACGAACCGGCGGTTTCCGTCGCGACGTTTCCGCGAACTTCAAACAACTGCTGACAGCTGACGTCCAATTGCTTGAAGGTTCGCTTCGGCGCGTCGGGAACGGGCGAGGTCACCGTGACGTCGACCCATTCGCAATTCTTGGCGATTTCCGTCATGACTTTGGCCGTAAGGTCCGCCTTGAGCTTAGTCAGCAGCGCATCCCGCGTCGCTTTGGCCGCGGCGGCGTCGGCGCGTTCGATGCCGGCGTAGAAGTAGCAGGTTCGCAGACCGACGCTCGATGGAGCCGGCCCCTCGACGCACAGTTGAAAGCCCGGAATCGTCGGCAGCGGCCCGGGGGGCATCAAGCGCTCGATCGGCATCTGCTCTTTGTCGTTCTCCGGCTTCGCGGCCCCCTCTTCGATCAACAGCGGCTGGGCGTTGCCGTTGCGCGACAGGAGCTTGGGCAAGCGGATCGTCGCGATCACTCCGACCGTCGATGTCTGACTGTTGAGCGGCGTCGTACCGGGGAGCAAATTCACGAACCGGTTCTGTAACTCGAGATCCTCGATCGTCTCTTTCATCCGCGTTTCGTATTCGTTCACGCCGCATCCGGCGACGAGACTACTCAAACCGGCGGCCGCCAACGACGCCAGCGCGCCGCGACGAGAGAGAAGTTCAGAGCCGGGCCGGGAGAGGTCGCGCATCGTGAATGCCGGAAGGGAGAGAAACTGGGAAGAGATTCGACAGGTTCGATTGTGAAAGCAGGCCGGCCGAGTGTCAAGGAAAGACCGGCAAAGCGGG
>CAZWDN010000355.1:1710-5318 GCA_964633125.1 uncultured Pirellula sp. | reverse complement strand
TTCCGCCCGATAAGGCGGAGCATGTCCGTAAGCTGAAGGGTTTGGTCAAAGGAGCTGACGAGCTCTATCTGGCGACGGACGAAGACCGCGAAGGGGAAGCCATTAGTTGGCACCTGCAGGAAATTCTGCAGCCCAAGATTCCGGTCAAGCGGCTTGTGTTCCACGAAATCACCGAAGAGGCCATTCTCGGCGCTTTGGAGCACCCGCGCGACATCGACGAGAACCTCGTGCGCGCCCAAGAAGCACGACGCATTATCGATCGTCTCTACGGCTACGAGGTGTCGCCGCTCTTGTGGAAGAAGGTCCGCCCGCGCCTTTCGGCCGGCCGCGTGCAAAGCGTCGCCGTGCGAATGATCGTCGACCGCGAAAACGAACGGATGGCGTTTCGCTCGGCCACGTATTGGGACCTGCTCGGCCAGTTTGCCTGCGCGCGGACTCCGGAATCGACCGGCTTCGAAGCGGAACTCGTCAGCATCGACGGCCGCCGCATTCCCGCCGCGAAAGACTTCGACCAAGCCACGGGCAAGCTCAAAGACCCGAAATACCTGCAGCTCGACGCCGTGGCCGCCGACGCCATGCTCGAGCGGCTGCGCAAGGCCAAGTTCCGCGTAACGGCCATCGACGACAAGCCGTACACCTCGCGTCCCTACGCGCCTTTCACGACGAGCACGCTGCAACAAGAAGCCAACCGCAAGTTGAGCTTCACGGCCAAGCGGACCATGCAGGTTGCGCAGAGCCTGTATGAAAACGGCTACATCACCTACATGCGTACCGACTCGACGAACCTCGCGAACGTCGCCGTCGAGGCGGCCCGCGATCTGGTGATGTCGGAGTACGGCAAGGAATACTTGCCCGAAGCCCCGCGCGTGTACTCGACAAAGGTCAAGAACGCACAGGAAGCGCACGAGGCCATCCGGCCGGCCGGCCATCCCTTTACGCTGCCGGGCACGTTGCGCAACGAACTCAACGACGAACAATTCCGCCTCTACGAAATGATCTGGAAGCGGACGATCGCCAGCCAAATGGCCGACAGCCGAGGCCGACGGATTACGATCACCGTCGAAGGCGACGGCGCCGTTTTCACCGTGAGCG
This sequence comes from uncultured Pirellula sp., assembly GCA_964633125.1. Classification (GTDB taxonomy): domain Bacteria; phylum Planctomycetota; class Planctomycetia; order Pirellulales; family PNKZ01; genus PNKZ01. The sequence continues at coordinate 4,226 of CAZWDN010000355.1, read as the reverse complement.
GGAAGACGATTGATTTTGCAGGCTACTTGCGAGCTTACGTCGAAGGGTCCGACGATCCGCAGGCCGAACTCGCCGATCGCGAGAAGATTCTCCCCGCCGTCGAGGTCGACGAAGAACTCACGTGCGTCGATCTGTCGCCGAAGGAACACACCACGCAGCCCCCGGCCCGATTCAATGAAGCGACGCTGACCAAGTCACTCGAAGAGCTCGGCATCGGCCGGCCGAGTACGTACGCTTCGATTATCGAAACGATCCTGGCGCGCGACTACGTCTACAAGAAAGGCAACGCGCTCGTTCCGACCTGGACCGCGATGGCCGTGGCCAAACTGATGACGAGCCATCTGCCGTCATTGGTCGACTACGGCTTCACGGCGCAGATGGAGGAAGACCTCGACGCGGTGAGCCGCGGCGAGCGCGGGCAGCTCGACTATCTCCGCAACTTCTACAACGGCGCCGACCACGACGGCCTGAAGCAGAAGATCAGCGGCAAGGCCGAAGAGATCGACGCCCGTGAGGCCTGCCGCACCGAACTCGGTACGCCACCGGGAAGCGACACGCCGATCTTCGTGCGCGTCGGCCGGTACGGCCCGTTCCTCGAACACGGCGACCGTCGGGCCAGCATTCCCGACGGCTTCCCGCCGGACGAACTCACGATCGACGCCGCCGTGAATCTCTTGAGCCAAGCGGCCGTGGCGGACGAACCGCTCGGCACTTCGCCGGAGACCGGGCAGCCGATCTATCTCAAGATTGGACGCTTCGGCCCCTACATCCAACTGGGCGCCGCCGACGACGAAGAGAAGAAAAACGCTTCGTTGCTCAAAGGCATGAAGCCGGAAGACGTGACGGTGGAAGTCGCTTTGAAGTTGCTCTCACTGCCGCGCATGCTCGGCGTGCGGGAGGCCGACGGTGAGAAAATCACGGTCTACAACGGGCGATTCGGCCCCTACGTGAAGGCCGGCACCGACACGCGCAGCCTCCCGGCGACGATGTCGCCGTTGGAGATCACGTTGCCGGAGGCGTTGGAACTGCTCGCCCAACCGAAGGCTCAGAAGCGCGGCTTCGGAGCGGCCCGTACGCCGCTCAAGGTGCTCGGCGAATCGCCGGTCACGAAGCAGCCGGTCAACCTCTTTGAAGGGCGTTACGGCCCTTACGTCACCGACGGCGTTTCCAACGCGTCGCTGCCGAAAGACACATCGATCGAAGACGCCACGCTGGAAATGGCACTGCCGCTCCTGGCGGCTCGCGCCGCCGCAGGGCCTAGCGTCAAGAAGAAGCGGCCGGCGAAGAAGGCCGCCGGCGGCGCCAAGAAAAAGTCGAAGAAGAAGGCCGCCGAACCGGCTGAAGAATAATCTTCTCGCGGCGGCCGGCGCCGCCCGGCGTTTGCGGATTCGCGGGAACTCGACTCACCGGCCCTCCGACCGCGCGAGACGATGCCGTCCCGACGTCACTCCTCGTCGGACGTTTCCGACCGGTCGGCTCGCGCCAACACCAGCGCCGTGGCCATCGCCACGCTCCGACAGTGGGCGATCGTCAGGTGAATATCGCCGACGTTCCACTGCTCGATCAGGTCGCGGGCCGCGCCGCGAAACGCGGCGGTCAATCGACCGGACTTGTTGCGTCGAATCTCGACGTCGCGCCAATCGAAGCCGCGTCGATTGCGCACGCCCAGGGCGCGCACGACGGCTTCTTTCGCCGCCCAGCGTCCGGCGAAGTGTTGCGTCGCCTGCTTGCGGTTGTTGCAGTAACGGATTTCGGCGGTCGTGTACACTCGATTGATGAATTGCTCGCCGTGGCGCTCGATCATCTTCGCCACGCGCAAACACTCGACGACTTCGCTGCCGATGCCGATCACGTTCATGCGGCGCCCCTCGCATTCTCGGCGGTCCGCGGCGGTCTTCGCGACGGCAACGGCCTTCCGACGCCGGTAGCCGCCAGCGTCGCGCCGAGCCACAGCAGCAGTGCGTCGCCGAGCCACCATACGGCGAGCGCCCAACCTTTCACGCGCTGCTCTCCCAACTTCCGGCCTACATACCACTGCTCGCTAAAGAAACGTCGCAACGTGGAGCCGCTTTCCGCTTGATCGAACTCGACGCCCGGTTCCGGCACGAGCTTAAACATCTGCTCGCGAACCTCTCGGCGGCGAACTTCGGCCTCGCGCTCGGCAATGAAGTACGAAGCGAGGTGCAGCGTTGCAATACAGACGACGGCGGCCAATGACGCGCTGACGAGAATGGCCCGCTTCGAACCTCCTCCGCGGCCGGCCCACAGTCCTCCGGTCGCCAACCCGGCGATCACGCCGACGGCCAGCGGAAAGACGCCGATCGGTGCGAACCAGCGTTGCAACAACGCCGCGGCGGTACCCGCGCCGACGCCGAACAACACGGCGCCGCACCAGACCAGCGCCGCCGGATATCCTAAGCCGTCCCGTTCATCGGTCGTCGTCGCACTTGCCATTACTTAAGGTCGCTGAAGTCGAAAAATCGTAATGCCGCGATTCGTCTTATCATACGGTTCGT
>CAZWDN010000355.1:0-1610 GCA_964633125.1 uncultured Pirellula sp. | reverse complement strand
GGTCGCTGAAGTCGAAAAATCGTAATGCCGCGATTCGTCTTATCATACGGTTCGTCGCGAAACCAGTGCCAAAGCAACTCCGGTCGCGTGCGGTCGTCGAAGTATTCCGGTAAGTGCGCGACCTGTTTGTATTGAAAGCCGCGCGCCGCGAGCCCGGGCAGCACGTTCTGCTTCACATGTTGCAAGCGAAGCGTATCGACGTTGCCGAAACCAAACACGACGATCCAATCGACCGGAATTTCTCCGGCAAAGTGGATGCGCGGAAGCTCGGCGAAATCGGCTTCGCGCGTCGGCCGCTCCAATTGCCAGCCGTAAATGAGTTCCGGCGATTCAATGATCTGCGGCGCCATCCAATCGCCGGGAGTCAACCACGCGGTTTCGCCGGGCCGCGCATGTTCTTTGAGCCATGCGGAAAGCGACGCATTAGCCGTACGTCGCGGATGGCGCAGTTCATGCACGAATTCGCCGATCGTCGAGCGCCACGGACGGGCGACCCAGGCGGCGTCGGAAAACCGCTTCGTGATGCGTTCGGGCCATTCAAACGGATCCCAAGGCTTATGTGCGGCGTTCGTCAAGACGCACAACGCCGTAAGCGGCGCGACCAGCCACATCCGTCCGCCGCAGGCGCGTTCGACCGCAAGCACCGACAGCGCGACAAGCGCCGGGATGAGCGGCGCTAGATACCGTACGTCGGCCTCAAGCGTACGATCGACGGGCTGCGGCGAGAGGATCGTCGTCGCGGCGATGTACGCAAAGCAGGCCGACCAGAGCCGCAGCAACCCCCAAGACTTCCGCAAAGCAAAGACGAGCGGTGCGACGACGAGCACGATGCCGACGCCGTATTCACACCCGTTCAAATCGCGTAGCGACCACCACAACAGCTTCACTTTTTCCAGCAAGACGTTTGTCGACTCCCGGGCCACGGCAACCGGCTCCGTCTGCGAGTGTTTCCCCAGCGGGTTAAACACCGCCATGAGCAGCACAAACACGATCGCCGTCGGCGCGAGAACGGCCGTCCATTGCCGGACGCTCAAGCGCACCGTACGTCGACCACAAAGCAAGTAGTCGACGAGGAGTGCCGCCGCCGCGGCCGCGAAATGCAAATAGTGAGTCGCCGCCAAAAGACACAACCCGACGACGAGCCCGACCAACTTGCGCCGCGAGCCGTCGAAGAACCAATATCCGTAGGCGATCGCCGCGGTGAGCAGCGTGGCCAGCGCCGAGTACCGGCACTGCCTGCCGTAGAGCAACAGCGACACATTAAGCGTCAAGGCACCGAGCAAACAAGCCTGCAACGGCACGCTCAGTCGCTCGCGTACCGACCAACGCCCCACGAGCGCGATGACGCCCAAAGTGCACAAAGCAAACGGCAGTCGCAAGCCGAAATGATCCGGGCCGAACAGCCCCCAGAACGGCGCCACGAAGTAATAGGCCGCCGGCGGCGTGCTGCGATTTTTGAGATGTACGAGCAACGTGCCGTCGCGATAGGCGTAGAGATTCTCGCCGTAAAGCGCCGAAAGGTCGCCCGTCTCCCAGGCGCCGCGTGCAAAGATCACCGTATCGGCTTCGTCGCCCCAAAACGGATAGTAGCCGAGGTTCCAAAACAAGAG
>CAZWDN010000354.1:0-5336 GCA_964633125.1 uncultured Pirellula sp. | reverse complement strand
TCGCCATTGCCGCGGTATCCGACGTTCCGGCCCCCTGCTGCTTCGCGTCGAGGCTTTCGGCCATGGCGCCGGCGTCCCCCTTGGCCCGGAAGCCGCCCGCTCCGGCGGCGCCTTCTTTCGAGAACGTCGCCCGATCGTCGCCAAGCTTGCCGGCGTTCTCCGCGAGGTTTTCCGGCGCGGCCGGGACCTGTTTAGCGGGTTGATCGGCGGGCTTCAGCGCCACGTTCCCGTCGCGCGGGGCGAACATGCCCCGTTCGACGACCGTGATCACCAGCGCCGCCGCCAACGCGATCAACGCCCAAGCCGCCGGCCGCCGCCAACGATCGGCGTGATTCACGTCGACGATTTCCTGTTCGGCGATCTTATCCGCAGCCGGCGGTTCGCGATCCTGAGGTTTCGCCGGCGCATCGGCAATCAACGAATCGAGCGGCTGCCCGGCGTCGCCCCGCAGCATCTCACGCTCGGCGCGGCGCATCACCAGCGAACCAAACTCCTCGCCCAGCGCATAACTAGGCAGCGCCCGCAATCCTTCGCGCAATCCGCGCAGATCATCGAGCAATCGCCGCAAATCGGCCCGCTCCGTGAGAAGCTGCTCGGCGCGCACTCGTTCCTCAGGCGACAACTCGTCGTCGAGAAAAGCGCTGATCAGTTCTTCATCAGGAAGCGACATGGGACGTTCGTAGTTCTTTGTGCGTTGTGTTTAGCTTAATAATCAGAAGCATTCGCTGTTCAGCAGTCCGCAGTCAGCATTCAGCATTTCCGACCACCGCCTTGAGGTGATCTTTCAGTTGCAATCGCGCCCGATGCAGCCGGCTGCGAACCGTGCCGACCGGGATATCGAGAATTTCACTAATCTGGTCGTAGTCGCAGCCGTCGATCTCGCGCAGGACGACGACCGCCCGATAGTCGTGCGGCAGCGCGGCCAGCGCCCCGCGAACCTGGCCGATCCGTTCGCGCCGTTCCAACGCGTCGTCCGGCGCGCCGTTGCGGTCGATCGGGTCGGGCCCGCCGGCCTCGCGGCATTGGTCGAGCGATCCTTGCGGTCGCTTCCTTCGCTGCGCGCTCACCGCCTTATTGAAGGCGATGCGGTAGAGCCAGGTATAAAACGAGCTCTGCCGCTGGAACGAGTCGAGCTTGAGGAACGCTTGCACAAACGCATCCTGCGCCGCGTCGCGGGCATCTTCAAACGAGCCGACCACGTGCACGAGCGCCGTGTACAACCGGTCTTGATATTTCGAGACCAGCAGCCCGTACGACGCCGAGCGCCCGGAGAGAGCATCGTCGATAAGTTGATCGTCAGTCACGTTGTTCACACGCCGACTTCGACGCCGGGGACGGAGCAAAAGTTCCCCCAGGAACCCAAAAACGCACCGCGTCCCCCTCGCAAGCCCGGGGACGGCCGTCTCCGGCGGGTGCTATTCTCGGCAAAACTCGGAGAATCCTGGCCCTCAGCGGCCATCATCCCGGCACGCTTCCGGATTGTCAAACTTTCTGCCGGCTAGGCCGGGGCGAGCGACTAACCGCGTTCCAGAAACTCCACATACCGTCGCACGCCGGCTTCCAGCGCCGTCGGGGTGGCGGTATACCCGGCCGCTCGCAGCCGTTCCATCTTGGCCTGCGTATAGTTCTGATACTGCCGCGCCAAGGTCGCCGGCATGTCGATGAAGTCGATCGCCGGTTCGCGACCGAGGCTCGCAAACACGGCCAACGCCAAATCGAGAAACGTCCGCGCCGAGCCGGTGCCGCTGTTGTAGATGCCCGACGCTTGCGGGTTCTTCCACAGCCAGAGCATGTGATCGATGCAGTCCTCCACAAACACGAAGTCGCGCAATTGGCCGCCGTCGGGATATTGCGGATCGGTCGAACGGAACAGCTTCACGCGGCCCGACGCCTGGATTTGCCGATAGGCCTGCCACACGACGCTCGCCATGCCGGCCTTATGCTGTTCGCGCGGGCCGTAAACATTGAAGAATTTCAGGCCCGCCCAACCGCGGGGACTTGGCCCGTCAGCCGCAAGTTCGGCCAGGGCCCAACGGTCGAAGTCGTTCTTGCTCTTGCCGTACAGATTCAACGGCTTCAGTCGATCCGGCGGCGTCGCATCGTCGAACCCTTGCGAACCGTCGCCGTACGTCGCGGCGCTCGAAGCATACACGAGCGGCGTCCCGTGCGCGGCGCACCATTTCCATAAGGCTTGCGTGTAGCCGACGTTGTTCCGCTCCAAGTAGTCGGCGTTCGTCTCCGTCGTGCTGCTGCAAGCGCCGAGGTGAAAGATCGCCTCATAAGCGTCGGCCCGTTTTCGCAGCTCGTCCAGGAACCGATCATGCTCGACGAACCGAAACGCGGGAATACCGGCGAGATTGGCGGCTTTGGCGGGCGTGAGACGGTGGTCGACCAGCAGCAGTTCGGCCCCTTGGGCGGCCAAGCGGTGCGCAAGGTTCGAGCCAATGAATCCGGCGGCTCCCGTAACGACGATCATCCGGTCATTCCGTCCGTGGTTGTGGGCAAGATGCGCTGCGGCGTTGACCTTAGCAACCTCGCCCCCCGCCGCACAAGGGCGAGTGCCCGCTTTGCTTCGTCGTCGAGCGAAGTTAGAGTGGAACCAGCCGCCTCACGTCCACGATTTATCCGATCGCCATGTCGTCATCCGCTGAAAATCCCTCGCAGCGCGACGGCCTGCCGTTCGACTCCCCCGCCCCGACGCACGCCGCTCCCTCGCGTTCGCCCGCCGAGGTCGATCTTTCGATCATCGTGCCGGTGTATTTCAACGCCCGAGAGCTCGACGCGACGCTCGCGACGCTGCGGCGCGAAGTGGTCGATGTGATCTGCCCGCTCACCGCGGAGATCGTCTTCGTCGACGACGGTTCCGGCGACGATTCGTTCGCCGTGTTGCAACGCCTCCGCAAAGAACATCCGCAGCTCGTGCGGCTCGTGAAACTCACTCGCAATTTCGGCCAAGCCAACGCCACGCGGGCCGGCTTCGAGCATGCCCGGGGCAAGTTCTTGGTCGCCATTTCGGCCGACGGACAAGACCCCGCGTCGCTCATCGTCGAAATGCTTCGCGCGCATCGCGAAGAAGGCTTCGAACTCGTCATCGCCTATCGCACCGGGCGCGATGAATCGTTCTTCCGCCGCGCAACGTCGCGCATCTTCTACACGCTCATCCGCCGCCTCAGTTTTCCGAACATGCCCGAGGGAGGCTTCGATTTTCTCGGCTTCAGTCGCCGCGTGCTGCGCGTGCTGCAACAGAGCCCGGAAGCGAATCCGTTTTTTCAAGGCGAATTCCTTTGGACCGGCTACGCGCCGAAGTTCTTGCCGTATCATCGCGCGGCGCGTCCGGGCGAAGGGCGCTCGCGGTGGACGTTTCGCAAGAAGCTCACGTTCTTCATCGACGGCATCGTCAGCTACTCCGACGCCCCGCTCCGCTGGATGAGCCTGACCGGCATCGTCTGCGCGCTGCTCGGCATTTTGTACGCCGCGGTGATCTTCGTGGCCCGACTCAGCGGCAACTTTCCGTTCTATGGTTGGGCGCCGCTGATGATCGTGGTGCTGGTGCTCGGCGGGCTGCAGATGTTGATGCTCGGCGTGCTCGGGGAATACGTTTGGCGCGCGCTGGCCGAAGCGCGCGGCCGGCCGCGGTATATCGTCGAGCGCACGTTCCTCGACCCGCCTGCGGAAGAGTCGGCGGAAGAATCTTTTTAGGGAACGCCCTCCGTGGCATTCCGCCGTTCATCGTGCGCGGAACGCCACGGAGGGCGTTCCCTACAGGAGAGAGCTATACTGTCTGTTATGACTACCTCGCCGCCTGTCGCCGATGCTTCCGCCGCGCAGCGCTTTCGCGTGCTCGTCTTTCCCGGCGGCACGGAGCTCGGGCTGGAAATCGGTCGGGCGTTGGCCGGGGCGAAGGAAGTCGCGCTGTTCTCGGCGGGGGCCGACGTCTCGAGCCATGCCGAGTTTGCCTTCGCTCGGCATCGCACGATCCCGCCGGTTACCGAGCCTGATTGGCTCGTAGCGCTGGCGGAAGTCGTCGAGGCGTGGTCGATCACACACATCTATCCGGCCCACGACGACGTCCTGCTCGCGCTGACCCGTCAGGCCGATAAGCTGCCGGCCCGCGTCGTGACGTCGCCGCTTGCAACGTGCGAAATCTGCCGCTTGAAAAGTTCCACGTACGCGCACTTGCGCGACGTCGTCGCCGTGCCGCAAACTTGGTCCGCGGCCGACGACGTACCGGCGTTTCCCGTCTTCGTGAAGCCCGATCGCGGCCAAGGTTCGCAGAATGCCCGCCGGATCGATTCGCGCGCGGCCCTCGATTGCGTACTGGCCGAAACTCCCGACCTGCTCGTTTCCGAATTCCTCCCCGGCGCGGAATACACGGTCGACTGCTTTTCCGACCGCGAGCGCGGTTTGCTCTACGCCGGACCGCGCGAACGCATCCGCACGCGGGCCGGCATCGCGATGAACACGATCTTCGTCGACGATACGGAACTGCAAGCCTGGGCCGCGAGGATCGCCGCACGACTGAAGTTCCACGGCGCTTGGTTCTTCCAAGCCAAACGCAATGCCGCCGGCGCACTGCGGCTGCTCGAGGTCGCGCCGCGCCCGGCCGGCGCATCCTCGCTTTCGCGCGCTCGAGGCGTGAACTTGCCGCTGTTGAGCCTGTACGAAGCGGAGGGAGCCGCGGTCGCCTTACTCCCCAACGCGGGCCGGCTGGTGCTCGATCGGGCTCTCGTGAATCGCTACCGCCACGATTTCGAGTACGACACGGTGTATGTCGATCTCGACGATACGCTCCTCTTCCGCGGGGTCGTCCATCCGCCGCTCGCCGCATTTCTCTATCAATGCCTGAACCGCGGGATACGATTGATCTTGTTGAGCCGGCATCGTGCCGAAATCACGGCAACGCTCGCCAAGCATCGCTTGCAGTCGTTGTTCGACGAAGTCGTCGTTCTGCCGCGCGACGCCCGAAAGAGCAGTTCGATCAAAGCAAAGAAGGCGATCTTCATCGACGACAGCTTTGCCGAACGGCGCGAGGTGGCCGAGGCTTGCGGCATCCCGACTTTCGACCTGGCGATGCTGGAACTATTGCTCGACGACCGCGCCGACTAACGCCCGTTTGTCACGAATCATTCGCACTATGCACGCCCCTGAACCTGCACGCTCGCACGCCTGGAAGCCGACGCCGTTGGCGGTGCTGGGCGGCGCGCCGGCGTTTGCCGAGCCGTTGCACGTCGGCCGGCCCAACGTGCCCGACCGCGCAAAGTTGCTGGAACGCGTCGCGGGGGCGCTCGACCGGCGCTGGTTCACCAACGACGGCCCGCTCGTGCAAGAATTTGAAG
>CAZWDN010000353.1:0-5375 GCA_964633125.1 uncultured Pirellula sp. | reverse complement strand
ACCACGAGCTTTTGCTCCGGCGTCCAGCCGTCGGTGATGAAGCGGGCATAGAGCGCGGCTTGAATCTTTTCGAGTTGCGGGGCGTCGCTCTTGAGGAACTCGACGATCCGCGGCACGATGCTCGGGTCGTTCAAATAGCCGAGCAGGCGCAGCAATTCGCGGTTCATGCGAATCTCGCCGGCCGGATATTCGTCGGCGAGTTGCTTGCGGAACTGCGGGAGTTCGTCGCCGGTGATGCCGGAACGTTCGAGCGTGATTTGAAACACGCGCAACAGATCGAGGAAGTCGGGATCGCTGAGTTCCCCCTTGAGCATGCGGCTGCCGCGGGCCAAAACGGCCAAGGCGGTTTCGCGGTCGGGCGTGGTCCGCATCAGGATGATCGATCCGAGCACAAACACGCGATTCTCCCGAGCTTCGAGCACCAGCCGCTTCCAGCGATCGACGGGAATCTGCTCGAGCGCCAAGCGCGCCGAGAACGCGACCGCGCGGTCGGTATCGGCCAACAGCGGCAGCAGCGGTTCGGGGGGCGGCAAGAAGGCGCCGCGGACGAGCGATTCGCAGGCCTGGCGGCGCACGCCGGCGTCGGGGTCGCGCAAGGCGAGCACCAGCGCACCGCCGCCGGTCGGCTCGGCGTGGATGCCCAGCAGGTAGGCGGCCTTCTTACGCACAAGCGGTTGCTCGTCGCGCGTGAGCTTGATGAGGTAGGGCACCGTCGGGAACGGTCCGTAGAGTTGCAGAAGGTCGAGCGCGCGCACGCGATCTTCGGCCTTGTTCGTCGGGTTCGCGGCGACGGCCTGAAGTTGCGTATCCCAAACCGTCTTCACCGTCTCTTGGAGCATCGCCACGTTTTGGCGAGCCCAAGCCGATTGCAGTTGCGGCTGACGCACGGCCAGGGCGACGCCCGTGAGTTTCGGTTGCGGCGGCTGCGTGCCGGTGTAGACCACGCGATAGACGCCCCCTTCGGTGGCCCGTCCGCCGGTGGTGAAATAGAGCCAGCCGTCGGGGCCGACGGCGATATCGGTCACGGCCAACGGCCTGCCGCGCACGAAGACTTCGCCGTCGCTCGTGTAGCCCGAGCCGGAGGCGCGGGGCTTAAACGCGATGATCTCGCCTTGCGACCAGTCGCAGGCGAACAACGCATTGTGGTAGATCTGCGGGTAGCGGTTGTGGTTGTAGAACTCGATGCCGGTCGGCGAACCGCGCCCCGCCGTGGCGGCCGGCGGAGTCGTGTCGGCGTGATAGTCGGGCCAGGTCGACCAGCCGCTGCGCCAGCCGTGTTCGCTACCGGCGTACACGTGGTCGAGCCGCGTCGGGCGATACCAGGGGAGCCCTTCGTCCCATTCCATATCGCTGTCGAACGTGAAGAGTTCTCCCTCGCGATTGAACGCCAAGTCATACGCGTTGCGGAAGCCGCCGGAGTAAAGCTGAATGACGTTTCCTTCCGAGTCGAGCCGAACGACCGTGCCGCCCGGCGCTTTCACGCCGACGGCGTGCCCGCCCGGATCTTCGTACTTCGGCTTGATCAGGTCCCCTTCGTAGTAGTTGCGATACGGATTGCCTCGCTCGGCAACGCCCTGGGCTTGCGCATGGTTGCCGATCATCAGGTAGATGAGGCCGTCAGGGCCGAGCGCGAGTCCGTGCGGTCCGTGCTCGCCGAACTTGCCGTCGAATTTCACAAGCGCCTTGATGTTGTCGCCCTTGCCGTCTTGGTTCTCGTCGGCAATGCGATAGAGCGCGCCCCCTTCAGGTCCGACGCCGACGGCGTAGACCATGCCGTTCAAGGCGAGCAGCCCTTGGCAGCTCGTCACCTCCGTGCAGTATTCGGTGACCTTGTCGGGTACGCCGTCCTTATTGGAGTCGACGATCAGCAGAACCGGCCCTTGCTCGCGGGCGGCGATGATTTCGCCCCACTCGTTGAACGTCATCGCGAGCAACGAGCCCGTGGCGGCCGGCGGCACGACCCGTTCGATGCGGAAGTCTTTGGTGACGGTGAAGCGGCGGGTCGAGGAACCGTCGTCGGCGGTCACCAGATCCAGCCAGGGTTTGGCCACGCCGAGTTCGCCGAAGCTCTTCGCCTTCAGCCATTTCGAATCGTCGCTCTTGTTCTTTTCCCAGAGTTGCGTTTCGACGGTCGTCGTGAGCCACGTTTCGTCGGTGCTGTAACCGACTTCCGCGCCCCCTTTGCGCTTTACGATCACGCGCGCGGTGAGGCCCGCCGTCGCGCCGTCGTTGTTCTCCGCCTTCACGGCGATGAGATTCTTCCCTTCGATCAAAAACGGCATGATGTCGAAGGTCTGCATCTTGCGCCAATCTTTTCCTTCGCCCACGTGGCGACCGTTCACGTATACTTCGTACGTGTCGTCGCAAGTGATTTGCAGAAACGCGAGTTCCGGCAGCGAGCTGGGAAACCATTTGCGAAAGAAGACGACGCCCTTCGGCACCGGCCCTTCGGCTTGCGTGGGCGACCAAATCCATTGCGCTTCGCCGAGCGAGGCTTCCGCGGGCGCGGCCGTGTCGACGGGAGGCGCGGTCTTGAGTTCTTCCTCGGCGGCTACGAGTTGAATGTCGGCCGGCGAGCGCGCCGATTTGTCGTCGATCGGTTCTTCAAACGATGCGCGGACCGCGCGGGCATCTTCGCTTGCGGGCGCGGCGGCGCGAATGGGAGCCGCGGGCGGGGCGAAGGCAAACGTCGGCAACGCCGGCGCAAGCGCTGCACCGAGTGCGAGCAGCGAAGCGAAACGGCAGTGGCGCGAAACCGCAACGACGAAGGGAGAGTGCATAATAATTCCTGCGACGCACACCGAAGGGGCGGGGAGGGCGGGCGAACAAAGCGGGCGGGAGAATACCACCGATGAGGAAAACGGGGCAACACGAGTGTGCGCCGTCGCCTTGACCCACCCCAACCGCCGGCTTAGCATTCCGGTGCCGCTTGCCGGCAGGGGGCATGTCTCGATCTTTCCCGCCTAAAAAGGTGCTCACGGATGGCACGTCGATTCTTACTCGTACTTCTGCTGCCGGCGTTGCTGCCGGCCTGGTTCGGTTGCTCTTCGGAAAAGAAAGGGGCCGAAAACAGCTCCGCCGCCACGGCGGCGCCCGCGGCGACGACGGCATCCGGTGGTGCTGCAAGCGCACCTGCTCCTGTCGCCGACGAGCCTGAACTGCCGCCGTTCGTTAAGCCGACGCTGGCGGAAGTCGACGCGAAGGCCAAGTGGCAACCGATGCCGGTGCTCGATGCGCTCAAGTTGCTCGAAGAGCAATTGAAGAAAGAGCCGCCGCTCGCCACCGTGAAAGAGGCGCTCGCGCTCAAAAACGATTCCGATGAAAACAACCGCAAGATCCTCAGCGCTTTGGGGCGACTTCCGGTCTCGCCCGGCGACGTGAACTACGACGCCGCGATCTCGCGTCACCTACTCGGCGACGTCAAAAGCACGAACGCCGTCTTGCAAAGTTCGGTGGAAGAAGGCGACCTCAACGCGCTTACCGGCTTCGGCCTGTTCACGTTCGATTGGAGCTTGAACGCGTTCGCTGATAGCGGGGGGGTGAAATCTTGGGAGTCGTCGGCCGATCACATGATGGATAAGGTCGTCATACGCGACGATCTCACGTGGTCCGACGGCAAGCCGATCACGGCACACGACATCGTCTTCTCCTACGAAACGATTATGAACCCGAAAGTGCCGGTGCCGGCCGTGCGCTCGGGCACCGACAAGATTCGGGCCGTCGTCGCGTACGACGATCACACGCTCGTCTACTTCCACAAGGAAGCGCTGGCGTCGAACGTGTGGAATCTCAACTTCCCGGTGATTCCCAAGCACATTTTCGAGAAGTCGTTGCCCGAGGATCTCACGCTCGCGAAGAGCCCTTACCACCAGCAGCAGGACGAAAACCCCGTGACGGGCGGACCGTACACGATTTCGCGCCGCGTGCGCGGCCAAGAGATCGTCGTCGAACGCCGCGAAAGCTACTACATGCACAAGGGGAAGCAGGTTCGCGACAAGCCGTACTTCAAGACGGTTCGGCTCACCGTCGTCCAAGACCCCAACGTCGCCTTGTTGGCTTTGAAAAAGGGGGACCTCGACGAACTGCAGATCATGCCCGAGCAGTGGATGACGCAGACGACCGACGACGATTTCTACCGCCGCAATACGAAAGCCCGCGGCGTCGAATGGCTGTATTTCTACTTCGGCTACAACCTGCAGACGCCGTTTTTCTCCGATGTGCGCGTGCGGAAGGCGATGTCGTATGCGATGGACCACGACGAGATGCTCACCAAGCTTTCGTACGGGCTCTACGAACCGTCGAACGGCATCTTCCACCACACGGCTTGGATGTACCCCAAGGACGCCGCGCCGGCCTACAAGCAAGATTTGGATAAAGCGGAAGAGCTGCTCGACGAAGCCGGCTGGGTCGATTCGGACGGCGACGGTATTCGCGACAAGGAAATCAACGGTAAGCGGGTGAAGTTCGAATTCACGATGCTCTGTGCGCCGATTCCGCTGCGCATCGCCACTTGCACGCTCATGAAGGAATGCCTGGAGAAGATCGGCGTGCTTTGCAACGTTCGGCCGGTCGAACGAACGGTATTGCAGCAGCGCTTGCTCGATCATGAATACGAAGCCCAGTTCGGCGGCTGGGGCACCGGCGCCGACCCGAGCACGCTCAAGAACATCTTCAAAACCGGCGAGCAGCGCAACTTCGGATTTTACGCCAACCCGGAAGTCGATCGTTTGTTGAAGCAAGCGGAGCAAGAATTCGATCGCGCCAAGCAGGCGGAACTGTACGGGAAGATTCACAAGATCATTTACGACGACCAGCCGTACACGTTTCTTTACGTGCAAAGTTCCTTCTATGCGTTCAATAAGGAACTGCGCGGTTTCCGCTTCAGCCCGCGCGGACCGTTTCACTACAGTCCCGGCTTCGGCGGCATGTGGCGTGCCGCCGCTCAATAAGGCCCGAGGCTAGTCGCCGCGCATGGCAAACTACATTCTTCGCCGCTTGATGCTGGCGTGTCTCACGCTGCTGCTCGTGACCGTGTTGGTCTTCGGGCTGATGCGCGCCATGCCGGGCTCGCCGCTCACGCTCAATCTGGAAGACACGAGCCGTGAGTTGCGAAAAGAAGACATTGAGCAACTCAAGGAACAGTACGGGCTGAATAAGCCGTGGTACGTGGCCTACGTCCACTGGCTCGGCGATCTGGCGACCGGCGACTTGGGCGATTCGTTCCTGACGCACAAAGACGTCACGGTCGTGATCGGCGAACGCATCGGGCCGACGCTGCTGCTTTCGCTCACTTCCATGCTGCTGACGTACGTGCTTTCGATGCCGATGGGGCTGTATTCGTCGGTGCGGCACGGCAAATACGACGAGCGCACGCT
>CAZWDN010000352.1:0-5435 GCA_964633125.1 uncultured Pirellula sp. | reverse complement strand
CGATTCCCGGCCTCGAAATCGAAGCCGACGACGTCCGCTGCACCCACGGCGCCACGGCCGGCCGCGTCGATGAAGAGCAAATCTTCTACGCCCGTTCGCGCGGGCTCACCCGCAAAGAAGCCATCCGCGTGATCGTCGCCGGATTCTTCCAGCAAGTGTTCGACCGCATCGAATTGGAAAGCGTCCGCGAAGCGCTCGGCTTGGCGATCGGGCGACGGATTCGGGAGTATTCCTAATGAGCGGAACCTACGTCAAAGCGGCCCGTGCCGACGAATTGCCCGAAGGGGGCCGGCTGGTCGTCGAAGTCGATGAACGGCTGATCGTGCTGTTTCGCATCGCCGGCAAGTTCTACGCGATCGACGACATCTGCACGCACGACGACGGCCCGTTGAGCGAAGGGCCGCTGGAAGAGTTTGCCGTCGCCTGCCCGCGCCACGGCGCGAAGTTCGACGTGCGCAACGGCCGGGCTCTCACCATGCCCGCCACGCGCGCCACCGGTTCGTACGAATGCAAAGTCGAAGCCGGCGACGTGCTGATCGCCATCGGCGCGGCGTCGTCGGCCGCCGAAACGAGCACCGCCGCGCCGGTCGGGCAAGTCGTGTCGGCCGCTCCGACGGTGCACCAGCCGGGCCAGGAACCGGCCGCGGCCTCGGCCAGTATTCCGACCGCCCCGAGCGGAGTGCCTGCCGCCGACGTTGCCGCCGCAGCAGCCGCAACCACGGCGACCGCCGAAGCTATCGACGCGCTCAGCGAAGACTCGATTCGCGAGGCCCTCAAGCAAGTGATCGATCCCGAACTCTTCGTCAACATCGTCGATCTGGGGCTGATCTACGGCGTGACGCTCAATGAAGAAACGGCCGGCAAAGCGAAGATCGCCATCGACATGACGATGACCAGCCCCGCCTGCCCGGCCGGCCCGCAACTCATTCAAAATTCCAAAGACGTACTCGGCCGGCTCCCCGGCGTCGACGGTGTGGAAGTGAAGCTCGTGATGATCCCGCCCTGGACTCCCGACCGCATGACCGAAGCGGCCCGCGACCAACTCGGTATTTTTTAACGCCGCTGCGCGACGTGGTCGGAATTAATGTGAGGATAGGACTACATGGACGTAGCCGGTTCCGAATCCGCTTCTTCGTCGGGCGCTGAGGGTTCCTCGGCTCCCGTTCCGCTCTCGACCCGTTGGCCGCTCGCCTGGGTCGCCCTCTATTGGGTCGGCTACGGTCTAATCGGCCTCTTCGTCGCGCACATGTTCCCGAGGTTCCTCGCGCGGCTCGGGCTCGCGCTGGTCTGCACGCTCGCCGTGGTCGGCTGGTGGTTGCGCGTGAAGCGTTTCTCGCTCCGCGCCCGGCTCGGCATCGCCGCGCTGGTCATCGTCGTCGGGGCCGCCGCTACATTTTTGCTCGACCACACGGTGATGGCCGGCGTCGCTTACCATTGGTCGCTGCCGTTGGTGTTTACGTTGACCGTCGGTTGGCTTACCTTGGCTCGCCGCGCCGCTCCCTCGGGGCAACTCGTCGGGATGGTCGTCGCCGTCGTGCTCGCTTGGCTTCCCGGGCCGCTCGTGCGCATGGAAGGGCTCAACGGCGACGGCTCCGGCGACGTCTACTTCCGCTGGACCCAATCGTCGGAAGAACGCTTCTTGGCTCAGTTGCCGCAATCGGCCTCGGGCGAAGCCGCCGCGCTCGGTCCCGCCCCGCTCACGGCCGCCGCCGACGATTGGCCCCAATTCCGCGGACCCGCCGGCGACGCCCGCGTGCCGGGCCTGAAGATCGCGACCGATTGGAACGCCGCCCCGCCGAAGCTCGTTTGGAAACACGCGATCGGCCCGGCGTGGTCGTCCGTCATCGTCGTCGGCGAGCGGCTCTTCACGCAGGAGCAGCGCGGCGAGATCGAAGCCGTCACCTGCTATGCGGCCGCCGACGGCCGGCAGCTTTGGGCTCACGAAACGCGCGATCGCTTCGAAGAACCGCTCGGCGGCATCGGCCCGCGCGCGACGCCGGCGTTTGCCGACGGCCGCGTCTATGCGCTAAGTGCCCGCGGTCGGCTCGATTGCGTCGATGCGACGTCGGGCAAGCTCGTCTGGAGCGTCGATGCCCTGAAGGAGAACGAGGGGAAGCTCCCGGTCTGGGGCTATTCCGATTCCCCCGTCGTCGTCGACGGCAAGGTCATCGTGTTCCTCGGCGGCGAAAAGAATAAGGCGCTCGTCGCCTACGACGCGGTCTCGGGCAAGCGCGCGTGGACCGTGCCGGTCGGCGTCGAAAGCTACGCCTCGCCGCAAGTGCTCACGCTCCACGGCGTCAAGCAGGTGCTGTACATGGGCGACACGAAGCTGGTGAGCGTCGCCCCGGCGACCGGCGCGATCTTGTGGGAGTTTGCTTCGCCCGCCGCGCACGGCCGTCCTTGCATCCAGCCGCACTTGGTCGGCGCGAATCGCCTGCTCCTTTCGTTCGTGCCGGAGAATCTGCTGCAAATCGAAGTAAAGAAAGACGGCGACCAATGGTCGGCCGGCGAGGTCTGGCACACGCGCGACATCCGTCCCGACTTCAGCGACTTCGTCGTCTACGACGGCTCCATCTACGGGTTCGACGCCGACATCTTCTGCTGCACGAGCCTGGAGACGGGCAAGCGGCAATGGAAGAAAGGCCGCTACGGCGCCGGCCAGGCGTTGCTCCTGCCCGACGTGCCGGCCGTGCTCGTGACCACGGAGCAAGGCGAGCTGGTGCTCTTAGCGTGCGACCCGAAAAAGTCGACCGAGCTGGCCCGCTTCCCGGCGATCGAAGGGAAAACCTGGAACCACCACGCGATCAGCCGCGGCAAACTCTACGTAAGAAACGCGGAACAAATCGCCTGCTACGAATTGCCGACGGCGACGAGCCCGAGCGTAGCGTCGAAGTAGTTTTCGCTCCCTTCGCCCCTTGCGGGAGAGGGGCCGGGGGTGAGGGGCGTTTAACGCTGTTAGGTTGAAAAACGCCTAGCAACCGTGGGGCTGAACCACATAGAAGATATACACCCAATCTCCGATGATGGCGAGCAATGGTAGGCCGATGCAACTGACGAAATACGCGGAGATGGAGTTACCGAGTGCTACATGTTTGACCAATGGGCAGAGCCCTAGGGTTATGAGTGCAAGCACGCAGTTGATAATTGGCCCGAACATAAATGCGACGCCCAATGCTCCCCACCCGCCCCATTCGGCAGCCGCGTTGATGAGGTGATAGTTTACAAACGCATACAAACACACCACCACAGAAGCGGCAATGGCAGGATGCCACTTGTGAGATCGTGGCGGTTGGTTCGCTTGTATATCGACAGTCTTCGCGTCGGCCACTGGAATAACCTAACGATTCTGCTCATCTGCGGGGACGGCGGATGAGACGTTGACTTGTGGTTATGTTACTCGCCGTCGGGGTCAGGTGCAGCCGCTTGTTCGGCGTGACCCGTTGTGTACTCCCGCAAGCACTCCGCCACAACCGCGACCGCCTCCGGCAACGGCATGTACCCATTGTTCGGGTCGATGCCCTCGCGGTAGAAGCCATCGGAGTTGAAATAGCCGTCGGACGGCAGGTTGCCGGCGCTGTCGGCCACGTCGAACGACCACTCCCCATGCCGGGCGCGGAAGTACAGATCGCGGCCACGGACGGTGCCGAATGCCTGGACCGGGCACGCGCCGTACACCTCGAAATCGGCGTCCCACTCGGGAGCCGAGACGAACAGTCGGTCGAGGCCGTCCGGGTCTGGTCGCACTTCCACAGCCCATGCCCTCCTCCGCCGAACTAGCAATTGAACAGAATACGTCCGTCTATCTCCGGAGCTTATGCAGCGGGTGGGACGGAAGTCAATCATTTGCTCGGCTTGAGGATGTGTCCCCCCCGCACCCGCCGAGCTTACGCTCGTCGACCTCTCCCGGAGGGCGAGGTGATTATTCGAATCGCCTACGCCGCGTGGCGTCTCTTGGCCTTGCGTGAGGAGCCCTTGCCGAGCGGTAGGTGCGGACGCGGCGGAAAGACCTGAGTCGGTGCAGTGGTCGTTTCTGTCGACGCTTGCGCACCGGTCGTGTCGTAGCGGCGGAATTCGGTTTCGAACTGTTGCCACGTCGTCCAGCGCTCGGTCGAGTATTTCGCCAGTTTCTGTTCGTTGAATTTTCCCAGGTGGCGGAAGATGCGGCAGGCGAAGTAGCAGAGGTCTTGCCGTGTGGCGCGCATGGCGGCCAGCGACGAGCGGAGTTGTTCCCAATATTCTTCGCGCAGCTCGCGCACGGAACGGGCCTCGTCTCCTGCGTCCAGGGACTGATCCATACATTGCGCGGCGGTCTCCAGCAGCTTTTGGTAGATGCCCGTGTAGCGGCTTTCCAGAATCGAGAACATCTCCCACCGCTCGAAGAATCGCACCACGAGACGCGAGCCGAGCGGATCGAGCAGCGTGACGAGTTCGCGCGTTTCCGACATCGGGCCGCAGATCACGAAGCCGTTGGGATGGTTGCGCGCTTGCCGCAGATCGTCGCGGTCGGACAGCATCGCCGTCCGCTCGAATTGCAGCGGCAAGTTATTCACGCGCTGCAGAATCTCGACGCAGTCGACCAAGAGCGCGTCGCGCAGCCGCTTCGTGCGCACCGTGGAGTGATACCATTCGACGACGTACTGATTGAGGAAGTACGTCAGCGCGCCGCCGAGGGCGCCCAATACGGCGATTTCCACTCCGGCCGTCGTGATCTCCAGCATCGAGACAACCTCGGTGATCGAAGGGCGTCGAAAGTTTAGCGGCCGCCGACGCCGATGCCCGGTCCGCCGAAGCCGATCGACGATGGCTGTGCGCTTGGGGCCATCGGCGTGAAGGACGGAGGCGCTACGGGAGACGGCACGTACGGTTGAATACGGGGGGCGTTGTCGCCGACGGCCGGCGGCGACAGCGTGGGAAAGGTCGGGCCTTCCGCCACGGGAGGCTGCGGCGTCGGCGACGGCGGAACGTTCGCCGCAACTTCCGCGATCGGCAGGTCATTCGGCGTCGATACGGTCGGCGTCGTCATTGCCGACGGCTCGATGCGCGGCGCCCGATCGCGAGGGCGAGCGGCCCACAAGCCTCCCACGAGCAACGACAAGGCGAGCAGGCAGATGGGAACGGATCGGCTTTTTGACATGACGCAACTCGGCGGCAAGAGACTTCACGCTCGTTCGGTGCGACGGCTTCGTGCCGGATCGTACGAGAAATGCCGCCGTTCGTACCAGCCCATTCCTACTAGCCGGAGCGTCCGCCGGCGTTGCCGGCCCGCTTGCCGGGGAATTCCTGATTGGCGATTCCTGCCGGATGAACAGCGTCGTCAATGAGGAATCTGAAATCCTAAATTCCGTCCGCCTGGCCAAATTCGCAGCCGGCCAAAAATCGCCTGGATTTTGGGCCGGCACATTCGGGATACTGGGCGTAACAAATCGCATTCGACC
>CAZWDN010000351.1:0-5452 GCA_964633125.1 uncultured Pirellula sp. | reverse complement strand
GATTTCCTTCGCCACCACGCCGCCGGTTTCCGTCAACCTAAAGTCGCGGCCGGCGTAGCGGTAGGTGAGCCGCTCGTGGTCGAGCCCCAGCAGGTGCAAGATCGTGGCGTGCAGGTCGTGCATGTTCATCTTCCCCTCGACGGCGCTGGTGCCGAGTTCGTCGGTGGCGCCATGTTGATAGCCTCCCTTCACGCCGCCGCCGGCCATCCACATGGTGAACCCTTTGGCTTGGTGGCCCCGTCCGTCGCCGTCTCCCTTGTCGTCGGCCGTGGTCCGTCCGAACTCGCCCCCCCAGACGATGAGCGTGTCTTTCAATAAGTCGCGCTGCTTGAGGTCGGCGAGCAATCCCGCGATCGGGCGATCGATCGCATCCCAGCGCCCTTGCAAGCCGGAGCGGAGGTTATTGTGGTGATCCCAACCGGCGCTGGTGAGTTGAATGAACCGCACTCCCTTTTCGACGAGTCGCCGCGCCATCAGGCAGCTCTCGCCGAACCGCGAGGTCGTGCCGTCGTCGATGCCGTATAAGTCACGGACGTGTTGCGGTTCGTCCGAAGTGTCGAAGGTTTGCGGCACCGAGGTTTGCATCCGGAACGCGAGCTCGGACGATTCGATCACTCCTTCGAGCTCCGCATGGCCCGGCGCCGCGGCGAGCATCCGGCGATTCATCTGCTGCACGAAGTCGAGCTGCCGACGTTGATCGCCGGGCGCCAAGTGATGGTTGGCGATATTCGGCACGCCGCGCGAACCGCCGGCGAGGCGAGTTCCCTGATACGTCGCCGGCAGAAACGACGAGCCGTAATTCTGGGCGCCGCCGTTGTGCGAGATCGGGTCGATGGTAATGAAGCCGGGCAGGTCTTCGCTTTCCGTGCCGAGGCCGTACGTCAGCCAACTGCCGACCGACGGCCGCACGAAGTTCTCGCTGCCGGTGTGCATCGAGACGATCGCCTGGTGATGCGACGGCGTCTTCGTCGTCATGCCGTTCAGCAGACAAAGTTCGTCGACGTGCTTCGCCAAGTGCGGAAACAGGCCGTCGGCGAGCATCAGGCCGCTCTTGCCGTGCGGCGCGAAGGGGAACACCGGCGCAAGGGGCCGCGACTTGCCGCCGGCGCCGAGCTTCGCGAGCTCCGGCTTCCAATCGAACGTGTCGATGTGCGACGGACCTCCCTCCATGAAGAGGAAAATCACGCGCTTGGCTCGGGCCGCGAAGTGCGGCGGCTTCCGGGCCGTCGGACTCACGTACTTACTCGCCGGCGCGGCGGCGGAGACGTTGCTCGCGCCGCTCCACTTCGACGCCAGCGCGGAGAGCGCGAGCCAACCGAACCCGGCGGCCGTATCTTGCAGAAAGCCGCGGCGATCGACGATCGTGCGCGTATCGCGGCAGAGGCTTCGTAGGTTGTGCATTAGCGTAACGCCTGGGGCAGTTTGGCTTGAGCGAGATAGGTACAGAGCAACGTAATGTTGTCGCTGAATACGGCGCTGGAAAGGTACGTTTCTCCCGGCTTAAACTTCGCTTGGCCGACCATCCGTTCGCCGCCGTACGTCGACGTCCAACGACCTTCGGCGTCGAGCGCCGCGACGACGCGACGCACGTCTTCTTCCTTGATCATGGGCCACGGATTCAACGGGCTCTTGCCCGCTCGCAACTCTTCATATTTCGCTGTGATCGTCGTCAGCCGCGACTCCTGCTTCCAGCCGTAATGGTCGGGCAGGTTCGTGTCGTCATGCGTTAAAAAATACTTCTCCCCTTCGCGGTTCATGTAGAGAGGCTTGTTCGTTTGCAGCTCGTAATAGCGCGCCACGCGACCGTCGGGCAACAGCGAACTCTTCAAGTACGCCAGCGCGGCGGGAATTGGCGCCAAGTACTTCTCGTTGCGCGAGACGGAGTACAGCATCATCAACACTTCCAGCACGTCTTGCGATTCCCAACCGGTCACGGCCGGCGGTTCGAACTTGCGAGCCCAAATCGGCCGCAGGTTGTAATCGTATTGCTGCGCCCACGCCGGCTGCGGAGCGGGCAACTGTGCGGCGATCAGGAAGTCGCCGAGCCGTAGCGCCGCGGTCTGGTACTTATCGTCGCCGTACACCGAGCGGGCTTCCAGCAACGTCTGCGTCACTTGGCCGGCGATGCCGTCGTTCAGGTTGTACATGTCCCAATAGTTCTTCACGCGCCCTTCGGTGCGCCAGTCGTAGTCGGGAAAACTTGCCCGGGCCGGGCTATCGGGCGAAATGACCGGCGCGGTCCAACCTTGCGGAAACGCGCCGTTGGCGAACTGCGCGGCCAAGAGCGCCGCCAAGCCGGTTTCGACCGCCGCATGCAATTCCTTATCGGCGAACTTCTCCGCCTTGTCGAGCCGCATCAGGAAGCGCAACGCGCTCGGCGTGATGCCGTCGTCGAGCGTCGAAAAGTTGTTCCCCTTTTTACTCCCCTGGCCGCGCAAATAGTCGCCGACCCGCTTGCTCCGCGGATCAAACTCCACGAGGTTCGTCCAACCGCCCGACTTCAACTGCCCGTACGTCAGCGCACGCCCGGCCGCGCGGGCCGCTTCCAAGTGCGCCGGGTCGCCGGTCGCCTCATACGCTGCGAGAAACGCAGTGCCGACCGTCGGCGTGCCCGGCGGCTGCACCCAGATTTCATCCTTCGTCGCCAAGCCTTCCCCCCAATGCACGCCGAGGTCGAGCGAGTAGTGATAGACGTAGCCGCCGTGCGACGCGACTTGCTCGCGATAAAACTTCGCGGCTTTGTCGATCGTCGCTTGCGCCCGAGCGACAAGCGCCGGGTCGGCGGCCTGCGCCGACGAACACAAGGCGAAACAAAGCGCCGGCAATAATACGAAGTGCTTGAACATAGTTGCGGTTCTCAACGGAGGTAACGGAATTCGGCGCTCGCCACCAGCGCTTGCACCAGCGCCGTCCAACGGTACGGGGTCGCATCGCGGGCCGCGGCGTCCGGTTCAAGCGACGTCACAAACTCGCGCACGGCTTCGATCTCATCGGCCGACGGCGTGCGACCGAGCAACCGCACGTAGGCCAAACGCACGCGGCCGACGTCGTCGAGCCCCGGCGCTTCCAGCAATCGTTCCGCCGCGGCGCGACAACAATCGACTACGAACTCGTCATTCAAAAAGTAGAGAGCCTGCGGCGCGACGGTCGTCGTTTCGCGGTCGCCTTTGATCTGCGCGGGGTCGGGAAAGTCGAACGTGCCGTAGGTTTCGGCGAGCCCGCCGCGGATCACCGGCAAATAGATCGTGCGATAGGGAGCGTCGAGCCCGAAGATGCTCCGCGCCGCCGATTGGCCGGCCTTGCCGCCGATGCCGGAAACCGGCACGACCTGCGGCCGCTCCAGGTCGAGCGTCCCCGCCGCGGCGAGCAGCGCGTCGCGGAGCGGTTCCCATTCCAGCCGGCGCAAGCTCGCCCGGCCGTACAGTTCGTTGGCCGGGTCCTGTTGGCCGCTGGGCGTATCCCCGGCGCTGCTCGCGCGATAAGCGCTCGAAAGCACCAGGCGGCGAATCAACCGCTTGGTCGAGCCGCCGTCGGCGAGAAACGTCGCGGCCAAATGATCGAGCAACTCCGGAT
This sequence comes from uncultured Pirellula sp., assembly GCA_964633125.1. Taxonomy (GTDB): domain Bacteria; phylum Planctomycetota; class Planctomycetia; order Pirellulales; family PNKZ01; genus PNKZ01. The sequence goes on along the minus strand of CAZWDN010000351.1, from coordinate 1,879 downwards.
GCGTCGGCTCTTCGCCCGTCGAGCCGAAGTCGTCGACCGTGCGCGCCAGACCGCGCCCGAAGAGGTGCCGCCACACGCGATTGACGTACACCCGGGCCGTGAGCGGATTCTCCTTCGCCGCGATCCACTGCGCCAGTTGCAAGCGTCCGGCGGAGTTCGGCGGAATCGGCGGCAAACGCGGCAGCGAGGGAATGCGCAGGTCGCCGCGCGGCGGCGCTTCGCCGGTTGCGTACGGTTCCCCCTTCTCGCGCACGGGGCAATCGCGCGGCTCGTCGTCGGTCACGCCCATCGCCACGTTCGGGTCGGTCGCGTAGCGAATGTTGCGCAGGCCGCCGCTCCAAAGTCGCTGATAGTCCCCCATGGTGTGAACGGCTTCCCCTTCGCTGCCGGGCTGATACAAATCGGCCGCCGAGCCTTTCAAGGTAGGCAAGCGCACGAGCCGCGAAGCATCGACATACCCGCCGGGCCCGCTATCGCCTTGCCAACCTTGCCCGGTGAGCGTGTAGGTGCTGTAGAAAATGCCGGCCAGCGCGTAATAATCGCGCATCGACACCGGGTCGTACTTGTGATCATGACACCGCGCGCAACTGATCGTCAGACCGAGAAAGCCGCGCGTCGTCACGTCGATCTGATCGTCCACGCGATCCATGAGAAACTGTTCGTGCGATTCGGGCCGGAGCTCGGCCGTGCCGAGGGCGAGAAACCCTGTCGCCGTCAGGTTCGTGCGCCGCGCGGCGTCGTCGGCCGCGGGCAATTGATCGCCGGCGAGTTGCTGCAGGATGAACTGCTCCAGCGGCGTGTCGGCGTTGTAGGCGTCGATCACGTAATCGCGATAGCGCCAGGCGTAGGTGAACGGCGCATTCCAGGAGCGTCCGACGCTGTCGGCGTAGCGCACGACGTCGAGCCAATGTCGAGCCCAACGCTCGCCGAACCGGGGCGACGCGAGCAACCGGTCGACCAACGCCGCGTAGGCTTGGTCGCGATTCTTCGCCGCGACGAACGCGGTGAGCTCCGCTTCGGTCGGCGGCAGGCCGATCAGGTCGAACGTCACGCGCCGGCAAAGCGCCGCGGCGTCGGCCTCGGGGTTCGGCGTAATCTTCGCCGCTTCCAAACGCGCGAGCAGAAAGCGATCGACGTCGTCGCGCGGCCATGCGGTATTCCCTGGCGACACTGTGCTCGGCTGCGGCACGGCCGGAGCCTGGAGCGGCTGGAACGACCAGATCGGCGTGGTTTCCTTCGTCGCCGGCGGTAGCGCGCGCGACGCGGCGATCGAACGGGGAGCCGGGCCGATCTCGCGCCCTTGCGGCTCCGGCCCGCCGCCGGGAGTCGTCGGAGCCGCGCGCGGCGTTCCCTTCGTCACGCTGCGCGACATACCGGGGGCCGACATGCTCGGCGCGGCCATGCCGCCGCCGATCGACTTGGGGCGACTCATGCCCCCGTCGCTTTCGCGACGCAGCGCGTCGACTTCCCGCCGCACTTCCTCCAGCGCCTTAAGCAACGGATCGTTCGGATCGAGTGCCCCTTGCGGCGGCGGTTCGGCGGCCGTGGCCCGCAGCGCGAGTGCGGCGACACAAAGACAAATGATTCCCAGAGTGCGACGCATGGAGATCAATCCGAACGAGGCATGAAAGAAAAGAGAAGCGAGCGGCGGGGTTGACCCCCGCCGTCTGATGAGATCGCCATTAGCCGAGCGGCGGGGAGGAACCCCGCCGCTCGCAGTTGCCAAGTCTCTCGCGATTAGTTATCGCGCTCGGTCTTCTTCACGGCTCCGTCGCCGTCGCGCGGGCCCGTGCGCGGTTGGTCGCCGTCGCGCGGGCCGGTCTTGCTTCCTTCGCCGTCGCGAGCGCCCGCCTTGCGCACGCCGTCGGCGGCGCCTTCG
>CAZWDN010000350.1:0-5466 GCA_964633125.1 uncultured Pirellula sp. | reverse complement strand
AAGGCCGCTTTGGCCTACGCCGATTGGCTCACCGCGCAGGTTTCCAACAACGTGCCGCTCGATCAGATGGTGCAGGACTTGTTGTCGTCGAGCGGCAGCGCGTTTAACACGCCGGCCGTCAACTACTACCAAGTGGAAAACGACCTGCTGAAGACCGCCGAAAACACGGCTCAGGTCTTCTTCGGCATTCGCACCCAATGCGCCCAATGCCACAACCATCCGTTCGATCGCTGGACGATGGACGACTACTACAGCTTCGCGGCGTTCTTCGCGCAAGTCGGCCGTAAGCAAACGGAAGACTATCGCGACATCGTCATTTACAACCGGGCCGGCGGCGAGACGTCGAACCCGGTGACGAAACAACGCATGGCGCCGAAATTCCTCGGCGGCGCGGTGCCGGAAATCAAGCCGGGTGAAGATCGCCGCGCCATCCTGGCCAAGTGGCTCACGGCCGGCGACAACCCGTTCTTCGCTTTGAATATCTCCAACCGGGTGTGGGATCACTTCTTCGGCATGGGGATCATCGAACCGGTCGACGACATTCGCATCAGCAATCCGGCCACGAACCCGGAACTGCTGAAGGCGATGAGCACGAAGCTCGTGGAGTATAAGTACGACTTCCGCAAGCTCGTGCGCGACATCTGCAATTCCAACACCTACCAACGGGCCGGCACGCATAACGAAAGCAACGCGGCGGACGAGAAGAACTTCTCGCACTCGACCGTGCGCCGCGTGCGGGCCGAGAGCCTGCTGGACATCATCACGCAAGTGACGGAAACGAAGGACAAGTTCCAGCGGTTGCCGGTCGGCGGCCGGGCCGTGCAAATCGCCGACGGCAACACGTCGAGCTACTTCCTCGACACGTTCGGTCGCTCGCCGCGTCTGACCGTGTGCGCAGCCGACGTCAAGTCGGATCCGTCGTTGTCGCAATCGTTGCACCTGCTGAACGGCCCGACCGTGGAAGGGAAGATCGCCCAGGGCGGCCTGATTCAACGATGGATTCGGGAAGGGCTGACCGCGCAGCAGATCATCGAAAAGATTTACGTGCGAGCGCTCACTCGCAAGCCCACCGCGGACGAAACGGCGAAACTGGTCGCGCTTGTGCCTGCCGAGAAGCCGGAACAAGCGAAGGTCTACAACGACATTTTCTGGGCCGTTCTGAACTCGCGCGAGTTCGTGTTCAATCACTAATTGCTTGTTTCATTCGCCTACCCGACTCCTCGCCTTGAGAAGTTTTATGTCTATTCGCAACGTTTCGGCCGCCGCGTTATTCCTCGCATTCAGTTTCGGCGCGTCCGTCGCTTCGGCGGCGGATGAGAAGCCGGCCGATCCTAAGGTCGCGCCGAAAGTGACTTACGACGAACACATTCAGCCGATCTTTCGGGCCGCTTGCTTCACCTGCCACAACCAGAATGAAGCGAAGAGCGACTTGGCGCTGGATACGTACGCCCGCACGATGACCGGCGGCGCGGGGGGCGAGTGCGTGATTCCCGGGGACCTGGAAAGCTCTCGGCTGTACGCGCTGGTGGCCCACTTGGAAACGCCCAAGATGCCGCCGAACCAAGACAAGATCGCCGAAGCGCAACTGAATTTGATCAAGCAATGGATCGTCGGCGGCGCGCTGGAAAACTCCGGCTCGAAGGCGAAGATTAAGCCGAAGGTGAATCTGGAGCTGGCGACGACCGCGGGCAACAAGCCGAGCGGTCCGCCGGCCATGCCGGAAAAGTTCCGTCGGCAGCCGTTCGTCGCGACGGCCCGCGCCGGTTCGTCGACTGCCATCGCCGCGAGTCCTTGGGCGCCGCTGGTCGCCGTCGCCGGTCAGAAGCAAATCATGTTGCACAACTGCGACACCGGCGAGCTGATTACGATTCTGGCGTACCCGGAAGGCGTGCCGCACGTTTTGAAATTTAGCCGCGACGGTTCGGTGCTGTTGGCCGGCGGCGGTCGCGGCGGCGCGTCGGGCAAAGTGGTGTTGTTCAACGTGAAGAGCGGCGAACGCATCACGGAAGTCGGCGACGAACTCGACGTCGTCCTAGCGGCCGACGTCAGCAGCGATCTGTCGCGCGTCGCGCTTGGCGGCCCGAAGAAGATGGTGCGGGTCTACAGCGTGGCCGACGGTTCGTTGGAATACGAAATGAAGAAGCACACTGATTGGGTGACGGCGATTGAATTCAGCCCCGACGGCATTTTGCTGGCGACCGCCGATCGCAGCGCGGGCCTGATGATTTGGGAATCGGAAGGGGGCCGTGAGTATCAAAACTTGACGGGCCACACCGCGGCGATCACCGACGTCAGCTGGCGGTCGGATTCCAACCTCGTCGCTTCGGTCAGCGAAGATGGTTCGCTGCGGCTGTGGGAAATGGAAAACGGCAAGCAAATCAGGACCTGGGCCGCCAACGGCGGCGGGTCGTTGACGGTCGAGTTTTCACCGAACGGCAACATTGTGACCGCCGGTCGTGACAAACTATGCAAGGTATGGAACATCGACGGCAGAGCGCTCGCGACATGTGAAGTGATGCCCGATATGGTGATGGACGCCGTGCTGACTTACGATTCGAAGCGAGTGATCGCCGGCGATTGGACCGGCGAAGGGCGCATCTTTGATGCCGCCACGGGTAAGACCGTCGGGAAGCTGCTGCTAAATCCGTTGCCGCTCGACCAGATGGTGACTTACGCGTCGCAGCAAGCCGCGGAAGCGGACAGGGTTGCAGCAGCCGCGGCCGCCGACGCCGACGGCGCCAAGAAAGCTGCGGAAGCAGCCGGAACCGCGGTGCAAGCGGCCGTGAAGAAGGCCGCCGATACCGCGGCGGAAATCAAGCGTTTGGAAGCCTTGCGGCCGCAGCTTGAAAAGGAACTGCCGGTCAAGCAGGCCGCGCTCAAGACGTTGCAACAAAAGGCGGGTGACGTGCGTCGCGCGCTTGCGGATGCCAAGGGAGCGGAAAACCGCGCCGCGGCGTCGGTCAAGCAACGCGCCGACGGCTTGGCGGCGTCCGGTGCCGGCATGAAGAAGATCGAGGAAGAAATCGCGAAGCTCAAGGCCGACAAAAAGGATGCGGCAATTCCGGCCGCGCAGAAGCGGCTCGACAATGCGAAGGCGGAAGTTGCGCAACGCACCGCGCAGGCGGCCGAAGCCGCGAAGGCGCTGGCCGCCGCCCAGGCCAAGGTTAAGCAGTTGACGTCGGACCAAGCGGCCGCCGATCAAGCGGCTGCGAAGGGCGCCGCCGAATTCGAAGCACATCGTAAAGCGATCGTCGACGCCGGCAACGCTTTGCGAGCATTGCAGCCGCAGTTGAAGCCGCTGCAAGACGCCATTGCCAAGGTCAACGCCGCAAAAGCCGCGGCCGACAAGACGGCGGCGGACAAAGCGGCCATTGCCAAGACGGCCGCCGACGCGGCTGCCGGAGCTCGTCAAGCGGTTCAGCGGGCCGCCGCCGACAAAGCGGAGTTTGACAAGTCGAGCAATGTCCAAGCTAGCGCTGCTCGCTAGAGTGCGCCGGCACCTTCGGGAACCGGTTCTTTAGCTTTGAAGAGCATTGGGAGCACGCAGGTCAATCGACCTGCGTGCTCTTTTCTTTTCGATGTGCCCGCACTTCTAGGGGCCCGCGACCGCATCCGCTTCTGGAAAACTTTGCGGATTGTAGCGATTGCTCCAAGTTTTCGGATTGTAGGTCCGATAACTAACCTGCCGCATTCTGTGCCGGGGGGCGCACGTTGAGTGTTTTCACGTCAACGTTATGGATTGGGGCTCGGTGAATGTTCCGGGATTCGACGTTCGCGTCGATTCGCCGCAGTGACCACCGAAGGGATCAATGATTCAGCAAGGATGCGACCCTCCCATGAAGCGGCAAGCTCGAACCCTGCTGGTGCTCGTCACCACTTTCTCAGTCGCATTCACCGGATGCGCCCCGAGTCGGCCATTCTATTTCTTCGACGACGGAAACCTGTCGCACTATAAGGGTGCGGCGACCGAAATCGAATATCCCGACGTCAACACCGTCGTGCTCGACGACGTGACGCAGTCCTTGCCGCCGTTGACCCTCGCGAATAACGAACCTCGCGAATTCTGGGAACTCACGCTCGAAGAGGCGATGCAAAACGCCTTGGCCAACAGCAAGGTGCTAAGAACTCTCGGCGGCGTGCCGGTCACGTCGTCGAACCTTTTGGTCTCGTCGATCAATAGCGCTCGCATTCTGCAAAACCCAGACACGTTCAGCACGGTTTACACGCCGGCTCTGCGCGAAAGCGATCCACGGTTCGGCACCGAAGCTGCCCTCAGCGCCTTCGACGCGCAGCTCACCAGCAGCTTATTCTGGAATCAAAACGATCGTCCGATCAACTTGAATCCGGCGTTGCAGATCTTCTCGCGCAACGTGTTCCGGCAAGACACGAACGCCTTTACGTCGCAGATCGCCAAGACGGGAGCTTCGGGCACGAAGTTTTATGCACGCCAATCGACGAACTTTGAGTGGAACAACAACCCCTCCAATCAGTTTCCGAGCATTTGGACCGCCCAGGCGGAAGTGGAATTCACGCATCCCTTGTTGCAAGGGGGCGGCGTCGATTTCAATCGTATCGCGGGTCCGAACGCCACGGCCGGCGTCTACAACGGCGTCGTAATCGCGCGTATCAACACGGATATCGCGCTGGCCGATTTCGAAATCGGCGTTCGCAATCTCGTGAACGATGTTGAAAGCGCCTACTGGAACCTCTACTTCGCCTACCGTCGGCTCGACGCCAACGTGGTCGGCCGCGACAGCTCCTTGCAAACGTGGCGCAAGGTGCATGCCATGGCGCAAGCCGGAGCCGCCGACGCCGCCCAAGAAGCGCAATCGCGCGAACAATACTTCTTGTTCCGCAGCCAAGTGGAACAAGCCCTCAGCGATATGTACTCCGCCGAGAGCAGCCTGCGCTACATGATGGGCCTGGCCGCTACCGACGGACGTCTTATCCGCCCGGCCGACGAGCCGACGACGGCCAAGATCGTTTTTGATTGGGCCGAAGCAAACCAAGAGTCGCTGGCCCGCTCGATCGAACTCCGTCGCCAACGTTGGACGATCAAGCGTCGCGAAATGGAACTCGCGGCCTCGAAGAACTTCCTGCTGCCCCGTTTGGACGCCGATGCTCTCTATCGCTGGCGAGGTTTGGGCGACGACTTGATCTCCGCCGACGGCGGCAAGCCGCCGGCCTCGTACGCCTGGCAAAGCCTGCTGAGCGGCAACTTCCAAGAATGGCAGATGGGTTTCAATTTCAGCATGCCGATCGGCTTCCGCCAAGCTCTTGCCGGCGTACGCAATGCTCAATTGCAACTGGCTCGCGAACGGGCCGTCTTGCAAGAGCAAGAATTGGAACAATCGCACTTGTTGAGCGAAGCCATTCGCTTCCTCGATCGCACCTACATGCTGAGCCAAACCAACTTCAATCGTCGTGCGGCCGCCATTCGCCAAGTGCAGGCCGTGCAACAGAACT
>CAZWDN010000349.1:0-5485 GCA_964633125.1 uncultured Pirellula sp. | reverse complement strand
CGGCGCGCGAGTCGTACGAAGGCGAACCGCAACGAATGCGCGTGAAAGACGGCTTTTGGATCGGACGCACGGAAGTCACCGTCGGGCAGTTTCGGCGCTTCGTCGAGGAGACGGGATATGTTACCGACGCGGAAAAGCCGGGCGGCCATACGCAATGTTTCGATCCGCAGTGGAACGGCTACCGTCTCACGACGAAGGTCGTACATCCGTGGAAGCCGATGGCGGGCAAAAGTTGGCGCGATCCCAACTTTGGTTTTCCCTTGCGCGACGTCTATCCGGTCGTCTGCGTGAGTTGGAATGACGCTCGGGCTTTTGGCGCATGGTTGACGAAGAAGGAAAGTGCGGCGGGGCGACTATCGGAAGACTTGGAATATCGTCTCCCTACGGAAGCCGAGTGGGCCTATGCCTGCCGAGGTGGCGCCAAGGAGGCTACGTACTTCTGGTGGGGCAACGAACTTAGCGACGGCGAAGGCCGGCTCAACATTTCCGCCGTCGATTTCCTGCCGGGCCGCAACCGCATCTGGCCGCTGGCCATAGCGCCGTGGAGCGACGGCTTCGCCTTCGTGTCGCCGGTCGATCACTACGGAGAGAAGGGGCGCAACGGTTTTGGACTCGCCGACATGTGCGGCAACGTTTGGGAAATCGTCCTCGATCATTTCGATCCGCAGCGAGCACACGAAGAGTTGCATTTCGTCGATGCCGATCCGCGGCCCGTGTGTCGGGGCGGCAATTACTTTGACGTCCCCGGCAATGCCCGTTGCGCCGTTCGCCTCGGTCTCCAAGGCCCGGCCTACTCCGACTCCCGCGACGGCTTCCGACTGTGCTTGGGACCGCCCCGCGGCCGCTGAAGAAAAGGGGACATTCTACTTTTTGGAAAAACCGGAATGTCCCCCTTTTTGAACTGAGGAATCTCGCGTGTTGAGCGTCGTTCATGCGTCGAGTTCGAACCGCGGGCCGGCCGGTCGCACGCGGCGCGAACTGCTGCGCATCGGCGGGCTGAGCCTCCTCGGCCTCGGCGCCGGTGAGTTGGCGCGGCTGCGCGCCGCCGCAAGCGCCGATCGGGCGGAAGCCGACCGCCGCAAGAACGCCTGCGTCTTTATCTTTTTGTTCGGCGGCCCGAGCCACATCGACCTGTGGGACATGAAGCCCGACGCTTCGGCCGAGATTCGGGGCGAGTTTCGACCGATTGATACCGTCGTGCCGGGCCTGCAGTTGTGCGAACATTTGCCTCGGCTGGCGCGCGAGGCCGACAAACTTTGCTTGCTCCGCTCGCTGACGCACCAGATGCCCGTGCATGGTCCGGCGTGCAGCGAAATCTACACGGGCCGGCCGTACTTCGGTCCGCCCGTCACCGATCAAGCGCGGCCGGAAGATTGGCCATCGGTGGCGTCGCTGGCGATGCGCTATCTGCCGCGCGGCGCCGGATTGCCCGCGTCGATCGTGTTGCCGTGGTACTCTCAGTTTGCCGGCCAAGATCGACGGATCGCCGGTCAAACCGGCGGGCGCATGGGGGAGACGTTCGCGCCGTTTCTCGTGCCGGGCGAGCCGCAACGCCCCGACTTCCATCTCCCGGGCATCGCGCTGCCGGACGATTTATCGACGACGCGCGTCGCCGCGCGCCGAGCGTTGCGCAAGACGATCGAACCGTCGCCGCCGGCCGAGGCCGCCGCGTTGGACCGGCACTACGAAGCCGCGTTCGCCATGTTGGGCGACGGCGGCGCGCAACGCGCCTTCGAACTTGCGCGCGAATCGGACGCCGTGCGCGATCGTTACGGCCGGACCCGCTTCGGTCAGAGCCTACTGCTCGCGCGGCGATTGATCGAAGCGGGGACGTCGCTCGTCACGGTCAACTACGACGACGGCACGCAGACCGACAAGGTTTCACCGTTTTGGGATACGCATCATCAGAATTTTCCGAGCTTGAAGGAGCGTCTCTGTCCGTTATTCGATCAGGCGTTCTCCGCGTTTCTCGCCGACCTTACGGAGCGAGGTTTGCTCGACACGACGCTCGTCGTGGCGACGGGCGAATTCGGCCGCACGCCGAAGATCGGGCAGGTGGTGCAAAACGGCATGACGCAGAAGACCGGCCGCGATCATTGGCCGCACGCGTTTACGGCGCTCTTGGCCGGCGGCGGCGTTCGCGGCGGTCAGGTGTTCGGCGCGACGAACCGCATCGGCGCATTCGTTCGCGACGCCCCCCGCACTCCGGCCGATCTGAGCGCCACGGTCCTATCGCACCTCGGCGTCGAGCCGACGACCCGCTATTGGGACGAGTTTCAACAAGTCTCGCGCTGCGCCAGCGAAGGCCGGGTGATCGCTCTGTAGAAAAGGGGACATTCTACTTATTTTTGGAAAAACCAGAATGTCCCCTTTTTCTTCTCCCACGAAAGGCGGCCGGCGATGAAGGCATGCACCACGGTCTTGGCGGCGGTTCTAGCGGTCTTCACGGGCTCGGCAATCCCGGCCGGCGAGGCCGTGAAACTCAGCGACTATTTTCCGCCGCCGGAAAGCGCGGGGGGCTGGCGATCGTTGCTGCCCGAAAAGGGCGAACCAAGCGCCGAGGAGAAAGAAAGAATTCGCGAGGTGGGCGGCGTCGATTGGAACAAGCTGGCCGAGGCTTGGGAATTCAACCTCTCAGGCGATGCGGACAGCGCCCTGGTGGTGATTCGCCGCGGCTGGATCGTCGGCGAGTTCTATCGGGGCTACGATCGCTTCAAGACCCGCGGCCTGTACAGCACTACGAAATCCTACATGAGTACGGCTTTCGGCCTGCTCCTAGACGACATGGAGCAGGGCAAGCTGCCCGACCGCAAGAAGCTGACCCTGGACACTAAGGTCTGCAACGCCGATTGGCTTCCCGAGTCGCTGCCGCTCTCCGACCCGCGCAAGGCCGACGTCACTTTGCGGCATCTCTTATTCGCAACTTCGGGAATTCCCCGAGAAGGGCTGAAGGTTCCCGAAGATGTCCAGGCGAGAAGCAAGAGGCCGTTCGATATGGCGCTGGGGCATGTCGAAGGCTCGCCGTGGGCCAAGCTCACCGGCGAACCGGGAACGATGTTCAACTACAGCACCCCCGGAGTCTTGCATCTGATTCTCGCGTTCAATCATGCCGCCGGCCACGATTTGTTTCCGTACATCAAGGATCGCGTCTGCGATCCGATCGGCATGGAGAACGTGAACTGGGGCAAGGGGGGCGGGTACTGCACGGCCGGCGGGTTCACCTGTTCGGCCCGCGAGCATGCCTGCTTCTGTTACCTATCGATGCACCGCGGCAACTGGGCCGGCCGGCAAATCGTGCCCGCCGGCTACTACGACTGGGCCTGGCAAGGAACGAAGGCCAACTCTGCTTACGGCGCTCAATGGTGGCTCGCTGACCAACATCCCGGTGCGCCCAAGGACTTCGTGCAGACGTTCGGCCAAAAGCACAACAGCGGCTGCCTGGTTCCCAGCCTCGACCTGGTTTTCGTCCGCATCGGCGACGGGCCTTTTCCATACTCCTGGGAGTTCGAGAAGGAACTGGTGAAGAAAGTGTTGGCGGCCGTGGAGAAGTGAGCCGGACGCTTTCTCGTCGGATGACAATAGATGATGAAGCGGTGCGCGGCGGGGTCGGGGCGCGTTCGTTTCGTGTGGGAGTTCGGAGCGTACGGGGCCGGACGAGGCGGCGGTGGCGCAGTTAAGTCGATCGCTCCCGTCGGCCTAGCGCGTGCCCGGGAGTTGGCGGCGGAACTTACCGGGGGTTTGGCGGAAGCGGCGGCGGAAGTGGATCGTGAAGCGCGACGGGTCGTCGTAGCCGACGCGGCCGGCGATTTGGCCGATCGGGAGTTGCGTGCGCTCGAGCAGGTCGGCCGCTTTTTGCAGACGTAGCTCGATGAGGTAGTCGCGAAACGAGAGGCCGGTCTGCTCGCGAAAGAGCCGCGCCAGATGGCCCGGGCTGCAACCGGCCACGTCGCGAGCCAATCGCGGCAGGCGAATGCTTTCGTGAAAGTGGAAGGCGAGATACGCGCAGGCCCGAGCGCAGGGGTCGCGCGGGAGCGAGGCGTCGTCGGTGGCGGCGGCGAGGCGAAACCAGACGGCGTCGAGATGCGCGATGGCCGCCTGTTCGGCCGCTTCGGCGTCACCCGCCGCGACGGCGTCGACCAACGGACGATGCGATTCGAACAGCACGGCCAAGTCGGGCCAGCAACGCCGCAGCGTGTGCAGACGAAACTCGCGCTGCGCGGCGAACGAGGCTTCCCACGCCGCCGCGAGGCCGGGAACGTCGGCTAACCGGATGATCGAGCGATGCAGCGCGCCGTCGTCGGCGGCGAAGCGACGGTAGTTGCCGGCCTCGGCGGCGAGACGCAAGCGGCGAAAGCATTCAAGCGGCCGACGCGGCGCCGTGCCTTCGCCGACGCGCAAGGCGGCATGGCGCGCGGCGAAGCCTTCGAGCGCGGCGCGCAGGCCGGTGACCGCTTTCATGGGAGTGATCGTCATAGAGTGGCGAATGGTGAGTGGCGGGTGACGAGTGGCGGCGGCGGTTCTTCGGTTGCCGTCTCTATGTGAATTCGCGCGCGGCGATAAGTCAATGCGCGGCTATCGGAATCGTTGCCGCGCGGCGAGAATCAGGCTTGTCGTACGGGGCGGAGGCGGAATGTCGAACCAGGAGATGTGTGGTTATGCATGAAAACATTTACGGGATCGTGGCGCCGATGGTGACGCCGTTTCGCGCCGACGGCTCGATCGACGAAGGGGCGCTCCGCGAAGAAACTAGTTATCTGATCGAAGGGGCGAAGATTCACGGCCTAGCGGTGTGCGGTAGCACCGGCGAAGGGCATACACTCTCGACCGACGAAACGCGGCGTATTACGGCGATTGTGAGCGAGACGGCAGCCGGACGCGTGCCGGTGATCACGGGCATCATCGCCGACAGCACGGCGGCCGTGATCGAACGCGGCCGCGCGGTGCGCGAGTACGGCGTGGCGGCGCTGCAGGTCACGCCGGTGCATTACGTGTTTCGCCCGGACGACGACGCGATGGTGCGGCACTTCGCGGATATCGCCGCGGCGACGGAGTTGCCGATTCTGATTTATAACGTCGTGCCGTGGACGTATCTGTCGCCGTCGCTGTTAACGCGCATCATCGACGAAGTGCCGGGCGTGATTGGTGTGAAACAGAGCGCCGGCGATATGAAACTGCTGGCCGACTTGCTGTTGCTGGCGGGGAACCGCTCGCGCATCATGACGGCGGTCGACGCACTGTTGTATCCGTCGTTCACGTTGGGGTCGGTCGGTGCGATTGCGGCGATCCTGACGGCGGCGCCGACGTTGTGCGTCGACCTTTGGAACGCGGCGCAAGCCGGCGACCACGCGCGCGGGCTCGCGCTGCACGAGAAGCTGCTGCCGATTTGGAACGCGATCTTCGATCACAACCTGCCGGCGAACGTGCGGTATTGCATGGAGTTGCAGGGACGTCGCGGCGGCGTGCCGCGGCCGCCGATGTCGGTGAG
>CAZWDN010000348.1:0-5511 GCA_964633125.1 uncultured Pirellula sp. | reverse complement strand
CGCTCTACGGGCTGCGCGCCGAAGAAGGGCTGCGGTTGCAACTGCGCGACGGCGAAGATTCCAAGGCGATTGTCTCCGCGGAGCGACTCGACCCGGTGCGTCGCGAACTGCTCGGCGGCTTTGCGGCCGATTATCTACTGTCCGGCACCGACTTCTGGGAGGTCGACGTCCGTCGCGGCCTGGCCGACTTTGCCGCCGTCGTGGCGGTCGACGCTCGGTTGACGGCGCCGGTCGAGACGCCCGCGGCGGCGCCGTCGGCTTGGCAATTGCGCGAGGACTATCGCATTCGTTTGAGCAACGCCGCCGGCACGCCGTTGGAGCAAGTGCGCGTGCGGATCGTGCCTGCGAAGCCGACGCCGCTGCAATGGACGCTCGGCGGCGGGCGCGGCGGGCAGATCACCGCCGTACGACTTCCGGCAACCGAGGGGGCGACGACCGGTCCGGCGAACGTCGCTGCGGAAGAAATCTGGGAGATCACGTTTCGCAAACCGCCGCCGGGCGAAGTGGAATTGGAGGGAAGTCGCGAGTCGCCGTTCACGGCGCAGGCTCCCGTGTCTCTCGCTTCGGTCGTCGACGCATCGCCGCAGTCGGGCGAAGTGCGCGTGACCGCCGAGGCCGCCCTACCGGTCCGACTGATCAATCGTACGCTTGCGCCGCTGCCGGCCGCCGACGATGCCGAAGAGTCTGGCCTGCGCGGTCTGTTTCGTTACCAGCCGGGGCCGGCTTCGACTTCGGAACTCGCGGCGCTGGAAGTCGCTCAGGTGCGCGGACATGAGCACTCGTCTCCGGCGGCGCTCGTGTGGCTCTTGCGCTACGATTCGAAGTACGACGCCGCCCGTCGACTCGTACATCGCGCGACCTTATACGCACAGGCGTTGCAAACCGGCCGTTGCCGACTTTCGGTCGACGAGCCTGCGCAACTGGTCGCCGTGCGCGTGAACGGCGTCGTTCAGGAAGACATTCAGGGGCGCGAGGCGGAACTCAAGCTTGATTCGGCGGGCGCGTTGATGCGCGTGGAAGTCGACTTTACGACGACCGACGAAGCTTCCGGGCGCCTACGCATGCTCGAACTTCCCGTAGTACGACTCGATGTGCCCGTGCTATTAACCGTGCGCGAGGTGGCGGTGCCGACGTCGTTCGACGTGCCGGCCGACGCCGGATTGCGCTCGCTGCGGAACCATGAAGGGGGACTGAACTTGCGTCGCCTGTTCGGTCCGCTGGTTTCGCACGACACGACGGCGACTCTGACGCTTCCGGCGGGCCTCGGCGGCGTCGTTCGGACGACCGGTTTGCGGCTGCCGCGCGCGATGCGCGACGTCGCCGAAGCGGCGCGACTGCACGCGGCGCTCGGCGCGGTCGTGCGCGAGCGGAGCAATGCGGCGGCCGACTCCCGGCGGCCGCTCACGTGGGCCGAGGTTTGGCAAGCGGCGCTCCAGCGTCAACCGGCCGGTGCCGCGACGTCGTTGCGTTTCGACGCGCAAATGTTGCGCGCGGCGGGTGTTTCCGCGGAGTCGGCCGTGGCGTTGAAAATCCGTAGGGCCGACGACGACAAGGCGATCGGCGAGCAGACGTTGGAAGCCGCGGGCTTGGTGTTGGCCGTCGACGGTCGCGGCTTCGTGCTGACCGCCGGCGGCGCGGCCTATAGCGACGACGACGATACGCTGCGCGTCTTCACGCCCCAAGCTTTACAGGCGAGCCGTGGGGAGGCGGAACCTCCCTGTGAATTGGGCGATTGGAAATCGGTGCCGCCCGGCGCGTGGAGCATGTTGCCGACGAGCCCGAGCTTATTTGCCGGCGAACCGCAGGGACAAGACTACGTCGTGCCGCTGGAAGGAGATACGTGGGGCGTGTGGATTATTCGGCGCGAGATTCCGCCGCTGTTGGCCTTGGCTTTCGCGGCCGCCGGTTTTGTGCTCGGCCGCTTTTTGTTCATGGCCCGGCGCGGGCTCTTGCCGTCGGCCGCGTGCATGTTCGCCGTCATGGCGGCCGTGCTGCCCGACTGGGTCGGGGTGGGCGCCGCCTCGCTGTTCTTGGGATTGGCGGCGGGCGTCGTCGTTTGCGTGATCTTGCCGCCGCGGGGGCGCGAGCGTTCGCAACGTTTGGGAGTCGGCGCGGTGAACGAAGCGGAGCGGCGCAGCGCGTCGACGCCGTCGCGCGCGGCGCCGTTGTCGATCTGGTTGGTTCTCGCTGGATTGGCCGCTTCGGCACATGCGCAATCGCCCGCCGCGACGCCCCCCTCCGAAGATGCGCCGCAGCCGCCCGCCGCGATGGTGTTTATTCCCGTAGATGAGCAGGGGAAACCGAGCGGCGATCGTTATCAAGTACCGGAGCGGCTGTTGCGAAGCTTGCAGAGCCGTGCGGGAACGGACGCCGTCGTCGACGCGCCTGTATTGATTCAGAGCGCTCGTTACACGGCGCATATCGCGCGCGATGTCGAGCAGGCTCGCTACGTCGTCACGGAACTAGTTGCGACGTTCGACTTGTTCGCCATGCAAGGTCCGGCCCGGGTGACGGTGCCGCTCGGCGTCGGCCCGTGGCTGCCGGCGGGCGGCGCGGGGACGCTGACGGCGATGATCGACGGGCGGATGGTCGACGTCGAAGCGACTCTCGGCGGGCAATCGATCGTGCTGGATGTGGCCGAAGCGGGAGCCGCGCGGCTGGAACTGACGTTGCGTCCCGCGGCCGCCGTCGGCGCGGAGACGTCGTTCTCCATCGCGGTGCCGCGCGTCACCGACGCGGAGTTGCGCGTCGTGGCGCCTCCGGAACTCACGGATCTCGCGGTCGCCGGCGCGGCCGAGACGTTGCGCTGGTCTATGGATCGGCATGAAGCGCAAGTGCGGCTCGCCGTGGCCGACAAGCTTTCGCTCTCTTGGTCGGCGCAGTCCGGCGTCGAGGCGCAGGCTTATTCGGTCGATCGGCTCACGTGGTTGCGCGTGAGGCCCGGCTCGATGGTGCTCGACCTGCGGCTCGTCGTGCGTCCGCCGGCCGCCGGCGTGAAGGAGATTCTGCTCACGGCCGACCCGCGTCTGCAATGGCTGCCGAAACGCGGCGAAGATTCGTTGATCGCCGACGTCGAACAAACGCCGATTACGAACGATCAGGCCGTGGTCGGGCAGCGCATTCGCTTGGAACTCGCGCGACCGATCGTGAAGGAAGCGACCGTCGAAGTGAGCTTCTTGCTCACGGGCGGCGCAGGCGTGGGGAACATGCGGCGACCGGAACTGCGGCTGGCCGACGAAACCCCCGGCCTGCGGCTCTTCGCCTACAGCGTCGATCCGCTGCTGGAGTCGAGCGTGTCGCTCGGTCAGGGTCTCCAGCCGCTGGCGGTGCCGGAGTTTCTCAAGGCCTGGGGAAGCGAGACGTTGCTCCCGCAAGCGGCCTATACGCTGACGGCGACGACCAACACGTGGACGTTGTCGGCGCGTCCGAAGCGCGCCGTATTCGATGCGCGGCAGACGCAAGTCGTGGTTTGTGGCGCGCGACGGTTGGACGTCGCGCTGGAGGCGGAAATCGACGTTACCGAAGGATTGGTCTACCACCATGAGTTGCAAACCCCGCCGGAAATGACGATCGATTCGGTCGACGTGGCCGAGGTCGGCGACGATTCCGGCGGTCGCGTAGGTCGTTGGTCGCGCGACGAACAGGGCAAAGTCATGGTGTTTCTCCGGACGCCCATCGGCGAGAAGCATCGCCTGACCCTGCGCGGCGCGCTGCCGCCGGCGGGGCCGGTCGCCGACAAAAAGCCCAAGGCAAGCGCCGGAGAGGATGCGGCGACGTCGTTGTCGCTCGGCGGCGAAGTTGCGCTGCCGCTGGTGCGCTTGCTCGGCGCTCGCGCCGACGAACGCTTCGTGCGTATCGCCCGTTTGCCCGAGGTGCTCGCCGGCATCGAGGGAGCGACGCAATTCAAGAACCTCGGCGTCGAAACGGCCGAGGCCGGCGTCGTCGGTGCCCGTGTGATCGACGTGCTGCAAGTGTCGGGCTCCGCGCCGGCGGCCAAACTGAAAGTGTCGCCCAATCCGCAAACGGCCGCGGCGCAGCTCGTTTCCACATATCTGCCGGAGGGGAAATCGTGGCAATATGAATTGCGGATCGCCGTCGACGTGCAGAACGGGTTGCTCGATGAGTTAACGCTCGAATTGCCGCCGCAAATTGCGACGCCGCTGGCCTTGTCGCCGTCGATGCCGTATGAGGTGGTGGCGGGCACGGGCAACGCGATGCGGCGCTTGGTGCTCCGGCCCCGGCAGGCGATCGCGGGTAAGTTTGAAGTATTGATTCAGGCCGGGCTCACCGAAGCGCGGCGCGACGAGCCGTTGCCGGTGGCCCGGCTGCTGCGCGTGCCGTCGGTCGTGCATTTGCTGCGTTTGCCGCGTCACAGCGGACTCACGCCGATTCGTTGGGAAACATCGCAACTGGCGCCGACACGCTTGGGCAAGGTCGCGAGCAAAGGCACGGCCGACGACGAGTGGGATACGTACCGCATCGTCGGCCCCGATCCGCAGGCCGTGTTGCGATCGGCGCGCGGGGGCGGCCGGCCGTATGTGCGCTTGGCCGAGCATCGCTTGCTTCCCGGCAGCGACGGCGCGCTGGTCGGCTTGAGTTCGTTCTTGATGGAACCGGCCTCGACGAGCGCCGGCGTGTTGCTGCTGCCGGCGGATGCGGAGTTGTTGCTCGTCACGGCGGCCGGCGCGGTCGTCAACGCCGAGCCGGCCGCCGCGGGGGTCTGGACGGTGCCGTTCGCATCGGAGCAGATGCCGCACGGTATCGATGTGCTCTATCGCTTGCCGGCGCGCGGCTATGGTTCCGGCGATTCGCACACGGAGGCGTTTGCCGTACCGCGCTGGGAAGGCGTGCGCACGGAGCGCTCGCTGGCGGCCGTGTTGTCGCAGCGGAGCGGTCCGCGGCACTTGCCGGCCGACGGTAATCTCGTCGGCGCGCTTCGTTCACGACAAATCCGACTCACCGCGCTCGACGCCGTGCTGGCCGATTTGGCCGGCGACGGCTCGCGCGCCGCGGCCGAATGGGCCGCGCCGCTCGTGCAAGATCGCTTGGAAACGGTGCGCGACCTGCGACTCGACGCGACGCTACTCGGCGATGCGGAAGAGGGCCGCGTCCTGCGCGAATTTCTGGCGGCGTCCGACGTGCAATCGGCCGCCGCGAAGTTGCCCGAGGCGACGCTCGCTCCGCCGGCCGCCGTCGACCTCGCGATGCTCTGGCGCAGCGGACCGGCCGACGCTTGCGACGCCGTGTACCTGGCCGCCGACGAGGAACTCGCCGAACTTCGGCTCCGCATCGCGCCGCGGGAAGCGCATCCCGATTGGCGCCTCTATTACTTGCCCGCCGCCTGCGTGTTGTTGACGCTTGCGTGTTGGGCGTTTGCTCGCATCGACGGCCTCCTCCGTTGGCCGCAATTGGTCGCGGTCGTCGTCGGCACCGCTTGGCTGCTCCTGCTGCGGCCTACGATCGTCGGCTGGGTTATCTTGGCCGTGGTCGTCGGCTGTCGGCTGCATCCGA
>CAZWDN010000347.1:0-5538 GCA_964633125.1 uncultured Pirellula sp. | reverse complement strand
CCGGCTTACCGACGACGATCGGCGCGATGGCCGTGGTTTCCGTCGCCCGCATGGAGACGGAATCCATTCCCATGCCGGCCATATCCGCGCCGGCGGGCTTCATTCCCATGGCCTTCGTGGCGGCGGCGCTCTCCGCCCGCACGACGCCTGTAACGCCGCTCCACAACGCCAACGCGGCGGCCCATGTTCCGGCGGTCTTGATGATTCCTTGCATCGTGCGGCTCTCCTCAAACCAAGGTGTGGCAAGCGACGTCGTCGCAAATCGAATCGGTCGCTACTTACTTCCCGGCTGTTTGCTTGTCGGCTTCTTTCTTATCGGCGGTTTGCTTCGGTGCGGCCTCTGTTGCCGCAGACTTCGCGGCGGCGGGTTTCGCGGCGGTCGGCGCGCTTGGCGCGGCGACCACCAACGACACCGTGCCGAGATCAATCGTCGCCTTGCGGCCGTCGACGTCCGTGGTCGCCGAGAGTCGACCGACGGCGGGACCGAGCGGCGCCTTGGCATCCACGGTCAGTTCGGCGGCAGCCGACTTTTGATCGGCGGCGACCGTCCATTCCTTGGCTCCCGTCACCCCCTTGGGCAGCGACTTCCAACTCAGCGTGATCGGCGCGGCCTTGGCGTGGCGAGTGATTTCAATTTTTACCGTCTGCTTCGTGCCGGGCACGAGCACGGCCGACGCCGCGGCTTGGGCCTCTACCGCCGGCGCGATACGCAGCGTGAGATCTTCCACCGCATACGACTTCGGCTGATCGACGAGCACGGCCGAAGCGGTCAGCCGAAAAGTTTGATCGAGCGCCGCGGCGGTACGCGAGGCCGAAAACTCAATGGTCGTTTCGTTCTTTCCCTTTTCGATGTCGGCGACTTTCGCCGAAACGCCGGCGGGCAGGCCCTCAATCGCCAATTTTACCGGGGCGTCGAACTTATTGAGCTTCTCCACCTTCACGACCAGCGTCGCTTTGCCGACAAGTTGCGGCAGGACGACCGTCTTCGTCGAAGTGGTCAACTTGAGGAAATCGGCAACCGGCGGCGCGACGGAAACCGGCAGTCGTTCAAGGAGGTCGAGCGGCGGATTCGCCAATCCGCCGAGCAACGTCCGCAGCGGTACTGCAGCCGAAGCGAAGGCGGTGAGCTTTTGCTTCCCTTCTTTATCGACGGCCCCTTCACCGACGATGCGCACGTCGACGACCGAGCCGAGCGGCGCCGTCTTCGGCACCGTGATCGTCAGCACGCCGTCGTTCTTTCCCTCGGGAATGCTGCCTACGGCCGTGATGCCGTGCGCCTCGCCGAGAAATTCGGCCTTGAGCGTAATCGGGCCGTTGAAGCCGACGCGGGTCGCCGTCACTTTCCCCTTGGCCACTCCGCCGTGCGGAACGTCGAACTTCGCCACGTCGACCGCCAGCGAGAAGCTCGGTTGATACGGTTCGATCTCGATGCGATAGGTAAACTGCGGTCCGCCGCGACCGAGCAGGTCTTCCACGGCCAAGAAGTAAGCACCGTCGGCGGCAAACGTGTAATCGAGCACGCCCTCTTCCAAACCGGCGTCTTCCGCTTCGGCGACGACCTTGCCGTCTTTGTCGAGCATTCGCAAGAAGAGGTCCGTCGGCGAACCAAAGCCGCGCGTGCGACCGACGAAACGGAACCGACTTCCCTTTTTGCCTTCCAGTTGGAACCGGTCGCGATCTTTCGGCGTTTCGAAGCGACCGTTGATCGCTCCGCCGAGCGTCAGCGGCGACGCGGTTTCCTGCGTGTCGTTCGGCTCGCTTTCCGTTTGTTCGGCGGCCGGCGCGACGGCCAGAAGCGTAAAGCCGGAACCTTGTCCGCCGTCGTAGCGCGCGGCGAGCGGCAATTGCTTTCCGGAGTAATTCGCAGGCACCGCGGTGCGCAACGGCTTCAATGCGCCGACATCGTAGCCGACGGCCTCGACGAGCGACGTCGTGCCGGCCTGTACGCCCATGGGGTAAGGAGTGGCGAGCAGCGGGAAATCTCCGATCCGCAAGTGATAACGATGCGTCGCTCCGCCGGTATAGCGAATGTCGCGCAACTCAAGGAGATAGTCGCCGGTCTTCTGAATACGATAGGTAAAGCGGCCGTCGGGTCCGGTCGATTCGTCGTCATCGGCGTAGGCCAACTCATGACCGGCGGAATCGAGCAGGCGCACGACCGGGTCGAGCGTCGAGCCCATGCGGCGCGCGACGACGTCCACCGCAATGCGTTGCCCCGCTTCAGCGTGGAACTTGAAATAGTCGTACGACTCCGCTTCGGCGACGCCGTCGACGGCGATCGGCAGTTTCAACGGCTGCGCTTTCGCAACCGACTTATTCGTGGTTTCTTCGGCAATCGTCGGCAGATCGTCGACGGTGATCAACCGCAGGTTAGTCGCTCCCGCCTTGGTGGTGACGCGTACGCCATAAACGCCCGGAACGACCGTCGCCGGAACGGTGACGTCAAATTTGGCGATCTTCGGACTCGGGGCGGATGCCCCCTTGCCCGCTGGCTGCGGCACGAAGCGCGCTTCGGCGCCGGGAATGCTCGTTGATACGGACACGGCTTCCAGCAACCCGTCGCCGTGGAACGTTACGCCGGTTGTCTTACCGGGAACGACGGCATAGGGCACCGTGTGAGAAAGGGTCGGAACTTGAGCGGTGGCAATACCGTGGGCGACGAACACAATGTTCGCGAGCACGAAAAGCTTAACTACGAGACGCATCATGGCGCTCGGGTCCTTAGCGAGAGGCGAGGCGGGCAGGAGGCAGGAGGGATGCCGAGGATGGAAACCGGCAGAGCGGCACGATCCGACGGCGAGCGGTCTCAGGCAGGGCGCAAACTTGGGAGGCGGGCGGACGGTATTAGTCTAACCGGTCGGGCAAGCAAGTGCATTCAAATAAGCTTGTCCTTATTGAATGACGATAACCGCCCCCGGAGGACGGGTCAATTTCTTTCTTCGCCGCGCTATAAGCGCTGCGGATTCTTTGCGGAAAATTAGGAGCCGAAAGGATTTGCCGAAGGGGGGGCTGCCGGAGGAGCGGCCGCCGGCGGCGCAGCGGGAGGGGGCGCGGCAGGAGCGGAAGGCGCTCCAAACGGATTGCCGGCGTCGGCCGGAGCAGTCGCAGGCATGGCAGGCGCGGCGGGCTGAGTACCGAACGGATTCGCGGCATCGCCCGCAACCGGCGGAGCAGCCGCCGGCGTTTCCGCAGCCGGCGGATTGGCCGCAGGCGCCGCAACCGCCGTCGGATCGAAACGCTGGAACTGCTCAAGCCGAATCTTCTCTACTGCCGCCAGCGCGTGCTTACGTCCGGCCGTGCGATACGTCTCCAGAGCGCGACGCTCCGGACCTTGGATACGCTCCAACGCTTGGCTCACGTTGTAGAACACGTCGAAGTCTTGCGCTTCGAGTTCGGCCCCCTTCGTGAAATCTTGCTGGGCCTCGGGCATGCGGCCTAGACGTGCATTGACGAACCCGCGGATGTAATAGCAGCGAGGGTCCTTGCTCCCGGCGTCAATCGCTTGCGAAAGCGTTGCATGCGCCGAGCGATTATCGCCGGCGTAGAACGCCTTCAAACCTTCGTGATAGACGGAAGCCAAAACCTTGTCGTCGATCGCATCTGCGGAGCGCATCGCGGGTGGCGCCGACAAGACGCCTAACATCAGCAGCGCGACGGAAAAAGTCGAACGCATATTCATAGCGACCCCAGTTCCTACGATCGGCGAATCCCACACAAGCCGCGAAACGTTGTTCAGCAGTCAGACTAATCAGCGACGCAGGCAAATGCAATCAAACCCCGTAAAAACCGGGGCAAGAGGTTCCGCTAAGGCAACTCTTTGACCATGACGTTCTTGATTTCGACCTTGCTGCCCGGATCGTGCTGCTGAAAGGCGAAGTACCCCTTCAGGTAGGTCTTGTCCGGGTCGGTGAAGTCGACGACCGTCTTACCGTTCACCTTAATCGTGATGTGGTTCCCCTCGGCAATCACTTCTTGGGTCCACCACGTGTCGTCGGGCACGAGTTGCTCGCCGACGTTGACGAAGTTGTAGAGCGAGCCGGTGCGCTTCGGATCCTTGTGGCTATTGTTTACCTGGGCTTCGTAACCCTTCGGCCAGCCGCTGTCGGCATGTTGCGTGCGGAAGTACATGCCGGAGTTGCTTCCCTTAGTGAGCTTCAGGTCGGCCTTGTAGTGGAAGTTCGTAAACTCCTTTTCCATGTAGAAGAGGTGGCTGCGGTTACCGTGGCCGTGGATGACCCCGTCCTTCACTTCCCAATTCTCCGGCAACTCGTTGGCCTTCCAACCGGTCAGATCCTTGCCGTTGAACAAAGTTACCCACTCTTCTTCCGCTCGTGTCGAGGGCGCGAACAACAGCAGGCCGGCGAATGCGAAAACAACAAGGCGAGTAAACATCGGATGAGAACCTGCAAAGATGAAGGGGGCGTGGCAAGCCAAACTACGTCACGCGAGCGGTCGCCAAGCATAGCCCGACGACCGCGCACTCTCAAGCGCGGAGGCGGATTGATTGCCCGGGCGTCGATTTGGCTTTCGGCACGCCATTCGCAACAGAGGGTCGCGGACAATTCGGCACCGCGCCGGACGGTGTTACGTCGGCCGAACTTACAATTCCGTGCGTCGTAACGCCGCGTGCTTTTTCTGCAGTCGCATTTCAACGCGCGAACTTCGACCGTTTCTTATGACGATTGAGTATCAATCGACCAATGCGGCTGAAAAGCAGCCGCGCAAAACCTGACGGCATTTGTGAGACTAACCCGCGAAACCTATGCGTTGCCAAGAACTTAGAGCTCTTCATGCGACATTAGTAGCCTCCGCCGAACACCGGGGCTAGAATCGATCGAGTTGGTGCAAAAACACCGGTTCGAATTCCCAAACACACCGGAATTCTCTGGGGACAACCATGCCGACGCTCCTTGCTATCGACGACGACCGCGCCACGCTGCATCTGATTACGCAGGCCTTCGCCAATACGTCGATCACCGTAAAGACGGCTCGTGACGTGCCGGAAGGAATGGAAATCCTCAAAGCCGGGGCCGATGTCGTATTGCTCGACATCATGCTGCCGGAGATCTCGGGCTTGGAAGCCGTTCGTAAGTTTCACGGCTGGGACCCTAAGCTGCCGGTGATTTTTATCACCGCCGGCGGCACCAGCGACACCGCCATCGAAGCAATGAAGTTGGGCGCGTACGACTACCTGCTGAAGCCGCTCGATTTGCAAAAATTACGCGAACTGGTCGATCGCGCATTGGAGATTCGCCGGCTGATGAGCACGCCGGTCGAGTTGCCGCGCGAGGCGCATCCGAAACTCGAGGCCGATCAAATCGTCGGGCGTTGTCCGCTGATGCAAGACGTGTTTAAGTCGATCGGCCGCGTCGCGCCGCAAAATGTTACGGTGCTCATTCAGAGTGAAAGCGGTACCGGCAAGGAACTAATCGCTCGCGCCATCTACCATCACAGCAAGCGCGCGGACAAGCAATTCTTGGCCGTCAACTGCGCGGCGATTCCCGACAACTTGCTCGAAAGCGAATTGTTCGGCCACGA
>CAZWDN010000346.1:0-5557 GCA_964633125.1 uncultured Pirellula sp. | reverse complement strand
CCATCAAGCTTTGGAACACGGCCGACGGCAAAGAACGCGGCAGTTGGGAAGCCGCCACGCATTGGATCAAGGCGCTCGCGTTCGTGCCGGGCTCCGGGCTGCTGGCCGCGGCGTCGGAAGACGGCGTCGTCCGGTTCTGGGATGTATCCAGCGGGAAGCCGGTAGAGAAGCAAAAGTTCACGGGGCACACGGCCGCAGTGAACGCGCTGCTGTTAACGTCCGACGGTAAGACGCTCGTCACCGCGAGCGACGACAAAACGATTCTGCTTTGGGACGTCGCGAAGGCCGCCCCCAAGGCTAAGCTCGAAGGCCACACCGAGGCCGCGCTTACGCTGGCGTGGGTCACGGCCGATAAAGCGTTTGTCTCCGGCGGCGAAGATCGCGCGATTAAGCTTTGGGACGTCGCGTCGGCGAAGCAAACCGCCGAACTCCCTTCGCAACGCAATTGGGTGACGTCGCTCGCCGCCGCGGCCGACGGAAAACTCGTCGTCGCCGGCGGTTACGATCGCACGGTGCGATTGATCGACCCGGCGAAGCGCACGGAGACCGCCGTGCTCGACGGTTTTACGACCACAGTGTGGGCCGCGGCACTTACTGCCGACGGCAAGCGCCTCGCCGCAGGGAGCGCGTACGATTCGACCGGTAAGATTCCCTCGGTTCGCATTTGGACTTTGCCGGGCCGCGAGGAATTGCTCGCCGTCCCGCGGCCGGAAGCCTCGAAGGGCGTAAAGCTCAACGGGCCGACGGAGATGAAGCCGTTTGCGGCCGCCGTGCCCGCCGAGGCGGCGAAGCCCGCGGAGCCTGCGAAATCGGAAGCAAAGCCCGCTGCGAAACCGGCGGAGAAGAAGCCGGTCGAGCCCGTGAAGCCCGCCGCGAAATCGCAAGCGGATGCGAAGCTCGACGAGAAGAAACCGGCTGACAAGAAACCGGCGGATGCGAAGCCTGTGGAAAAGAAGCCTGAAGCGAAGAAATCCAAGTAGCACTGCCGAGCTCTACGACCGTCGTCATCGCTCGCCCCGTTGTCGACGTTTTTGAAACCGAACTGACTTTTATCGAGGCTAGCTGATTCATCATGGCCGGACTTCCCGACTTAAGCCGTTACGGCATTTACCACAAAGAATATCTCCGCAATCCGCCGCCGGCTCGGCTCTATGAAGAGGCGATCAAGAGCGACCACGGCGCGATCTCGTCGGTCGGAGCCTTGCTCTCGCGCAGCGGATCGAAGACCGGTCGGAGTCCCAAAGATAAGCGCGTCGTACAGCACCAAGCCTCGAGCGGCGACATCTGGTGGGGCGAAGTTAATATTCCGCTTGCCGAGCACTCCTTCTTGGTCAATCGCCAGCGCGCGATTGATTTCTTAAACTTCCGCTCGCAGATCTACGTAATCGACGGCTTTGCAGGTTGGGATCCGCGGTATCGGCTCAAGGTGCGTATCATCTGCGCCCGACCCTACCACGCGCTCTTCATGCACAACATGCTGATCCGTCCGACTCGCGACGAGTTGGAAAACTTCGGTGAGCCGGACTACGTGATCTTCAACGCCGGCGAATTCCCGGCAAACTTGCACACGGAGCAAATGACTTCGCGTACGACGATCGACCTCAGCTTCGAAATGAAGGAGTTTGTGATCCTCGGCACGGAGTACGCCGGCGAGATGAAGAAGGGCGTGTTCACGATCATGAACTACCTGATGCCGAAGCAGGGCGTGTTCTCGATGCACTGCTCGGCCAATGAGGGACCCGACGGCGATGTTTCCCTCTTCTTCGGACTGTCCGGCACCGGCAAGACGACCCTTTCCGCCGACCCGCAACGCGCGCTGATCGGCGACGACGAACACTGCTGGAGCAATGAAGGGGTGTTCAATATCGAAGGGGGGTGCTACGCAAAGTGCGTCAACCTATCCGCGGAGAAGGAACCGGAGATTTTCAACGCCATTCGCTTCGGCTCGGTGTTGGAGAATGCCGTCTATGACGAGCGGACGCGCCGCGTCGACTACTCGAATATCTCCATCACCGAGAACACGCGCTGCTCGTATCCGATTGAGTTTATTCCGAACGCCAAGATTCCCTGCATGGGCGGGCATCCCAAGAATATCATCCTCCTGACGTGCGACGCCTTCGGCGTGCTGCCGCCGGTCAGCAAGCTCTCGCCGGAGCAGGCGATGTACCACTTCATCAGCGGCTACACGGCCAAGGTAGCCGGCACGGAAGTCGGCATTAAGGAGCCGACGGCGACGTTCTCCGCCTGCTTCGGCGCGGCGTTCTTGGTGTGGCATCCGACGAAATATGCGGAAATGCTCGCCGCGAAAATGCGCGAGCACGGCGCCGAGGCCTGGCTGGTGAACACCGGCTGGTCGGGAGGAGCCTATGGTACCGGACTGCGGATGAAGCTCGAGTACACGCGGGCCATCATCGATGCGATCCACTCGGGAGAGTTGGCGACTGCGCCGACGGAAGTCGACCCCTGGTTCGGCTTCCACGTGCCGACGCGTTGCTCCGGCGTGCCGGAAGCGATTCTCACGCCGCGCAAGGTGTGGAGCGACGGTGCGGCGTATGATAAGACTTCGGCCCATCTGGCGGAACTGTTCCGCAAGAACTTTGCCAAGTATGCCGACGGAGCCTCCGCGGAACTGTTGGCGGCCGGTCCGCGCGAGATGGCTGCGGTGTAGCGGCTTGGCGGCGATTGTTAAGAACGAAGGAATCTAAAATGCAAGGAGCGATCTGTCATGGCGGAAAGTAAGAAGACCGGAATCGGCAAGCGCAACGTCGAGCGAGCGGCGAAGTCGGCCGCCACGGCCAAGAAGCAAGGTAAGGTTTCGAAGGTGATCACGACCGCCAAGAAGAAAGAGCAGACGCTCACGATGCGTCCGGACGCCAAGAAGAAAAAGAAGGGCTAGAAAAGGTCGGCGCATAAAAGGGCCCCGGGGAGATAGACTCCCGCGGGGCTCTCAGGGCGTCGGCGTGCGCTGCGTCGCCCTCGATCTTCGAGAGCCGGTAGCCGGCATTCTATTGCCGGCTACCGACGACTCTCGGTTAGATGGCCGAATCGGCTTGTTCGCCGGTGCGGATCCGAATCACGTTCGACAGGTCGCTCACGAAGATTTTGCCGTCGCCGACTTGGCCGGTGCGGGCCGTGTTGACGACCGTGTCGATCACCTTTTGCAGATCTTCGTTGTGGACCACGACTTCGAGCTTCACCTTCGGGATGAAGTCGACGGCGTATTCAGCGCCGCGGTAGGTTTCGGTGTGACCTTTTTGGCGGCCGAAACCACGCACTTCCGTAACGGTCATTCCCTTGATGCCCTTTTCGCTCAGCGCGTTCTTGACGGCTTCGAGCTTGAAATGGCGAATGACGGCTTCGATCTTTTTCATGGCAATTCTCCTTCTTAAAGTGCGTCGGCTTGCTCAGGAGGAGTTGCCGACGAATGGTTGATGTTGACTGGGAATTGCTAAATGCACGCTGCGTGCCGGAACTCGCACCTAGCATCCGAATTGCCTCGCGACCGACGTCGAAGTGCCGCAAATCACGCCGTTTGCGAATGCCGAAATTTTTTTACGCGGCCGGCGCGCGCCGCTGCGTCGTCGTCGTTGGTTCGCGAAGAAGTTGCGCCGGTGGAACCGTCGGAATCGCGGAATGCCGCAAAACACGGGACTTTCGTGCTTTCACACCGGCGCAGCGCGATTCACAAAATTGTGACGGCCCCCGGAACGCCGCCAGCCGAGGGTTAGCGGAACTTCCCGCCGTCGAGTTTGTTGTTCTTCAGCAGGCGATAGAGAGTGCCGCGGGGGAGGCGGGCTTCCAGGGCCGCGGCCTTTACGTCGCCGTGATGGCGCGCGAGCAAGTCGCTGAGATATTGCCGCTCGAACTTCGCGAGGTAGGCGTCACGTAGGGCGAAGTACCCCTCATCGCTTCCGGAGGTGAGCATCGTGTCGCTCAGAGCGGCGGCCGTCGTGGCGCGGCCCGCCTCGGCGACGAGCGATTCCGGCAAGTCTTCCGGGCCGATCAGCGTGTCGGTCGACAGCGCTATGGCCCGGCGCATGACGTTCTGCAATTCCCGCACGTTGCCCGGCCAGGCGTAGTGGGTCATCACCTGATACGCTTCGGGCGAGATGCCGTGGATCGTGCGACCCATCTCCCGGCTGTATTTCGCTGCGAAACGCTCCGCCAGCAGCCCGAGATCGTCTCCCCGTTCGCGCAGCGGCGGTAAATCGATGCGCACGACGTTGATGCGGTAATAGAGATCGCGGCGGAACCGTCCGTCTTCGACCATCTCCTCGAGCTTGCGGGCGGTGGCGGCGACGATCCGTACGTCGACCGGAATTTCCGCGCGGCCGCCGACTCGGCGGATCCGCCGTTCTTGCAAGGTGCGCAGCAGCTTCGCTTGGAGCAGTACCGGCAACTCGCCGATTTCGTCGAGAAAGAACGTGCCGCCGTCGGCGAATTCCAACAGACCGATCTCGCGCCGCTCCGCGCCGGTGAAGGCCCCTTTCTCGTGACCGAAGAACTCGCTTTCCAATAAGTTGTCGGGAATGGCGCCGCAATCGACGGGCACGAACTGTTTTCCCGAGCGACGACTGCGCGTGTGGATACTGCGGGCCACGAGTTCTTTGCCGGTACCGGTCTCGCCGTGGATCAGGCAATCGACGCCCGAATCGGCGACTTGCGAAATGACGTCGAACACCTTGCGCATGGCCGGGCAGGTGCCGATCATGTCGTCGAACACGTGCGGCCGCTCGGCGCGCCGACGCAGCAGCGCGTTTTCCGCCTCGGTGCGGCGGTGGCTGAGCATCCGATCGACGGCGACGGCAAGCTTGTCGTCGTCCAACGGCGGCACGAGGAAGTCGACGTTCCCCAACTCCAGCGCGGCGACGGCGTTCTCCGTCGTCGGCTTGCGGCAGACGATCACCGCCGGAAGATCGGCGTCTTGGGAACGGGCCGCGGCTACCAGGGCTAGTTCCGAACCCTCGGCGGAATCGACCCCGACGATCAGGCCGTCGAACGATTCCGCCTCCACCGCGCGTCGGGCCTTCGCGAGATCGGATTCGACGACGACCTCGGTCGGCTCCAAATTGGCGAGCGCGGTTTCATAGTTCCCCAGCGCGGCGGGATCCGCGTCAAAAATAAAGAGCCGTGCCGAAGCCATCGCCGCCGCCTGATGTGTCGTGTCGTCGCAATCCAATGTAACTTGCGGCGCTGCGCGGCGGCAAACGTTCGGGGATATCTGCGTAGCGCGACTGTCAGGCGGTTTACGGCGTTTTACAGTCCCCGGCGGCACTTCGGTCGGTTATTCTGTTACCCGAACGTCCCACCCGCGCGGCGACGCCTTTCCCGCCCGCCGCCCTTCTCCGCCCCACATGCTTGCGAAGTGGATCGTCATGCGCATGTCGCCGTTGTTTTGCCGCCGGACATCTTGGCTCTCTTTGCCGTTCGTGATTGCTTGGGCGTTCGTCGCGCCGCTTCGTGCCGACGACGAAGAGGATGAAGACGACGTCGGCCTGCCGGGGCTCACTGCCGTGCATCGTGCGATTCATGCCGACGGGCCGGCCTCGGAGCCGGT
>CAZWDN010000345.1:0-5567 GCA_964633125.1 uncultured Pirellula sp. | reverse complement strand
CCAACGCCGCCCAGCAGGCCAACACCGCGGCGCAGAAGCTTGCCGCGGCCGCCGCCGCGCTGCGCCGTCAGGCCGCCGCGAAGGCGCAAGGCCTAGCGCGCGAGGCCGATAAGCAACTCGCCACCTTGCGACCGGCGATGCAGGCCGTCGATCAAGCGGCCGCCG
The DNA here is from genome assembly GCA_964633125.1 of uncultured Pirellula sp. GTDB lineage: Bacteria > Planctomycetota > Planctomycetia > Pirellulales > PNKZ01 > PNKZ01. Next base: position 5,402 of record CAZWDN010000345.1, on the reverse strand, counting down.
CGCCGATGGGCAACAACGGCGAAGCGCAACTCGCGCTGGCCGCCGCGGAGCAAGCGCTCGACCGCGCCGAAGCCGAACAACTACGCGCCGCCGGCAAAAACGAAGCCGCCGCCGCGCGCGAATTGGCCGACAAGATCGAGCAAGCCCAAGCGATGCAGCAAAGCGCCGCGGCAGCCGCGGCCGATCATCAACAAGGTCGCGCCGAAACGCCGCTCGAAGCCGTGACGCGTCAACAGCAAACGGCCGACGAAGTGGAACGCCTCGCTCAACAGGCGGCGGCGCGACCGAAGGCGCAAGCCGCTGCCGCGGAACTTCGCCCGGATGCGCTGGCCGAGAAACTCGCCGCGGCTCGCAAGAACGCACAAGCCGCGGCCAAGCTCACGCTCGACGGTAAAGAGCCGGAAGCCAAACAAGCCCGCGGCGACACCGACCGAGCACTGGAAGAAGCCGCGGTGATGGCGAAAGCCGAAGCCGCCGAGACCGCCAAGCAACCGGTCGGCAAAGTCGACGCCGCGGCGCAGGAGCGGGTGAGCGCGGCGATCGCCGAGGCGAAGAAGAACGCGCTTGCGCACGCCCCGCTCTCGCGCGAGCCGCTCGACAAGGCGGAAGAGTCGTCGATCAAGGCCGGCCAAGCCGCAGCGGCCGCGGAACCGAGCCCCGCCGAAACGGCGAAGGCCCAAGACGACGCCGCAAAGAACCTTGCCCTGGCGAAGAAGGCCGTCGAGCAGGCGCAAGCGGCGCTCGCCGCGCAAGGGCGCCAGAAAATGCAAACACAAGCCGCCGCGGCGCAGAAGCTCGCGGCGCAAGCGGCCAAGCTCGACCCCGGCGCGACGGAAGCCTTGCGCGAGGCGCAACAGGCCGCCGCGCAAGCCGCCGCTCCCGCAATCACGGCACAGCCGACGCCCGCGCCGGCGCAAGCCGCCGCCGCGGAAAAACAAACCGCCCAAGCCATGCAACGGGCCGGAGCCGAACTCGCGGCCCGCGAGCAAATGGTGAAACGCGATCAAGCGCTGGCCCAAGCGATGTTGAACGCGCTGGCCCGGCAGCAACAGTCGACGCAGGACATCGCCAACCAGCGCAACGCGCTACAGCAAGCGATGGCCGCGCAGCCCGCACCGCCGCCGGCACCAGGCGCGGCGCAACCGGCTCCGGCGACCACGACACAGCCGCCGATCAGCGAAGCGGCCGAGGCCGCGGCGCGCAAGCTCACGGAAGCGATGCAGTCGTTCTCGCAGGCCGCGCAAGTCACCGGGCAGGCCGCGCAGGAGGTCGCCGGGCAAAGCGAAACCGCCAATACGGCGCTTGCGCAAGCTCTCGACAAGGCTTCGGAATTCTCCACGCCCGCCGGAGCCATGCCGCCGCCGGGCCCCGCCGCGCCGCAAGGCTCGGCCCCGCCCGCCGCTCCGAACGAAACCGCCGGCATGCCGCAACCCGGCCCCGGCTCGAAGCCCGGCGAAGCGGCCGGCGCGCCGCAAGAAACGCCGCCGAGCACCGCGATGGGCAAAGGTCTGGCCCCTTCCACGCCGGAAGCCACGGCTAAGATGATGGCCGGCCCCCAAGCGATGCAGCAACTCGCGCAACTCGAACAAACGGCGAGCCCGCCCAAGGCGGGCAGCGCGCCGGGCAACGTGCCGACCGCCCCGTCGGCGCAGGCCAAGAACGGCCAGCCCGGCCCTTCGAACAAGCAGGCCCAACAACATAGCGAGCTCGCTTCGCAATTCGCGCAGGCGACCGAATCGTCGCTGCCGAGCGTGAACAACGCCGGACGCAACGCCGCGGACATCGCCGCGACGAACAATCGCCCCAAGGGAGACGACGCCTGGATGGCCAAACTCCCGGCGGAACTCCGCAACGCGATCCGCGCCGAAGCCCAGCGCCCGGCGCCGCACGGCTACGAAGAACGATTACGTAATTACTTCAAAAACGTCGAATGACACCTTGAGGATGCCTCTGTGAGCGTGGATACCGAACCTGCCGAGAACGATGTCGCCGCCGTTGCGCGTTGCGAGCAGATGTATAACCGCCTGCGCGACGAGTTGGCGAAGACGATCGTCGGCCAAGACGAAGTGATCGAGCAAACTCTGACGGCTCTTTTCGCCGGCGGCCATGCATTGCTCGAGGGGGTGCCGGGCCTCGCCAAAACGCTCCTGGTCAATTCGCTGGCCAAGGCGTTGCATCTTTCGTTCAAACGCATTCAATTCACGCCCGACCTCATGCCGAGCGACGTCACCGGCACGGAGGTCATTCAAGAAAACTTGGAAACGCGGGCCCGCGAGTACAAGTTTCTCGCCGGCCCGCTCTTCGCCAACATGATCTTGGCGGACGAAGTGAACCGCACGCCGCCGAAGACGCAGGCCGCGATGCTCGAAGCGATGCAAGAGCGACAAGTGAGCGCCGGCGGCAAGGTGTATCAACTGCCGGCACCGTTCTTCGTGCTCGCCACGCAGAACCCGCTGGAGCAAGAAGGCACCTATCCGCTGCCGGAAGCGCAGCTCGATCGGTTTCTCCTCTACATTCGCATGGGCTACCCGACGCCGGGCGAAGAATGGGAAATCGCGCGCCGCGTGACGACCGGCCGGCTCGGCGACATCCAACAAGTGCTCACGGCCGAGGAGATCGTGCAATTTCAGAAGCTCGTGCTGCGCGTGCCGGTGAGCGATCAGGTGCTCGGGTACGCCTGGGCCTTGGTGCGGGCGTCGCGTCCGAATACGCCCGAGGCGCCGGACTTCGTTAATCGCTGGATGAGCTGGGGCGCCGGCCCGCGCGGCGTACTGACGCTGATTTCCTGCGCGAAGGCTCGCGCCCTGCTCTACGGCCGGATGCACGCTTCGATCGAAGACGTGCAAGCGGTGGTGAAGCCGGCCCTGCGCCATCGCCTGGCCGCCAACTTCGCCGCCCAAGCGGCCGGCAAGGGAAGCGAAGAGCTACTCGACATGCTGCTCAAAGCGATTCCGCCGGATCGGAAGTATGAAAAGCCGGCGGTGTGACGCGGTAGGGTGGGTCAAGCGCAGCGAGGCCCAGGCGGTGTACGGAGGGTGTCGTCCAATGTTTGCGGCATACATCCCAAATTGGACGCGAGCCGTCGACAATATTCCGATCCAACTCGTGACGATCGGTGCCGTCGCCGTCGCAATCTTCGTTTTTGCGCGGCAACGGCATACCCATCTCGCGATCATGTTCACCTTAGTATTGGGAATCGGTCTCGGGACGCTCTTGTGGTTGCAGACGGCGAAATGGTTCGACCCATATTGGTTCGGTGTCGCGTCGTTTTTTGAGCTTTACCGCTTTCAAATTGCGGGAGGTATCGGTGCAATCTTCGGCTGGGTATCACTAGAAATGGTCGCTTACTTTCGCAAGCGAATGCGCAACGCGAAAGCAATTGAATGAAACCGGTTCCGCGTGGACCTCGCTGCACTCGACCAACCCTACAGAAATCCCTCCCCTCGCCCCTTGCGGGAGAGGGGTCGGGGGTGAGGGGTTGGATTGCTACGTGCGAATATTCGTGGCAAGCGACAAAGCTCGATCGCCCCCTCATCCGCCGCTGCGCGGCACCTTCTCCCGCGAGGGGAGAAGGAAGTCAGAATATGACGAGCAGCGCTTAGAAGCTAATCTCGCGGGCCATCTGTACGGCCGGCAGAACGAAGATTTTGCCGTCCCCCATGCGTCCGGTACGGGCCGCTTCGACGACCTTGCGCAAGATCTCTTCGCAACGGGAGTCTTCGACCCAAAGATCGATTTCGACCTTCGGGAGAAACGCCAGCGAGTACTCGCTACCGGCGTATTGGTCGAGATAGTTTTTCTGTCGACCGAAGCCTTTGACTTCGTGCACGCTCACCGCTTCGAGCGGCGCTCGCTTCAAGCTCTCAAGCACGCGTTCGGCCAAGTACGGTTTGACGACGGCGACGATTTGCTTCATCACAAGGCGGAAGGGGGAAGGAGGAAGGGGGAAGGAACCGATTCGGCTCCCGCATGCCTTCCGCCCTCCGCCCTCCGCCTTCCCCCTTAGCTAAAGAAGTTCTCGCCGGTGAGGTTCAGCGGCGGCTTCGTCTCGACCGTCATGTCGCCCTCGACGCGCGTGCAGCACGCCAACCGCATCGTGTCTTCGTTGCCGATGTAGGCGAAGAGCGCCGGGCCGAGCGGGTTGAACTTGAACGTCACCTTTTCCATCATGCCCATCGGCGAGGCGTTTTCGATTCCTTTGGTGATCTTCACACGGCAGGTGCCGCAGTGGCCCAGGCCGTGGCAATTGAATACTTCGTTGAGCCCGGCACCGAAGCCGTTGAGGCCGCCGTAGAGCTTGATGCCGGCTTTCATCGCTTCGACGCGCAGGTTGGCGCCGGCGGGAACTTCAATCTGTTTCTTTTCGTTGACAAAGTTGACGGTCGGCATCGTGGCTCCCGGTGCGTAGTCGGTTCGGCCCCTACCTCGGCGGGCTCGGCATGTGCAAAACGCGGCATTCGAGCGAGGGGTGGCGCGAAATGTTTCCGCCGCCTCATGGGCACCCGCGCGGAAACCGAATATCTTTATAAATCTAGCCTACGGGCGTGGTTTTGGAAACCGCACGGCGTAGCGACCGCCCCTACTAAGTGCGACCGGAGACAAGCTCCGGGGCTAAATGACCAAATTGGTTCGTACTCTGGCTTTTCACGGAGGCCCGCCCGCCATGGCCGAGCGCAGCAAGTATCAAGAGAATATCATCAAGAACTATTACAAGAATCAGGACACGATTCTGCTGCAGAGGCTCGGCGAACTGGTGACCGACCTTTACTTGGCCGAGGGCAAAGCCCGCACATCGGCCTGGAAGAAGATTTCAGCGACACTGGAAAAACTCAAGGTGCCGGCCACGCGCATCGCCCACTTGGTGAAGGCCGACAACCCGACGCTGCTGGCGAAGCTGCTGGAAGAGCTGCTGGCGAAGGAGCCGTCCGGGAAATAGTCGGCAAAGTTCTGCGTTGCAAACGACCGGTTGCCTCGGCGAACCGGGCGGCGACAATACCACCGTCGCCGAGTCGTTGCTCGCAACCCGGAACTCTGAACCGTGAACCCCGAACCCCTGGTCGACGTCCGCGACGTCAGCTTCGCCTACGGCGCGGTGCGGGCCCTCACCAACGTATCGCTCCGGCTCGAGCCCGGCACGGTCGGGATCGTCGGCAACAACGGAGCCGGCAAGTCGACGCTGCTCCGCATCCTGCTCGGACTGCTGCATCCCACATCCGGCGGCGGAACGGTGCTCGGCTGCGATGTCCGTCAAAGCAGCTCGCAACTCCGCGGGCTCGTCGGGTACATGCCCGAGGCACATGCCGTCGTGCCGCTCTTGAAGGGCGTTGAATTCGTCGCCCTCTCCGGCGACCTCTACGGCATGCCGAAGCGCGACGCCCGACGCCGGGCGCACGAGGTGCTCA
>CAZWDN010000344.1:0-5591 GCA_964633125.1 uncultured Pirellula sp. | reverse complement strand
CCGGCCAACACGTCGAGCGGCGCCACGAACAGCGGCGCTTACAACGCTCCGCTGAACACCTCGGGCGGCGCCACCGCGTCGACCGCCTCGCGCTCGACCAACAATCCCTCGTACGCCGCACCGGCGGCAAGCCCGCTCATGACGCCAGGCACGCCGCCGCAGCTAGGCGCTCCTGCCTCGGCCGCCGGCGGCTTCCGTCCGGGCAGCACCGCAGGTACGTCCTCAGGCTACGGGCCGATGGCCTCGGCCGCGCCGGGCGCTATGCCGCAAGCCGCCACGAGCCGCTATGCCGTTCCGGCCGTTTCGCCGGCCGGTCAGCAAGGACCGGGCACCGTCTACCCGTCGACCAACACAACGGCTCCCGCCGGCGCCTATCCGCCGGCTACCGGCGGCTATCCGTCGACCGGCGCTCCGAGCGGCAGCTACGTCCGCTAAACCGGATCCACTCGCGATCTCTCTCCCACGTTGACCCGCGGTTCGCAAGAATCGCGGGTCAACGTGTTTCTATGCGCGACACATCGATTCTGTAGGGAACGCCCTCCGTGGCGTTCCGCCGCATCACCGGAACGCTTCCTTCACCAGTCGTCGGAAGTCCCCGATATTCCTTACCGCATGCACCCCCGTTTTAAACTCCGCGAAATTCGGCAGAAACTTCGCGTAGTAACAGGCCGTGCGCGCAAGGCGGCGCAGCGCCACTTGGTTGCCGTATAAGCGGAACTCCTCTTCCACAAGTTCCAACATCGCGCGGCCGCGCTCTTGCGCACTCGGCGACTTCGGCATTGCCGCACCGTGCCACAGCGCGCGGCATTCCGCAAACAGCCAAGGATTGCCCAGGCAACCGCGTCCGATCCCCACGCCGTCGGCGCCCGACTCTTGGAGATATTGCACGGCATCAGTCGCCGCGCGCACGCCGCCGCTGCCGAAAATGGGAATGGTCGCCCGCGCTTTGACGCGCGGGATCACGCTCCAATCCGGCCCGCCGACGTAGGCCTGCTGCACGCTCCGGCAATGCACTTCGACCGCCGCCGCGCCGGCCTGCTCGGCTCGGGCCGCCACTTCGGGCGCCGTCTCCGTCGCGCCGTCCGGGCCGGTGCGAATCTTCAGCGTCGTCGGAATGTTCACCGCCTGCACGACCGCCGCCGTGATGCGTTCGACGGCAGGCGGATCGGCCAACAGCGCGCCCCCTTCGCCGCGGTTCACCAACCGGCGGATCGGGCACTCGAAGTTCAAGTCGACGGCGTCGAACCCCTGCTCTTCGACGACCCGGGCCGCCTCGGCCATCACGCGCGGGTCGGCCCCGCTGATCTGCCCGACGCGCGGCGACTCGGCCCCGTTGGTGTAGAGCAGCCGCAAGGCCCGGCGATCGCGGGCCGCCACGTCAGCCGCATCCACGCGTTCCGTGCAAACGAGCGCCGCCCCGTGCCGCTTCATCTGTAAGCGAAACGGGTAATTGGTGTGCTCCTCCATCGGAGCAAGTAAAAACGGACCGGCGACGGCGACGCGAGCGATTTTCATAGGCCGATTGTATACTGGCGTCGCCGCTCGCCCGTACCCCCTCCGCCGCCGCACGACCATGCCCACGCCGCGCGATTCCAAACTTTGTACCGCCGCCGAAGCCGTGGCCCTGGTGCGCGACGGCGCCGTCGTCGCCAGCGGCGGCTTCGTCGGCGCCGGACATGCCGAAGCGCTCACCGTCGCCTTGGAGAAACGCTTCCTCGCCACCGCTGCCCCGCGCAATCTCACGCTGCTCTACGCCGCCGGCCAAGGCGACGGTCGCGGTCGCGGCGTCGATCACCTCGGCCACGAAGGTTTGCTCCAGCGCGTCATCGGCGGCCATTGGGGCTTGGCCGCTAAACTCGGCAGGCTCGCGCTCGAAGGCAAGATCGAAGCCTACAACTATCCGCAAGGCGTCGTCTGCCAACTCTTTCGCGACCTCGCCGCCGGCCGACCCGGCTGCATTACGCACATCGGGCTGGGCACCTACATCGACCCCCTGCAGTGCGGCGGTCGCCTCAACGACCGCACGCCCGCCGGCATGGTCCAACGCATCGAACTCGGCGGCCGCACTTGGCTCTGGTACCAAGCGCCGGCGATCGACGTCGGGCTCATCCGCGCCACGGCAGCCGATCCGTTCGGCAACCTGCTCACCGACGACGAAGCCCTCATCGGCGAAATCTTGCCGATCGCACAGGCGGCCCGCAACAACGGCGGCATCGTGCTCGCCCAGGTGAAGCGTCTGCTCGATGCTCCCGCTCCGCCGCAGCAAGTGCGCGTGCCGGGCATATTCGTCGACCGCATCGTCGTGGCCGACCCGCATGAACACGAACAAACCTTCGCCGAACAGATGAACGACGACTACTGCCGCGCGCCGGACCTCGCCGACGACGGCGGCGCGGCGAAGAATGCGAAAGCGGCGCTCGCGGCAATGCCGGCCGAGCGACGGATTATCGCTCTGCGCGCCTGCGACGAAATACCGGCCGGGGCCGTTTGCAATCTCGGCATCGGCATGCCCGAGGGCATTGCGGAAGCGGCCGCCGCCCGCGGCTTGCTCGAGAGCGCGACGCTCACCGTCGAAAGCGGCCCGATCGGCGGTCGCCCCGCCGGCGGCTTGAGCTTCGGCGCCAGTCGGCGGCCGCAGGCCGTCATCGATCAGCCGTCGCAATTCGATTTCTACGACGGCCGGGGCCTCGACTTCGCGGCGCTCGGCGCGGCCGAAATCGACGCGGCCGGCAACGTGAACGTTGCCAAGTTCGGCACCCGCTTCGCCGGCGTCGGCGGCTTCGTCAACATTTCGCAGACAGCGCGGCGACTGGTCTTCTGCGGCACCTTCACCGCCGACGGCCTCGAAACGGCGGTCGAGTCGGGTCGCTTGCACATCGTGCGCGAAGGACGCGTGCGCAAGTTCGTGACGGCCGTGCAACTCATCGCCTTCAGCGCCGCCCGCAGCCGCGAGGTCGGCCAAGAAGTGCTCTACGTGACGGAACGGGCCGTCTTCCGCCTCACGCCGGCGGGCCTAGAACTGACGGAACTCGCCCCCGGCGGGGACCTCCGCCGCGACGTCCTCGACCAAATGGCGTTCGAACCGATCGTGCGCGACGTGAAACCGATGCGCAGCGAACTATTCGATTCAAAACTCCCGTAACCAAGCATCAAATTCCAAACAAATCCGAAATACGAATGACTCAATGACGCTTGCGACGTCGAAAGCGTCTTTGGAATTTGGTGCTTGGTTATTGGTTATTACGCGAACGGAATGTTCGCGTCACGGTACATACAGGTATTTGCCGCCCGTCTCGCGGGCGATTGTTTGCAACGTGACTTCGCCGGCCTGGCTCTCGAAGCCGATCGTGTGGATCGGAATTCTCTTCTTGCCGTCCGGCTGCGCGCCGACGATCTTGCGAACGACGTCCGGACTGAATTCCCCGTCGGTCAAGAGAAAGATAGCGTCGGGTTTCAACTTCAGCGCCTGGGCGACGCCCTCCCACGGTTCGGTGCTCCCCAGCGGCATCGCGCCGGCGATCCATTGCATCGTCTTCTTCATCTGCGGACTCGAAGCCTCGACGAGCTTCCGCTCCGGCATCGCATACGTTTGGTGATTGAAGAACACGATGAAATACTTCTGCTTGTGCCCGAGTTCCTTCACCGCCCGCAACAATTCGGCCCGACAGCGCAAGTAGCGATTGTTGATCCCCATGCTGCCCGAGGTGTCGACGACGAAGGCGAACGAACGTCCTTCGGCCTTTACGCCGAAGAAGGTCGCATCTTTTTTCATCTCGCCGACTTCGCCGAGCATGTCGCTGCCGTAGGCCCGGTCGATGCCGAAGCCGGTGCCGCCGGAATTCGTGGTTTGCGGCGCGTTGGGAGTGAGCGCGGCGACTTGAATGCCGCCGATGAGCCCCCCGCCGCGACCACCGGCCGCGCCGCTGCTTCCCGCGCCGCCGCCGGTGCTGCGCCCGTCGCTACGGACGCTCGGCTTATCGGCCTCGAGCGCCGTGACCACCGGCGGTTCGACTTTATCAAGCAGCTTCTTTACGGGTATGGAAACTTCGAGCGGCGGCGGCAATTCTTTGGGCGGTTCGGCGTCGAGCATTACGACCCCCAGCGCCACGAGCGCCACGCAATGCGTCGCGCCGGAAATCGCTGCGGCCGTGAGCGTGTAGCGCACATGCCAGAGCCAAGCGGCCAACGCAAACGACGCGACCGAGGCTTCGCGGCCCGGTTGCAAATGCGGAACGACGTGAGCGGTGACGGACGCCGAAGCGACGGGCGCGTCGTACACCACTTCCGCGACATACACCGGCGGGCTCGGCGCCGCGGCCGGCATCGGCACGGGATGCGCCGGAACCGGATGCCCGGGCACCGGATGCACCGGCTCGGCCTGGACCGCCGGCGACGACGCGACCGGTGTCGCACCCAGGCGCAGATCGGAAGTGGTCGAAGCCGTCGACACGATAGGCGAACATCTCCCGGCGCAAAATCCGAGTCACCTCAGGCGCAAGCCGACCGGCGGGCTCGATCGCGCCGCAACGGACATACTGCCCATTCTATACGATCGACCGGCCCGGGCATTACGGTTTGTTTTTCGCCGTGGTTCCCGCCGCACTCCCCGCGGAATTGGTTTGCAGTTGATAAGGAACGGCCGTCCAAATCGCGATTTTCCGCTCATGATCCAGCCCCGCGGCCAAGGCGAGCCCGTCCGGTCGAAACGCTAGCGGCGCGGTGTACCCGTCTAAAGTGGCATGCACCTGCCCGGAGGCCGTATCCCAGAGCTTCACCTCGCCCGAAGTCTGCAACCAGCGCCCGCCCGAGGCCGAAGCGAGAATGCGCCCGTCGGGACTAAAAGCCACCGCGTATACGCCGCGACTATGGCCGCGTAGCGTGTAGCGTACGGTTCGCGAATCGACGTCCCACAGCGTGATGTTCCCGGCATCGTCGCCCCCGGCGAGCGTCTTGCCGTCGGGAGAGAACGCCAGCGACACGACGTCGGAACCGGTCGCGGGAAGTTCGCCGATCAACGAACCTTCACCGCTCCAAAGTTTGACCGCTGCCGCGCGCGAGGCCGTTGCGACCCGTGCCCCGAGAAAGTCTTCCGGCGGCGCCGGCGAGAAGCAGGCCACCGCCTGAATCGCCCCGCCCGGCGCTTGCCAGGAGCGTTGCTCCTTGTGGAGGAATGCGAAGCGACGAACCGTTCCATCCGCATCCGCGGTAAAGAAAACTCCGTGATGCGGCACGAGCGCCAAGTCTTGCACCCAAGCCGGGTGCGCCCAACTCTGGAGTTCGTTCCCGGCCTTCACATTCCATAGACGCGCGGTGTTGTCTTCCGCGCCGCTGAGCAAACGGTCGTTATCGACGAAGCGCAGCACGCGCACCGCCGCGCCGTGGCCGGTGAATTTGCGCGGCGCGCGGTCTTTCGCATCCGGCGCCAGATCGGCGACGCGAATCACGCCGTCGGCCCCGCCCGCCGCCAAGTATCGGCCGTCGGGCGAGTAGGCCGTCGCAAAGGTTTTGAATTCATCCCCCTCGACGAGCTGCGGCTCGCGCACGCCCGGCACGTCCCACAGCTTCGCCGTGCGATCGTCCGAAACGCTCAC
>CAZWDN010000343.1:0-5594 GCA_964633125.1 uncultured Pirellula sp. | reverse complement strand
CGGCTCTACATCGAAAGCGTGAAGCTCGCGCATCGCGAAATGCTGCAGAGCATGCCGCTTCCCGAGTGGCCCGCCGGAGTGCCCGCCGCCGCCAAACTCCACGGTTTCATCTACACGTTTCTCTGCCGGGTGCTCAATCGCGACGACAACTGGCAACGCCGCCTGATGCTCCGCGAGATTGCGCAGCCGTCGGCCGCCTGCGAAGAGTTGGCCCGCGAGTATATCCGTCCGCAGTTCGCGGTGTTGCTCGGCATTCTCGGCGAGCTCCTCCCGCCCGAGACGCCGGACGTCGTGCGCCACCGCACCGCGTTCAGCATCGTCGGGCAGTGCCTGCACTACCTGATCGCGGGCCCCATCGTCCGTTGGCTGGTGCCGCCGCACGAGGTGGAACAGAACGTTCCCGAGCAACTCGCCGCGCACATTTGGCGGTTCTCGCTCGCGGCGCTCGGCGGAGTGTCGCCCGACGGCGACGCCTTGAAAGTACCGCCGTTGCCGCGCGCGGCCCAACCTGCGGGGGCCGCGTCATGAATTGGGTCGCCTGGAAGATGCTCACCGGCAACCGCGGCAAGTATATCGCCATCATCATGGGCGTGACCTTCGGCGCGTTTCTCATCGCCCAGCAGGCTTCGGTCTTCTGCGGTCTGATGCTGCTCACCACGAGCCAGATCAAAGACATCGAAGGAGCCGAGATCTGGGCCATGGATAAAAACATGCAATACGTCGACGACATCAAGCCGATGTCCGACAACGAACTGTGGCGCGTCCGCGGCGTCGAAGGGGTCGATTGGGCCGTGCGGCTCTACAAAGGTATTACCCGCGCCCGGCTCGAAGAAGGAACGTTTCAACAAATCATCATGATCGGCCTCGACGACGCCACGATGGTCGGCGCGCCGCGCGAAATCGTCGTCGGCTCTATCGACGACCTGCGCCGGCCCGACGCCGTGATCATGGACGAAGCCGGCTTTCATCAACTTTGGCCCGACGAACCGTTCGCCGCCGGCAAAGTGTTTGAAATGAACGATCGCCGCGCCGTCGTCGTCGGCGTCTGTAAATCGCGCAAGACGTTCATGACCTTCCCGATCATCTACACGCGCTACAGCCAAGCGGTGTCGTTCGTCCCGATGGAGCGGAAAGTGCTCTCTTTCATTCTGGCGAACCCGAAGCCCGGCGTTTCGGCGGAAGAAGTCTGCCGTCGGATCGAAGCCCAAACCGATCTCCAAGCGCAAACACGGGCGCAGTTTGAGTGGACCACGATCTGGTACTACTTCCGCAAGACCGGCATCCCGTTCAATTTCTTCACCACGGTGCTGCTCGGCTTCATCGTGGGCGCGGCGATCTGCGGGCAGACGTTCTACATGTTCACGCTGGAGAACTTGCGACAGTTCGGCGCGCTGAAGGCCATGGGAGCCCGCAATATACAGCTCGTGCGGATGATCATGCTGCAAGCGCTGACGGTCGGCTTTATCGGCTTCGGCCTGGGCATCGGCAGCGTGGCGATGCTCTTTGGCGAGTTCATCATGCACCGCACCGACAAGCTGGCTTTCTTCATGCCGTGGCAAGTTGTGGCGATTACAGGCGGCTCCATCCTCGTGATGGTGATCTTTTCGGCGCTGTTCAGCGTTTGGAAAGTATTGCGACTTGAACCGGCCGTGGTCTTTAAAGGATAGCTTGCCATGGCCGCCACGCACGACAACCTCACGACCGAGCGCACCGTCGCCGTCGCTTGCCGCGGCGTCACGAAGGAATTCGGCGACGGCAACGCGCTGGTCCGCGCGCTTCGCGGTGTCGATCTCGACATCTACAACGGCGAATTGTCGCTCCTGGTCGGCCCGAGCGGTTGCGGCAAGACGACGCTCCTCTCCGTCGTCTGCGGCATCCTTTATCCGACGGCCGGCGCCATCCACGTATTCGACACCGACATCACGAAGCTCTCCGCCGGCAAGCTCGTCGGCTTTCGCGGCGACAACGTCGGCTTCGTCTTCCAGCAATTCAATCTCCTGCCGGCGCTCACCGCCGTCGAAAACGTTTGCGTCCCGCTCTTGCTTAAGGGGATTCCGCGCCGCCGGGCCCTGGAGCAGGCCTACCAGATGCTTGAGAAAGTCCACCTCCGCGATCGGGCCGACGCGCCGCCGTCGAACCTTTCGGGCGGCCAACAGCAGCGCGTCGCCATCGCCCGCGCTCTCATTCGCGAACCTCGACTGCTCGTCTGCGACGAACCGACTTCGGCGCTCGACGCCCGCACGGGCCACACCATCATGGAACTGCTCCGCGAAATCTCGATGGAGCACCGTCGCGCCGTGGTCGTCGTGACGCACGATCCGCGCGTCTATGAGTTCGGCGACCGCATCGCCACGATGGAAGACGGTCGAGTCGTGGAAGTCCACGAACAAACGCCGAACCCCGGCCCCGGGCCGATCACGCCTTCGATGGCGGGCGAACCGGCGGCGGGAACGTCGTCGAATTAATCGAAATAAATCCAACTTCTAGCTCTAGTCTCTAACGTCTACTGCCATGTTTACTCGCTACCTACTCCCCGTCGTCGCCGTGGTGCTCTTCGCGTTGGCCGTGAACCACGTGATGAAGGCGCAGCAGCCGGAATCGGCGCCGCCGGCTCCGGCCAACCCGCCGAAAACGCCCTACCCGCATACCGTCGCCGGCACCGGCATCGTCGAACCGCAAACGGAGAACATCGCCGTCGGTTCACAATTGCCCGGCGTCGTCGTCGAAGTGTTCGTCAAAGTGAATCAAAAGGTGAAGGCCGGCCGCCCGCTGTTCCGCCTCGACGATCGCGATCAAATGGCGACCCTCAAGCTCAAGCAAGCCGAACTCGCCCAGGCCCAAGCTTCGCTCACCCGATTGAAGAAGCTACCGCGCGACGAAGACCGCCCGGTCGCCAAGGCCAAAGTCACCGAAGCCGAAGCCATGCTCAAAGACCGCAGCGCGCTCTACGAACGGGCCGTGCAGTTGCGGCAGACCAACGCCATCAGCCAAGAGGAAGTCGTCTCGAAGGAGCAAGCTTACTTGGTCGCCAAAGCCGTCACCGAACATGCCCGCGCGCAGCTCGAACTCCTCGAAGCAGGCTCGTGGACTTACGATATCCAAGTGGCCGAACAAGCCGTCGCGCAGGCCCAAGCGCAAATCGACCAAGCGCAAACCAACATCGACCGCCTGACGGTCCGCGCGCTAGTCGACGGCGAAGTTCTACAAGTCAACGTCCGCCCGGGCGAATACGTCGGCAGCACGCCCGGCACCTCGTTCATCGTCTTAGGTAACGTCGATAAACTCCACGTGCGCGCCAGCATCGACGAATACGACATTCCACGATTCCGTCCCGGAGCCAAGGCCCGAGCCATGCTCAAAGGGCGACCCGAAGTGCAATACGACCTCACCTTCGAGCGCGTGGAGCCGTACGTCGTGCCGAAGAAGTCGCTGACCGGCGACAACACCGAACGGGTCGACACGCGCGTCTTACAAGTGATCTACTCGGTCGATCCAACCAGCGAACGCCTCTACGTCGGCCAACAACTCGACGTATTCATCGACGCCGAAGAAAGCCCGACGGGCAAATAGCCGGCGAGTGCCGACAACCCACGCTACACTAGCCCCGACGCGCGAGCGAGGGGACCATCCGGCGTTTCGCTTCGCGCTCGATTAATCGACGTAGACAAACTCGTTCAGATTGAACAGCGCCAGGCACAGGTCTTCGAGACCCGCGGGGTCGGCTTCGACGAGGGCGATGGCTTCGCCGAGTTCCGCCTCGGTCGGCGCACGGCCGAGCGTGCGAACGTAAGCCAATTTGATCCGCTGCTCCGGTTCCGACGTTTGCGAGGCGACGCATCCTACCAGGGCCGCGGCGCACTCTTGGGCGAACTCCGAATTCAAGAGCACCAGCGCTTGCGGCGCGATCGTCGAACGGTTCCGACGCGTGCAACTCGTCATCGTGTCGGGCCGGTCGAACGCTTCCAACAGCGGCAGCCGCAAGTTGCGACGGACGAACAGATAAATGCTCCGACGACGATGGTCTTCTTCGTCCTTGCTTGTCTTCCAATGATCTTTGCGAATCGTGCCGAGCAATTCTTTTGGGAGCGGCGGCATCACGCCCGGCCCGCCGCGACGATCGCTCAGGCCGTCGGATGCCGCGAGCATGGCGTCGCGGATCGCTTCGCCGTCGAGCCGACGCCGCGGGAAGTGCGCGAGCAGGCGGTTCTCCGGATCGGTCTTGGAGTCGCTCGCCGCAACGCTCGACTGCCGATATACGGCCGACGTCACGATCAGCCGATGCAACCGCTTCAAGCTCCAACCGGTGTCGACGAACTCGCGCGCCAGCCAATCGAGCAGTTCCGGGTGCGTCGGCTCATCGCCTAAGTAGCCGAAATCGTTGGACGTACGCACCAGCCCGTAGCCGAAATGCTCCTGCCAGATGCGATTGACGAACACGCGGGCCGTGAGCGAATGCTCGGGCGCCGTCAGCCACTCGGCCAGACGCATGCGAGGCGTGCCGTTGCCGGCTTGCCCGGCAGCGGCACCGGAACTCGTCAACGACACGTTCCTCAAGTTCGCCACGCGCGGAAAGCCGGCGTCGAGTGTCGGGCCCGGCCGTGTGAAATCGCCGCGAATCCAAAGCCGGCTCGGTTCCGCAACCTTCTTGCTTGTGCGAAACACGCGCCATGTCTTCGACGTCAGATCCTTCTCGGAATCGTCTTCCTTACGGGCCTGCGAGAGGAAGTCGGATGTCTCGAAGCAGGCGCGGAGCCGATAAAAATCGGCTTGGCTGATCGGCTCGAACTTATGGTCGTGGCACTGTGCACAACCGACTTGTAAGCCCAACAGCGCGCTGCCGACGGTGCCGGTCATTTCGTTCAGCACCATGCTGCGGCGCTCGTCTTGCCGATTGAGGTCGGGCATGTCGGGCCCGCAAAGCAGAAAGCCGGTGGCGACGGCCGCCTGCGGATCGTCGGGCCGGAGCTCATCGCCGGCGATTTGCAGCCGAATAAACTCGTCGATCGGCAAATCACGGTCGAGCGCGTCGATCACCCAATCGCGATAGCGCCACGCCTCGGGTCGGGCGATGTCGTGCTCGTAGCCGTCGCTATCGGCATAGCGGGCCACATCGAGCCAGTGCTGGGCCCAACGTTCCGCGTAGGCACGCGACGCGAGCAATCGATCGACGACCGCTTCGTAATCGCCGGCCTTTTCGAACGCGGCAATTTCCGCCTGCGTCGGCGGCAAGCCGGTGAGATCGAACGTCACACGGCGCAAAAGCACCGCAGGCCCAGCAGGCTCGGCGGGTCGCAGCTTCGCCGCATCCAGCGCCGCCAGCATAAAGCGATCGACGGGCGTGCGGCACAACGCCGCCTCGCGCACTTCCGGCAGCGCCGCTCGCTTGGGAGTCTGATAGGCCCAATGCTCGCGATCGGAATCGTTCAACTCCGGCTCGGTCTTGGCGGCTTCGTCGGCGGAGACGATCGTCGTGGCGAGCAAAAGGAGGAGGTTCGCGCCAAGACGCAGAGACGCAAAGGGGAAGAAGGAAGTGGAACAGAAACTGCCGGTAATCGATTTCATTCCTTCTCCTTTCTTTTCACTTCTTGACGTCT
>CAZWDN010000342.1:0-5604 GCA_964633125.1 uncultured Pirellula sp. | reverse complement strand
CGGGAAGCTACCGATGTTGTTCGACTAAGGAACGAATCTCGCGTGGCAGCGGACTCGTGCCGTTAAATTCCGCCAACTGCAAATCCCATTGGAAAGCGCGCACGCTCTTCAACGAGACTTCGCCCGACACGCCGTCGATCAGATACACGGCCATGACGCGCGTGCGCGGATCGATCATCGTGACGAGTTGCCGATTCTCACCGGCCGGAGACACCGAGGTCATCAACTCACTGCCGGCTCCCGGCTGCCATGTCGACATCGGGTCGGCATGCGCGGAGGAGCCCGACGGGAGAAAACCCAAGGCTACGACGGTCAAAATCGCACTCAGCAAGGCTCCGCCGACCGCAGCCGTTAGACGAGGCCTAACTGCCGTGGGCGTAAGGAAAACGGGAGCGCTTACGTTATTCATTTTAAGTAGCCCCAGGTTGAATTCAAGGAAAATGCGTGGTTTAAGTGATTTGCACCGACGGTCTTATCGACAATGTCGCCAAGACCGGAACCAGCCGTAAATTGAGCCTGCGAACCGCCTCTCAGGCGGGGGCGGGAGTGTAGGATTTTGCCGTCCGCGGAACAAGGTCAGCAGCGGTTCCGCTCGGCCAATCCGGGCCGGTTCTCACTCCCCGAGACGCCCGAACCATCTACAATCGCGGTAGAATCGCACCCAGGGCGAGCGATGCGGCTCGCCGGCAGTGCCGTAAGCTCCGTTTCACGGTCCGTTTTCCCACCTCGAGCGTTCTCGGAATGATCTCCCCTTCGCATCCGCCGACCATCGGGCTGCTCGTCAGCGGCGGCCTCGATAGCGGCATCTTGCTCGGGAAGCTCCTGGGCGAAGGGAGACACGTGCAACCGTTCTACGTGCGCGCCGGCCTGTTCTGGGAAGAGCAGGAGTTGGCGGCGCTGCGGCGCTTGCTCGATCACTTCGCTTCCGACCTGTTGCAGCCGCTGGTCGAGTTCGACATGCCGCTCTGCGACGTTTATCAGGACCACTGGAGCGTCACCGGCCGCAACGTGCCCGACGCCGCGACGCCGGACGAAGCCGTGTATCTACCGGCGCGCAACGCGCTGCTGGTGATCAAGGCCGCGGTGTGGTGCGGTATGAACGGCATCGACGAACTAGCGCTGGCCCCGCTCGGCTCGAATCCGTTCGCCGACGCCACGCCGGAATTCTTCCGCGGCTTCGAGCAATCACTCAACTTGGCGACCGCCGGCAAGCTGCGGATTACCCGTCCGTTTGCTCCGCTGCACAAAAACGACGTGATGCAAATCGGCCGGGAATTCCCGCTGGAATTGACGTTTTCCTGCATCGCGCCGGTCGCCGGCTTGCATTGCGGCGCGTGTAACAAGTGCGCCGAACGCCGCGAAGCTTTCCGCCGCGCCGAACTGATCGACCGCACACGTTACGCCGCCGCGCGATAGAATCTGCTTCGCAATGAGTCGCCCGCTCCGCAGTTTTTCCTTTTCGAACGACGAGGTTCCGTCCGCATGTTTCGCGTCACACGCCAGATTGATTTCTGCTACGGCCATCGGCTGCTCAACTACGACGGCAAGTGCAAGTATCTGCACGGCCACAACGGTCGGGCCATCATCGCCATCGAAGCGCCCAAGCTCGACAACCGCGGCATGGTGCTCGACTTTTCCGACATCAAGCGCGTCGTGAGCCAATGGATCGACGACAACTTCGACCATCGCATGTTGCTGCACCGCGATGACCCGGCGGTACCGATCTTGCGAGAAATGGGAGAGCCGCTGTACTTGTTTGACGAGAACCCGACGGCCGAGAATATCGCCAAGCACATCTTCGACTTCACGCGCAGCCAAGGCTTCCCGATCGTCGAGGCGCATCTCTGGGAAACTCCCAATTGCTACGCGACTTACGCGCCGTCGAAGTGACGACGAGCGCGGCGGATTTCGCGACGCTCTGTAGGCTTACGAGCGGCGGCCGCGAGGGGCATGCAACGCTCGCCTCGTGCTCGTAATCCCTTAGCTCATCGACGCTTGCGCGCGGCGACGCTGCACATCGCCGGCACTGTCGGCATGGCACGTGCGATGTCTGGCAGGCGGGGCATTGAGAAGGCCTCGTCCCACGCGTCGCTCGGAGCGACGACCAGATACGGAGACCTGCCGAGACCGAGGATGAGGAACTCGGCAGGTCCGGAAGCGACGCCGGGAATCGTCGCCATTGCTGAAGGAGAGTCTCGATGTCGCGTTTCATAAAATGGTTGGTGATGCCGGCCGTGATGCTCGCAGCTTCGCTCATGGCGGCGCCGCAAGCCGCCGAAGCCCAAGGGTTCGGCGTGTCGATTTACAGCGGCAGCCCGTACGGCGGCGGTTATTACGGTTCGCCTTACGGCGGCTACAGCTCGTACCGCAGCTATAGCAGCTACGGCGCGTTCTACGGCAACCCGTACACGTTCCGCAATTCGTACTACGGCGGCTACGGCGGCGGCTACCCCGGGTATCGCAGCTACTACGGCAGCGGATATGGCGGCGGCTACGGACACCACCATCACCATCATTGCCGTTGAGCAACGGTTGCGGCCACGACACGCCGCAACACTTCATCTCCCCGTGCGCCTTGCGGGAGTAGTCCGTGTTTCTGCTCCCCTCTCTCCTCGCGGGAGAGGGGCCGGGGGTGAGGGGGCAATCGCTCCAAGTTTGGTGCGCCCGCGCGTGCGCCGCGTTCCTCTCACGCGCCTCGACGTCACCGGCGGGCCGCATTCTCGTTCGCGCTTCGCCGCGCGGGCGCGCAAAAAAACAGTCCGGGGCCTCTCGGCTTGCCGGACTGCTTCCCCTCCCAGGCAATTTCGACCAGTGTTCGTTGTTGCTCGCTGTGCGTGCCGTTCTCTTGGGACGAGCAGAAGTCGATTCCGACCTACTGACCCTATCGGCCGTGGCGCGTGGAGAACTTTGGCGACGGTTGACGACTAACGTGACTTTTCGTCCTACGTAGCTTGTTCCCGCGTCGTTCACCGAAAGTGTGAGATCGCCGAGCGCCGGCGACGCCGGCATTTGCCTGCCGTTAAGCTCCGCGCCGTTTATCGATTTTCCGTAAGCGGCAGATTTTGGCTCATCAAGTTGGCCGATCAGGCCGATTCTACCGACGTCACACGGCGAGGCGCCCCGGGGGACGCTGCGCTTACCAACGAATTCATCGTGCCGGCAGACGACCGCCGGCGTCGGAGCCGCTCCGAGGAGTACGAAACGTGAATCGCTTCAAACGCTTTGCCGCCGCCTTCCTGCAATCGTCGATCGTGTGGGGCTCGCTCGCCGCGCTCGGCTTCTTCGCGCTCATCGAAAGCGGCGTCCTGGAAAACGGCATTCTCGGCAACGACTTCTTTCGCCGCTACTTCGCCGGCCACTGGGTCGAGTACGTCGAAACGACCATGTTTTTTATCGCGCTGGCGCAGATCATTCTGAAAGCCGGCGAACTCACCGAGCAACGCGCCAAGCTCAAGAAGAACATCTTCGACCAGACCTTCCCGCTCGGCGACGCCGAAGCCGAAGCCCGCACGATGCTCGCGAAGCTCGGCGACTTGCCCGAAGCGGAACAGAAGACCTATCTCCCGACGCGTCTGCGCAACGCCCTGGAAGGCGTTTGCCGCAAAGGCTCGGCCGACGGCCTGGAAGACGACCTCCGCTTTCTCTCCGACGCCGACGCCGGCCTGGCGCACGCCTCGCACGCGATGGTCCGCATCATCATTTGGGCCATTCCGATCATGGGCTTTCTCGGCACGGTCATCGGCATCACGATGGCCATCGCCGGGCTCGACGCCAAACAAATGGAAAGTTCGCTGCCGGTCGTCACGTCGGGCCTCGGCGTGGCGTTCGACACCACCGCCCTGGCTCTCGCGCTCTCGATGGTGTTGATGTTCGGGCAATTCTTCGTCGACAAGCAAGAAGCCAAGCTCCTCGGCCTGGTCGACGAGCAAGCGCTGTTGCTGCTTTCGGCGCGGTTCCCTTCGCTCGGCGCGGACCACGATCCGCAGCTCCACGGCATGCGCCGCATGGGCGAGGCCGTGGTCACGACGGTCGAACGACTCGTCGAGAAGCAAGTCGAACTTTGGAAACAAACGATCGACGAAGCGCAAATCCGCTGGGAAACCGTGGCCGACGGCGGCGCAAACCATCTGGAAGAAGGCCTCACCAAGGCCCTCTCGCGCAGCATGGCCGAACATCGCAAGCATCTGCTGGCGGCCGAAGAAGGAGCCGCCGAACAAAACCGGAAGCACTGGTTGCAAGTGCAACAAGCCTTGGAAGCGTGCGCGGCGAGCAACGCGCAGCAACAGCTTGAGTTGCGTCGGACCGGCGAAGTGCTGTACCGCGTCGTCGATTCCACGGAACAAGTGAAACGCCTGGAAGAAACGCTCTCGGCGAACGTCGCGGCGCTCGCTTCGACGCAACACCTGCAAGAAACGCTGCTCCATCTCACGTCGGCGGTAAGCCTGCTGAACTCCAGGCTGGAAACGCTGACGCACCCCGGCACGTTCGGCGGCGCGACCGGCGCCGTTCGAGGAAAGGCGGCATGAGCAAGCGACCGAAGGGAGGCGCCGGCGCAGGCGTTCAGCTCTTCCCGTTTCTCGCCGTGCTGCTCTGCACGATGGGTGCGCTGATCCTGCTGCTGATGCTCATCGCCCAACAAGCCCGCACGACTGCGGCGGCCGAAGCCGAAGCGTCCCGAGCCGCGGCCCGCGCCGCAGCGGCCCGCGCGAAGGTCGACGACGAAGAACTCGCGCGCCGTCGCGACGACCTGCAGTGGCGCATCAAGCAGCTCGCCGCGGCGCGCGAAAAGACGCTCGCCGACGTGGCGACGCTCCGCGAACAGCTCAGTCATTTGGAAGAGCACTCCGCGCGGCTCCGCAAACAGCTCGACGAAATGAACGAAGCCGACAAGCTGCTCGCCTCGCGCCGGACCACGACCGACGAAGAACGGGCCAAGCTCGAAGCTGAGCTTGCCGCGCTCCGCGCGAAGATCGCCGACGCCCAACTCAAGCTCGCACAAGCCAAGGCGGCCGGCCAAAAGGCGCAGGCCTTCGCCGTCGTGCCGTACGACGGCGCAAACGGCACGCGCCGCCGACCGATCTACATCGAATGCCGCGGCGACGCCGTCGTGCTGCAGCCCGAGGGAACGAAGTTTCTGCCTGCGGATTTCGCCGGCTCGCCGGGCCCCTCGAATCCGTTGGCCTCGTGCGTCCGGCTCGTGAGCGAATCGATCACGCGCGACAATCGCTATGCGGAAGGAGAACAGCCGTATCCGTTGCTCTTGGTCCGCCCCTCCGGCATCGGCGCGTATTACAAAGCGCGCGAAGCGATGCAAAGTTGGGACAGCGACTTCGGCTACGAACTGATCGATGAAGATTGGCCGCTGGAGTTTCCTCCGGCCGACCCGTTGCTGGCCCAAATGCTCGCGAAGACCGCCGACGAAGCGCGACAACGACAAGTGATCATGGCCCGCGCGGCGCCGCGGCTGCGCGAGCAACGCGGCGGCGCGCCGACGTTTGACCTGACGCAAGGCTCCGGCGGCGGCTTCGACGGTGAAGGGCGTTCCGGCAACGGCGGCGAAGGCTCCGGCGCCGGCCGACGCTTCACACCTCCCAACGCCGGCTA
>CAZWDN010000341.1:0-5661 GCA_964633125.1 uncultured Pirellula sp. | reverse complement strand
TGCTCGACGAACCGCTCGGAGCGCTCGATGCTCTGACCCGCGGCAACTTGCAGCAAGAGATCGCCCGCATCTGGGAATCGCAACGCAAGACGTGCGTCATGATCACCAACGACGTCGACGAGGCGTTGCTGCTGGCCGATCGCATCGTCACGTTGACGCCCGGCCCGCGGTCGACGATCGGTCGAGAGTTCGACGTCGCGTTGCCCCGTCCGCGGGATCGCAAAGAGTTGAACCATTGCGACGAGTTTCGTCGCCTGCGCAACGACATCACGACCTACCTCATCGAGCAGCGCGACCATAGTCGTCGCTCCGCCGTCGCCGGAGTGCCGGCGCCGGCGGGCCGTCGTGCCATGCAAGCCGGTGAACTCGCGGAACTCGTCGCTTCTTAACTGCCGCCGGGGAGGGTGCTTGATCATGGCCGGATACGTGGAACTTTATCGACTCGGTAAAACCTACGCGACGAGACGCGGGCCGGCCGTGATTGTGAACGACTTTAACCTCAATATGGAAGAGGGAGAGTTTGTTGCGCTGATCGGCCACTCCGGCTGCGGCAAAAGTACCGTGCTCAGCATGATCGCGGGTCTCACGTCGATCACCGAAGGGTCGGTCATCGTCGCCAGGCGCGAAATTGACGGGCCGGGCCCCGATCGCGGCGTCGTATTTCAAGCGCCGTGCCTGTTGCCTTGGATGACGGCCGAAGAGAACGTGCTGCTCGGCGTCAAACAGGTGAAGCCGAATCTCTCGCACAACGAACAACGGGCGATCGCTCGTAAATACTTGGCGCTGGTCGACCTGGAAGCGGCCGGCCATCTGCTGCCGGCGTCGCTTTCGCAAGGGATGCGGCAACGCGTCGGGATCGCCCGTGCGCTGGCGCTAACGCCGGACATGTTGCTACTCGACGAACCGCTCGGCATGCTCGATTCGCTGACCAAGCTCGAACTGCAGGAAGTGCTCTGCCGGATTCTGCAGCAAGATCGGCGCACGACGCTCATGGTGACGCACGATATCGACGAGGCGCTCTATCTGGCCGATCGCATCGTGATGATGACCAGCGGGCCCGCCGCGACCGTCGGCGAGATCGTCGATGTGCCGTTTCCGCGCCCGCGACGCCGCAAAGACGTCCTCGAACATCCTGAATACTACGCGATTCGCGAACGCCTCATCGACTTCCTCGAAAACCACCACGTGGCCAATCAACCGGCCGGCGTTTGACGTTCGCAGCTTTGCTTTTCTTTCTGCTCAATCATGATCCAAGCCGCCGACAACTTGATGCCCAGCGCGCTCGACGTGGCGTCGACGGCGTCGGCGGTGCACAGTTCCGGACCGTCGCTCATCGAGGCGTTGCTCGCAGAGCAGCGCGATCTCACAGTTGTTGAGAAGTTCGCACGACTTCATACGGCGGGCGAATCGTCGCCGGAGCTGCGGCATGCTCAGGCCCGACACTACGAAGACTTGATCCCGCTTTCGCATCCCGGCTCCGGCGAGCAATATGCGTTTCGCGTCGATCTCGACGCCTGCTCCGGTTGCAAGGCGTGCGTGGCCGCCTGCCATCAACTCAACGGCTTAGCCGACGACGAAACTTGGCGCAGCGTCGGGATGCTGGTGGGCGAACGTCTCGTTCCCCCGGTTTCGCCGTACGCCGTCATCGCGACGGAGCTGCCGGTGCTGAAGCACGTCACCACGGCGTGCCATCACTGCGTCGAGCCCGGTTGCCTCAGCGGTTGTCCCACGCGGGCCTATGAAAAAGATCCGACGACGGGCATCGTGCGGCACCTCGATGACCAATGTATGGGCTGTCAGTACTGCCTGATGATGTGCCCTTATGAAGTACCGCAATACAGCGCCGCGCTCGGAATCGTGCGGAAGTGCGACATGTGCCGGCAACGCCTCGCGGCCGACGAAGCGCCGGCTTGCGTTCAATCGTGTCCGAATCGGGCGATCTCCATTCAAATCGTGCGCCGCGAAGACGCCGAGTCGGCCGCCGAGCGCGGGGAGTTTCTTCCCGATAGTCCGAGTCCGCGACACACCGTGCCGACGACGACGTACGTCAGTCGCGATGCGGCGCTCGGTGCGTTGCGCGCGGCCGATACGCTTTGCGACCGTCCGCAACACGTCCCGTTGTCGCTGGTGGCGATGCTCTGCTTGACGCAGGCCGCCGTGGGCTTGCTCACCGTCGACGAAGCATTGGCGTGGCTCGCCGGCGACGCCTGGTCGGCGCAAGCTCGTTGCTATGCGGGCGTGACGGCGGCGATCGTCGGCGTCGTGGGCGTTCACGCCGCCATGTTGCATCTCGGCCGGCCGAAATTGGCGATCAAAGCCTGGCTCGGTTGGCGCACCAGCTGGTTGAGTCGCGAAGTCATCGTCTTCGGCGGCTGGATGGCCGCCGCCGGTGCGTCGGCCGCCGTGCTCTTGGGATTTGCGCCGCTCGAGATCGGCATCGCCGCGCGTTATGCCGCGCTCGCGCAGGGTCTTGCCGGCGTCGTTTGTTCGCTCATGCTATATGCCGCCACCGGTCGCACGTGGTGGAGCCCCGCCCGCAACGTAGTTCGCTTCTTCGGCACGACGTTGTTGCTCGGCCTGTTCGGCGCCGCGCTCATGGCCGCTTGCACGGGTTCCGCGGCGACGTCTCAAATTGCGATCGCGGCTGCCTTAGCCATGGTCGCCAAAATGGGCTGGGAACTGGCCGTCCTGAATCACTACTTTGCCGCGGAGCGCCACGCGCTGCGCCGCACGGCCCGCTTGTTGGCCGGCGAATTGCGGTTGGTCATTGACGTTCGCATTGCGCTCGCCTGTGCCGCCGTCGCGTTCGCGTATCTCGCCGTCGCGCTGCCGGCGCAGGCTCTGCTTTGGACGTCGTTGGGTCTGGGAGCGGCGCTCCTAGGCGAGGCGATCGAGCGAACGTTGTTCTTCGCGGCGGTCGTCCCGGCGCGCATGCCCGGAGGCATCCGCGCATGAGCCTCGACGCCCCTGCCGAACCGCGACCGATGACCCTGCGCCTGGCCGACGCCGTCCGTTCGTTCGACGGTCCGCTCACGCACGAACTCGTTTTAACGCCCGGCAAGTTCGGGCTCGGCCGGCTTCCCTCCGGCATGTTGCCGACCTCGGTCACGCAGACCGTTTGCGGCTTCTGTTCGACCGGCTGTGGACTCACCGTTCACCTGCGCGACGGCGAAGCGGTCGGGCTGTCGCCGGCGGCCGAATATCCCGTCAACCTCGGCATGGCCTGCCCGAAAGGTTGGGAAGCTCTCACCGTGCTCGCGGCCGACGATCGCGCCACGGCTCCGCTCTTGCGAGGAGCGGACGGCGTGCTGCGGCCGGCCGATTGGGACACCGCCCTGCGAACGTTTTGCAGTCGCTTTCAAGAGATTCAAAAGGCGCACGGGCCCGAGTCGGTCGCCTTCTTGAGCACCGGACAAATTCCGACCGAGGAAATGCTCTTTCTCGGCGCGCTGGCGAAGTTCGGCATGGGCTTCGTTCACGGCGATAGCAACACGCGGCAATGTATGGCGACGGCCGCGACCGCCTATAAGCAATCGTTCGGCTTCGACGCCCCGCCGTACAGCTATGTCGATTTCGAAGAATCCGACGTGCTCGTCTTCGTTGGCGCGAATCCTTGCGTGGCCCATCCCATCATGTGGGAACGGGTGCTGCGCAATCGGCGTAGTCCGAAGCTCATCGTCGTCGATCCGCGCCGCACCGAAACGGCCGCGTGCGCTACGCAACACGTCGCGCTACAGCCGAAGTCGGATCTCACGCTGCTCTACGCGTTGGCGCATCTGCTCATTCGCAACGGTTGGATCGACGTCGAATTCGTCGCCGCGCACACCGCCGGCTTCGACGAATTCGCGGCGCACGTCGGCAGGCCGCAGTTCGCCCCGGAAGCCGCCGCGGCGACGTGTGGCCTCACGGTTCGCGAACTAGAAGAACTCGCGGCGACGATTCACAAAGGGGAGCGCGTCTCGTTCTGGTGGACGATGGGGGTGAATCAGAGCTACGAAGGGGTTCGCACCGCGCAGGCGATCATCAATCTCGCCCTGATCACCGGCAACATCGGCCGGCCCGGCACCGGTGCAAACTCGATCACCGGCCAGTGCAACGCGATGGGCTCGCGAATGTTCAGCTGCACCGCGAGTTTACCGTGCGGCCGTGAATTTACGAAAGACTCCGATCGTCGCGAGACCGCCGAATTTCTCGGCGTCGATGTCGAGAGCATTCCCGACCGTAACAGTCTCTGCTACGACGAGATCCTCGACCGCGTGCGCGACGGGAGCATTCGCGGACTTTGGATCATCGCCACGAACACGGCCCACTCGTGGATCAACTCCGCCGAGGCCCGCGAGGTTTTGGCGAAGCTCGATTTCCTCGTCGTTCAAGACATGTACCATTCGACGGAGACGGCTCAGGCGGCGCATCTACTGCTGCCGGCCGCAGGCTGGGGAGAAAAAGAAGGAACGTTCATCAATTCCGAACGCCGCTTCGGGCTGCTCAAGAAAGTGACGCGCGCGCCGGGCGAGGCCTTGGCCGACTTCGCCATCTTTCGCGCCTTGGCCGAGTATTGGGGCTGCGGCGAAACCTTTGCCGAGTGGACGTCCCCGGAAGCGGTCTTCCAGATCATGAAGCGCCTTTCGGCCGGCCGCACGAACGACATCACGGGCATCCGTGACTACGCTATGCTCGATCGGGCCGACGGCATTCAATGGCCCTGCGACGCCGCGACCGGCGCGGCCATCGAGAACTCGCAACGAAGCGACGCCGTGCGCGAGCGGCGGATGTTTGCCGACGGCCGGTTCGCCCATGCCGACGGACGAGCGAAGTTGCTCTTTGCCGAACCGCGCCCGATGCCGGAGCCGGTCGACGGCGAATATCCGCTCTTGCTGCTCACGGGGCGCGGTTCGGTAAGCCAGTGGCATACGCAAACGCGCACCGCGAAAAGCGCGGTGCTGCGCAAGCTCTATCCCGGACGGTGCTATGTCGAGATTCATCCGGCCGACGCCGTCGCGATCGGCGTTGCTACCGGCGACACGATCGTCGTCGAATCGCGTCGCGGCAAACTCCATGCGGCTGCGTTCATCACCGGTGCCGTGGGTCGCGGTCGCGTGTTCTTGCCGATGCATTATGCCGCGGTCAATCGATTGACGTTGCCCCACTTCGACCCTTATTCGCGCCAGCCCTCCTATAAGGACTGCGCCGTTCGCATTCGCCGTACGAAAGAGCAACCGGAAACCTAACCCCCCGGTCGCAAGCGAGGAACCTGACCATGATTGCCGACGCCGGATTTTCCGAAGAACAACAGCAATATCTCAGCGGCTTCGTCGCCGGAACCGACGCGGCGCGCGCGGCCCGCGGCTTGCCGACTTTCGCGGCCGCGCTCGGTCTTTCACCCGCCGAAGCCCGCCGGCCGACCGAAGCCGAGAAGGCGCTGCCGCCCGGCTACCACGCGGTCGAGGCGATTCACGTCGCCGCGCAAGAGCGACAAATGGCCGCCGGTAAGAAGCTCACGGCCGAAGAAGTCGCCAAGCGGGCTAAGAGCCCGTTTGAAATGTGGGACGAAATGACGGCCAACGCCGAAGCCGGTAAGTTCCCCAAGGGAACCGACGTCTTCCTCTACAAGTATCACGGCCTGTTTTACGTCGCTCCGGCGCAAGACGCCTTCATGACGCG
>CAZWDN010000340.1:0-5695 GCA_964633125.1 uncultured Pirellula sp. | reverse complement strand
CGGCCTCGGCCTTGGTCGGCGGCTCGGGCGGCGGCCGGCCCGACATGGCCCAAGCCGGCGGCAAGGACGCGGAGAAACTTCCCGAGGCCCTCGCGCAAGGACGCGAATCAATGGTGAAACAACTCGGCGGCTAACGGCCGGGAAGACCTAGCGGAGAGTTTGCATGTCGGCGCGAGTCCTGCTCCTTGTCGTTTTCTCGGCGATGTGTTCGGCGTTCGCCGACGCCGCCGAGCCTTCGGTTTATTTCCGCAGCGATTCGGGCGTCGCCGCGGCCGATCGCGTGCCGCTCGTCGAGGAAGTCGAATCGGACGACGTCGTGCGTTGGCGCACGCCGCTCGGCTCCGGGCATTCGTCGCCGTGCGTCTGCGGCGAGCGGATCTTTCTGACGACCTTCGTCGACGGCAAGCTCGCGACCGTCGGGCTCGACCGCGCCACCGGCAAGGTGCTGTGGACGCAGCCGGCGCCGCACGAGCGCGTCGAACCAACGCACCCGTCGGGCAGCCCCGCGACTTCGACTCCCGCTTGCGACGGCGCTCGAGTCGTCAGCTTCTTCGGCAGCTACGGGCTCTTGTGCTACGACCTCGACGGCATGCTTCTTTGGCAAACGCCGATGGGGCCGTTTCAAGATGAGTTCGGCTCGGGCAGTTCGCCCGTGTTGGTCGACGGCCGCGTGCTCCTGAACGAAGACCACGACCGCGACAATTTTTTACTATGCCTTGACGCGGCGACCGGTAAGACCATTTGGCGCACGGCCCGCGAAGGGACGACGCGCAGCTACGCAACTCCCATCGTCGCGGAGTTTGGCGGAGTTTCTGAAGCCGGCGGCGCGGCCAAGACGAAGCAGGTGATCGTCGCCGGGGCGCTGCAACTCACCAGCTACGACTTTGCGACGGGCAAGCTCCTCTGGACGGTCGACGGCCTCGCGCGGATCGTCAACACCACGCCGGTCGTCGTGGGCGACATGCTCTACGTTTCCACTTGGTCGCCCGGCGGCGACAGCGAAGCCCGCATCGGCATGGAACCGTGGGACACGGCTCTGGCTCAATGGGACAAGAACAACGACAAACTGCTGACGCGCGAAGAGTGCAACAACCCGGAAGTGCTCGACCGCTTTTACCGCATCGACTTGGATCAAAGCCAAAAGCTCGACGAGGCCGAGTGGGTGAAGTATGCCCGGGTGTTTGAACTGGCTCGCAATTCGGTGATGGCGCTGCGTGCGAGCGACGTGCCGGGCAACCCGCCCCGCTTGGTATGGCAGCAAGATAAGAACATCCCGTACGTGCCGAGCCCGCTGGTGTATCGCGGGGTCGTGTACCTCATCAAGGACGGCGGTATTCTCAGCACGCTGGCCGCCGCCGACGGCCGCACGTTGAAGGTCGGTCGCGTGCCGGGGGCCGGCAAGTTCTTCGCTTCGCCGGTCGCCGGCGACGGCAAAGTCTACATCTTGAGCGACGCGGGAAACTTGAACGTCGTCAAAGCGGCCTCGACCGACGGCGACGCCCCCTGGGAAGCGATCAGCTCGCGCTCGTTCGGCGAACGAGCAGTGGCGACTCCCGCGCTGGTCGACGGGCGGATTTACCTGCGCACGGAAGCTGCGCTCTATTGTTTAGGCAAGTAGCCGGCAGCTATGGCCAAGAAGCGTTATGTACTGCTCGACCGCGATGGAACGATCATCGTCGAGCGTGAGTACTTGGCCGACCCGGCGGGCGTGGAATTGCTACCGCGGGCCGCGGAGGGGCTCCGCAAGTTGCAAGCCGCGGGGTTCGGATTGGTGGTCGTCACGAATCAGTCGGGAATCGGTCGAGGGTACTTTGACGAAACGGCGCTGGCGGCAGTCCACGCTCGCATGCAAGAACTGCTGACGAATGAAAACGTCACGCTCGACGGCATCTACTACTGTCCGCACGTCGACGAAGACGACTGCGATTGCCGCAAGCCGCGCCCGGGCTTGGCAACACAAGCTGCCCGCGAGTTGAGCTTCGACGTCTCACAGGCATTCGTAATCGGCGACAAGGCCATCGACGTAAACCTTGCGGCGGGACTGGGAGCCTCCGGCATTTTGGTTCGCACCGGGTATGGCGCGGCTACGGAGCGAAACGCGACTTGTGATCCGAATTTCGTCGTCGACGACTTGAACGCCGCCGCCGATGTGATTCTGCTCTCCGTCGACCATTGACGGCACCGGCTTGCACATGAGGATGGAATGCTAGCAGTCCGCCGGCGCGGCCGATGCGTAGGCCGCGCCCGAGCAAAACTGCTCTGTGCGAAAGCTCAAAACAGCGCCTAAGATGGACCCTCTGAATGATTCCATTGGACGATAGCAAGGAGGCTTTCGTGACCGAGCGCATCGTCAACGCCACGATGACTGACGCCATCGCCTGGGAGGCTCGCAAGCGAAAGCCGCTCCCCGTGCGTATCATGCGTAATGTCTTGCGCTTCCCCCGACGCACGGCGGAGTCGCTATCGAGACTGTGGAATCCGGTTTACCGGCTTGAGCGACGAGCCCGACGCGATATGGCGCACCGCCTCTCCGTTTCGCGTCGGCAAGAACTCAAGACGCTCAAGGGAACGTCGTCGGTGAAGGAATGCTCTCTGCTGGCATATCTTGCCACACAAGCCCCCGCGGGCGGCGCCATCGTGGAGATCGGCACTTGGAAAGGCAAGACTGCAGCCTGGCTTGTCGAGGGCTCGCAGCTTCGTCCCGATCCGCTGCCGCTCGTCACGATCGATCCGCACGAGTTCGGAAGTTGGCCCGATTTCCAAGCCGCCGTCGCGCAATTGAGATTGGACGTGCGCGGACTGACGGCACTGCGCGCCGGCTCGGCGATCGTCGGGAAATCGTGGACGCAGCCGATCTCACTGTTGTGGATTGACGGTAGCCATGATTACGCCGACGTTCGCGCCGACATCGAGAACTTCGTGCCGCACGTCGTTCCGGGCGGCTACGTGGTGTTCGACGATGCGTCGGAAGGATTATTTCCAGGCGTTGAACGAGCGATCGCGGAGTTGATGATCGGCCGCGCAGGCTTCCGGCATTTAGGCGTCGTCCGCCACCTCGACTTATTTGTGCGTAACGCGGAAGCCGCGACGAAGGCCGCATAGCATGCGCACTTGGCCGCGTTGAAGGATCTTCGGAGTGACTGGCATGTCGGTAGAAATGGTTCGCGACGGTCGACTGGGCGGATACTTCAACGGCGGCGATCCCGGTACCTGGTGCCCGACGCTTTGGCGTCGGTTTGTCGAAAAGCATCAGATTCGATCGGTACTCGACGTCGGCTGCGGCGAAGGTCAATCTACTCAATTCTTTCGCGATCTCGGCTGCGAAGTGCTGGGGGTGGAAGGTTCCGCCGCGGCGATTCGCAACAGCCCCATTCGCGACGCCATCTCACGACACGACTTCCGTGACGGGCCGTTTAAACCGGGACGTCGCTTCGACTTGATTTGGACGTGTGAGTTTCTGGAACACATCGAGGAAGAGTTCTTGCCCCATGTTGCGGCGACGCTGGAATTGGCGGATCGCTACGTTCTGGCGACGCACGCCTTTCCCGGCCAGCGCGGCCATCACCATGTGAATTGTCGGCCTTCAAGCTACTGGATCGCGATATTGGCAAAGCTGGGATTCGTAACGCCGCTCGGTGAAACGCTGTCCGCGCGACATGCGACGCTCGGCGATCACCACCGCGTGAATCACTTCGTGCGCAGCGGAATAGTTGCGAAGCGGGTCGTTCCGTTTGACGCTCAACGGAGTCCGCACCTTGCAGATCTACGGGATTCGGCGCAGCGACCTTCGTGGAGCGATCGCTGGAAGGGCCGGATACTCTATCGACACTTCCGCACAATGCGTATCGCTAAGAAGTTGCTTCTAAGCGCGCGAAAGCCTGTAAAGACGGCCGCGATCGGCGAACGCGCACCCGACGGGAGACGCGCGGCATGAAGTCCGAACAAGCGGCCGCGACCGGCGAAACGAAGCTGCGCATCGGCCTCCTCACCAACTACCACATGGAATGTACGGGAGGCGCCGAAGAGGCCTACGATCAACTAGCCTCACATTGGCATGCGCACGGCCATCAAATAACGCTGTTTAGCACGCCGCCGCGATCGGACCGCCCTTTTCACCGACGGCCTTGGCAGCCGGCATACGACGTCGTGAGCATGCCGCGGCCGTTCTCCACGCGGTTCGGCCTGCGGCGTTTCGTTTCGGCTTTGGAACACCACCATGCTCGCAAGCCGTTCGACTTGCTGTTTGCGGGCGACACGTATTGGGCCGGCTTTGTGGCACACTGGTTTTCGCAACGAACCGGAGTTCCGTTCGTGATCAACTGCCAGGGAGTCGGTCTGATCGAAGGCTGCCGCTTCGCGAAGCGTTGGCTGACGCGTCGACGCATCGCCGCCGCGATTTCCGCGGCCGACGGCTTCGTCGCGCCGAGTCGATATATCCAAGACCGCGCGAGATCGCTTACGACGCCGCGCGGCATCGATCGAGTCATTCCCAACGGCTGGCCCGACAGTTGGCTGGAGCAATCCGTCGTTCGTCCGGCCGTCGACGGCAGATATGTCTTCGGCATGGGGCGACTCATTCCTCTCAAAGGATTTCACACGCTCATTGAAGCGATGACGCTCCTGCGAGTGAAGCATCCAGATACGGGTCTCATCGTCGCCGGCGACGGCTCGGCGCTCCCGGAACTCGTCGAACTTGCCGAAGCCCGCGGATGGCATACCGCTCGCGGAGCGGAGATGCCGACGACGCTCGGAAGCACGGCTTGGTTCCCCGGTTTCGTGCATGGCGACGTCAAACGCGCGCTTATCGCCGGCGCGGAAGTCGCGGTCTCTCCGTCCATTCGGAAGGAGCCGATGTCGCTCGCCTTGTTTGAAATACTTTCCTGCGGCATCCCCGTCGTCGGTAGCGCCGTCGGCGGAACTCCGGACATCGTTGTCCCGGGAGTCAACGGCGAACTTTTCGAAGCGGAGGACGTGGGCGATCTCGCCGCGAAACTCGATCGTATTCTGGGGGGCGGAGCGTATCGCCGTCGTTTGGCCGACGAATCACTGCCGTCCGTCAAGCAACATCGCTGGAGTGAAATATCCCGGCGGTTCGAAGAGCTCTTTCGCGACGTCTTGGAGGCTCGATTCCGAACTCGCGCAGCGTAGTCGTCGCTCGCCAAGCATTGCCCCGCTTGTCGTCGACAAACTCCGACCAGCGCCCTGCACTCTCAGCAACGGTAAATTCGCGGATTAGTTGAATTTCGCGGCGTAAAACGGGGCCGTTTGCCGCCTTGACACCCGGGGGTTGCCCCTCTAAATTCGTTGGTTTCCCCAAGTGTCGCCGTTCCGTCCCGGTGGTTGTCATGGCCGTACCAAAGCGTCGTCAGAGTAATGCCCGTACCGGTTCGCGCCGGGCCCACGATCAGAAGAAGCCGAAGCAATTGCATTATTGCCCGAAGTGCAGCACTGCGATCCCGTCGCATGTGATCTGCCCGAACTGCGGCTATTACATGGGTCGCACGGTCGTCGAAACCGAAGACGCCGCCGAATAGTTTGAGATTAGGTCCGCGTCGGGGCCGTTGAAGTCGGCAGGGCTCGGACGCCGCGTAAAGTCGAAGTCCGTACGACTTCGAAGTTTGCCGACACGGCGGCAGGTTCGCTCGGATGCTCGGCCCGCTTGCTTCTGGGAACTTTTCCACGCAGGGTGCTAGGC
>CAZWDN010000339.1:0-5747 GCA_964633125.1 uncultured Pirellula sp. | reverse complement strand
CGTGCGCATCGGGCATCAGCGCGCCGGCGACCGCTTGCGGCAGCGCGCACGCCTCTTGCATTTGGCGGATCGATGCTTCATCGATCCCGGCGGCCCCCCAAGTGCGAAACTCCACCGCTTGCGGCGTCCAGGCGGCGCCGTGGTCTAAGAGTTCGCGTGCGAGCCCGCCGAAGACGCCGTCGTCGACATGCGTTTCGGGAGCTTCCACCACGGCGCGGATCGATTTCTTGACGTCGAGCGAACGAAGCATGTCGAGCTTCGCGGCGGTATGGATCGCCTGCAGCGCCGCGGGAACGCAGAGCGGCGGCACGCCGAGTTTTTCCAATTGTCGCGGGTTCATCCGACGTTCCGTGTCTCAAGAAATGCGAGCCATTTTTTCTTACGATACATTCCAAGAGGGGGCATGTCTTAAGAATGTTCGCGACTCGAACATTGCGGCGTAGTGAAAACATCTGCGCGCAAAAAAAGCCCCCGGCCGTCGACCGGGGGCTAAATAGTCATCAGGTTACGAATCGCCGCTTTCGCAGGCGACGTCGTACGTTACGCGCTGAACGACTTGCCGCAACCGCAGCCCTTCGAGGCGTTGGGGTTGTCGAAACGGAAGCCGCGACCGTTGACGTCGTCGCAGAAATCCAGCGTGGCGCCGTCGAGGTAGAGGTCCATCTTGCGATCGACCACGACCGGCAGGCCGAAGAACTCCGCCTTGTAGTCGGCTTCCGGGTCGAAGTTCAGGTCGAAGCCGATCTTGTATTCAAAGCCGCTGCAACCGCCGCCGGCCACGCCGAGGCGCAGAAACGCGGTCGCGTCGAGCTTCTGCTCTTCCATGATGCGCTTCACTTCTTTCGCGGCCTTTTCGGTCACTGAAACTGCCATCGCCGTATCCTCGTATCGAAAACAAAAGATTGGTGAACTGCTTTTTGACAATCAACTATGTGGAAATTATACCGCGCCGGCAAGTTTGGGAAAGAGCGAGGTTTTCCCGCCATTCAGGCCATGCTGCTTAGGCGGCGGAGCTGCCGGACGGCGTCGACCGTCAGCCGGACGGCCGTCTCGACGTCGTCCGCGGTATTGAAGCGTCCCAGGCCGTAGCGGAGGCTGGCCCGCGTGAGGTCGTCGCCAAGTCCCAAGGCCCGCAATACGTGGCTTGGCTCGGGATTGGCCGAGGTGCAGGCACTGCCGGAACTCACGGCCAGCCGCTTCATGCTCATCATCAGGGCCTCGCCGTCGACAAAGGCAAAGCTCATGTTCAAGTTGCCGGGGAGCCGGAGTTCTTCTCGGTCGAGAGCCGGCCCGTTGAGCGCTACGCCGTCGAGCTCGCCGGTCAGCCCCGTGAAAAGCCGTGCTCGCAGCGCGGCGAGACGGCGCAATTCGTTCGGAAGTTCCGCGAGGCAGAGCTCCAACGCTCGGGCGAAGCCGACGATGCCGGGCACGTTGAGCGTGCCGCTGCGGAAGCCGGCCTCTTGTCCGCCGCCGTCGATCTGCGCGGCCAGCCGCACCGCAGGCGCGGAACGGCGGACGTACAGCACGCCGATTCCCTTCGGTCCGTAAATCTTGTGGGCCGTGAAGCTCATTAGGTCGACGTTCCACGCCGCCGCGTCGACCGGAATCTTGCCGACCGCTTGCGTCGCATCGCAATGAAACAAGATGCCGCGCTCGCGGCAGAGCCGGCCGATTTCAGCGATCGGCTGCAAGACGCCGATTTCGTTGTTGGCCGCCATCACGGAAACGAGAATCGTTTCGGGCCGAAGCGCATCGGCCAGGCGCTCAAGATCGACAACGCCGCACGTTTCGGAACCAATCTGCTCGACCGGCACCAGCGTCACCGCGAAGTCGCGGCGCGAAAGTTTGTCGAGCACGTCGAGCACCGACTTATGCTCGGTCGCCAGACTGACGATATGGTTGCCTTTTTTGCGCGCCCGCTCCGCCGCGCCTTTCAGCGCAAGGTTATTGCTTTCGGTCGCTCCGCTGGTGAAGACAATTTCGCGCTCGCCCGCGCCGATGCCGCGTGCGATCGTCGCACGGGCCGCATCCACGGCGTCTTTCGCTTCCCAACCGAAGGGATGATTGATGCTCCCCGGGTTGCCGTACTGCTCCGAGAAGTACGGCAACATCGCCTCGACGACTCGCGGATCGACCCGCGTCGTGGCGTGGTTGTCCATGTAGATGCAGTCGTCGGGCATACAGAAAGTCTACGCGAACAAGGCCCGTAGACAAATCGACGACCACGTCTCGAAGCCGCTCAAATCGGCCAACAGTTCTTCGATCGGCCGGAAGCCGCATTCGATGATTTCCGTTTCTCGGGGGCTCACGCGCGGCTCGGCCACGTCGAAAATGTGAACCACGCCGAGATGCACGCGGCCGACCGGCGAATCATCGTCGTTGATCAGGCCGACGCAGGTTTCCGTGTAAGCGGTGTCGATGGCCACTTCTTCGGCCAGTTCGCGTCGCAGGCCTTCCTGATACGGATCGGCTCCGGCAATCGAAGTGTCTTCCACGGAAATATGGCCGCCGATGCCGACGCTGCGTTTGCTATGCAGCCGGCCTTCCCCTTGGCCCTTGCCGCGCGTGTATTGAAACACGTGCGTGCCGCCGGCGGCGTCGCGATGGCGGAAGATCACGTAGGGAATCAATTGCTTGAAAGTCGGGTCTTGCTCC
Organism: uncultured Pirellula sp.; assembly: GCA_964633125.1. Lineage (GTDB taxonomy): Bacteria > Planctomycetota > Planctomycetia > Pirellulales > PNKZ01 > PNKZ01. Next base: position 3,092 of record CAZWDN010000339.1, on the reverse strand, counting down.
ATTTCGGCGCGCGGGCGGTAGCTCACGTTTTCCGGTCGGAGCATTTCCGAAAGGTAGCGGTCGGCCTCGGGGGAAAATCCTTGGAAGTGTCCGAGCTTGTGAAAGACGGGAGTCGGCACGACCAGCACTTGTTCGGTAAGCACTTGCGACACGAGCGAAATCCTTTCCCGGGGAGTTGATGTACGTCAACGCGGCTTGCGAAATCGCAAGCGGACGACGACGCGACACTCAGATCGCTTCGTCATCCCAACGTGGAAGTAGTATAGTAATTACGGAGCCGGCACGCGAACGCCCAAGTGTGCCAACCCTGAACCTTCACCCCGACCCCCGAACCTGCACGCATCAACATGAATAACGCCCAACGTGAAAAGCAGATGGCCGAGGCCGAGGAACTTTTGAGCGATTTCCGCTCGCGGGCGGGCTTCGCCAAGGGGCTCTATTTCGGCAATTACCGTAGCGATCGGCTGGTCGCCTACCCGCGGCCGGAACTCGACGAAACGACCAACGACATGGAGACCGAACTCGAGCAATTCTGCGAAACGCAGATCGACCCGGTGCGCATTGATCGCGAGGCGATGATCTCCGACGACGTCGTGGCGGGGCTCGGGAAGCTCGGGGTGCTGGGGGCTTGCCTGCCGAAGAGCGTCGGCGGCCGGGAACTCACGCAGGCCTCGTATTGTAAGTTGCTCGAAGTGCTCGGCGGCCATTGCGCGAGCACGGCGCTCTTTGTGAACGCCCATCATTCGATCGGCCCCCGCGCGCTGGTGCTCTTCGGCACGCCGGAACAGCAAGCGAAATACCTGCCCAAATCAGTGACCGGCGAATGGATCAACGCCTTCGCGCTGACGGAACCGGAAGCCGGCAGCGACGCCGCCAACGTGCAAACCACGGCCGTGCCGACGGAAGACGGGCGAGGCTACTTGCTCAACGGCCAGAAGCGCTGGATCACCAACGGCGGCATCGCGCAGGTGCTCACCGTCATGGCCCGCACGCCGGTGCCCGGCTCGAAGGAAACCAAGATCACAGCCTTCATCGTCACGCCCGACATGCCGGGCTTCGAGGTCGTCGAGAAGCGGATGAGCAAAATGGGCGTTCGCGGCAGCGCCACGGCCAGGCTTTCGTTTAAAGACGTGTTCGTGCCGAAGGAAAACATCCTCGGCAAGCTCGGTAAAGGCCTGAAGGTGGCGCTCACCGTGCTCGACTTCGGCCGCACGACGTTCGGCGCGAGTTGCACCGGCGCCTCGAAGTATTGCTTGAGCCGGGCCGTGCAACATGCGAACCATCGCGTGCAGTTCGGCCAGACGCTCGGCCAGTTTGAGCTGGTTAAAGAGAAGATCGCCTTCATGGAAGCGGGCATCTTCGCCATGGAAAGCGCCACCTATCAAACGGCCGCGCTCATCGATTCGGGCGACGAAGACTACATGCTCGAAACGGCGATGCTCAAGGTGTTCGCGACCGAGACGCTGTGGAAGATCGTCAACGACACGTTCCAAATCTACGGCGGCAAGGCGTATTTTACCGACGAGCCGTTCGAGCGCATCCTGCGCGACGCGCGGATCAACCAGATCGGCGAAGGGGCCAACGACGTGCTGCGTAACTTTATCGCGCTGGTGGGCATGCGCGACGTCGGGCTCGAGCTACAAGGGGTACTCGAAGCGGTCAAAAATCCGCTGGGGAACTTCGGCAAGATCAGCCACTTTATGGCCCGCAAGGTCGGCTCGCTCGTCCATTCGCCGGACGTACATGTGCGTTCGGCGCAATTGCACGACGACGCGGCGCAGCTCGGCCGGGTCGTCGGCAAGTTTGGCGCCGCGGTCGAAGCATTGTTGCGAACACACCAGGAAGCGGTGCTCGACAAACAATACCTGCTCGGCCGCATTTCCGACGCCTCGACGGAACTCTACGTCTGCGGCTGCGTGCTGAATCGGCTCGACGCCCTCTGCCGCGACGAACACGCCGACGAAACTTGCAAGCAGCGGCAACTTCGGATTGCCCGCTACTACCTCACGACGGCCCGCCGCCGCATCCTGGCATCGATCGACGCCCTGTGGGACAACGACGACGACGCCACGACGACGATTGCGAACTTGGCGCTGAAGGGATAACTACGAAACGGCGAGCGACGAAGCTACGGCGTGTTCAGCTTGATCGACAGTTCGCGCAGTTGCTTCGTGTCGACCGTGCCGGGGGCTTCGGTCATCATGTCGGCCGCCTTTTGCGTCTTCGGGAAGGCGATGCAGTCGCGGATGTTGTCGAGGCCGCCGAAAAGCATGATCCAGCGATCGATGCCCAGGGCGATGCCGCCGTGCGGCGGTGCGCCGAATTGCAACGCGTCGAGCAAGAAGCCGAACCGTTCGCGGGCAGTAGCTTCGTCGATGCCCAGGAGTTCGAACACCTTCGACTGCGTTTCCTGGTCGTGAATACGGATGGTGCCGCCGCCGGCCTCGGAGCCGTTGATCACGAGGTCGTACGCCACGGCGCGGGCCTCGCCCGGCGAGTTCGTGAGCATCGGCAAGTCTTGCGGGCGCGGAGCGGTGAACGGGTGGTGCATGGCCGCCCAGGTCTTCGACTCTTCGTCCCACGCGAACATCGGAAACTCGACGACCCAGGAAAAATGCATCGACTTCGGGTCGTACAGATTCAACTCCGCGCCGAACTTTTTGCGCAGCCCGTAGAGGGCCTTGCAGGTGACCTCGAACTTGTCGGCGATGAAGACGATGAAGTCGCCGGGCTCCGCGCCGAAGCGGGCGGCGAACTCAGCAAGCTCTTCCGGCTTGAACTGCTTGGCGATCGGCGAGGCCAGCATGCCGCCGGCTTCGCCCTTGAACAAGGCCATGCCTTTGCAGCCGAAATCGTGTTTGACCCATTCGGTGATCTCGTCGATCGACTTGCGCGAATACTTTTCGGCCGCGCCTTTGGCATTGAGCCCGCGCACGCGTTCGCCGGCCTCGGCGGCGGCGCGGAACACGCGGAAGTCGCACTTCGCGGCAAGGTCCGTGGCGTCGACGATCTCGAGCCCGAAGCGGCGATCGGGCGCATCGTGGCCGTAGCGCTCCATGGCTTCGTCGTACGTCATGCGCGGCAGCGGCAGT
>CAZWDN010000338.1:2354-5759 GCA_964633125.1 uncultured Pirellula sp. | reverse complement strand
AGTTCTCCGCCAAGATGAAGGAAAAGGGAGAAAGCTGGACCGGCATGCTCTTCCGTGCCATGGGACAAAGCATGGCCATGCAGGCTCAAGGCACGGGCCCGGCGGGCGGCGAGATCGAACTGCTGTTCGCCATGTTCGACGACAATCGCGAGCTGAAAATGAAGCGGGCCTTGGCTAAGCAATTCGAAAGCATGGACGACATGATGCTCGCCTTCGAAGGGGACGAGGGCTCCACGATCATTACCGAACGCAACAAGGCGGCCTTTAAGGTGCTCGCCGAACAACTGGCGAAGGGGAAGAAGAGCATCGGCGTCTTCTACGGCGCAGGCCATCTGGACGACATGGACAAGCGCCTGCTCGACGAATTCGGCCTGAAACGCGAAAGCACCCGGTGGCTCACCGCCTGGGATATGCGCGACCCGGCCGCCGCCCAATTAAAGCCCGCCAAAAAGCCGAAGGAGCCCGCGAAGTAGTAATCCTCTTCCTCCGGAAGCTGCGTTACTTTGCTTCTCCCGCCGAGAGAACGTGTCCGAGTGGCGGAGGAGGTCGACGTTACCCGGGAGTTTGCATCGCCGCCGGTGTTGTTGACCGAGCACAGTGCGACAGTTGGCGACTGGGCGTTACAATGGTGCGATGCCGCCCAATGACGCCACGCACGAGCTTATTCGCCGCATTCACGCATCGCCCGAGCGCGCGGTGATCTCGGTGACCGGCGGTGGTAGCTTGGCCATTAGCCGGCTACTCTGCGTGCCGGGAGCCTCGCAAACGGTACTCGAGGCCCGAGTGCCGTACTCGCAGGCGGCCCTGAACGATTGGCTCGGCTTCGCGCCGGAGCAGGCTTGCGCCTCGGCAACGTCGCGGGCTATGGCGATGGCCGGATTTCGACGGGCGGAGTTCTTGGCGAGTCGGGAGCGTGAGCGACCGGAGTCGAGTTCAAAGCGGTACCCCTCACCCCCTACCCCTCTCCCGCAAGGGGAGAGGGGAGAAGATGCGTTTCCCGTCGTCGGTCTCGGCCTCACGGCGAGTCTGGCCAGCGATCGGCCGAAGCGCGGAGCGCATCGGATTCATTTGGCCGCGCAGAGCGCAAGCTGCACGTGGTCGCAATCGGTTGAACTCGCGAAAGGGACTCGTGCGCGCGAGGAGGAAGAGTCGCTCACCGCGGCGCTGTTGATCGATTTGCTGGCCGAAGCGTGCGGCATCGCCGATCGCCCGACCGTCGGACTTCGGCCGGAGGAGAATTTGGAGCGACGGAGAACCGACGCCCCTCTTGCATGGCAGGAGTTGTTGGCAGGCCGATTGCAGTGCGTAGAGGCCCGTCCGGTCATTCATCGACGCGAATGTCCGGTCGGAGTTTTCCCGGGCTCATTCAACCCGGAGCACGAAGGCCATCGACAAATGCGACGGATTGCCGAGAAGAAGCTGGGCGGACCTGTCGACTACGAAATCTCGATTGAGAACGTCGGCAAGCTGCCGCTCGACTTTGAAGATCTGGCGAAACGCGCGAAGCAGTTTGATAGCCCGCTGTTCTTCACCAGCGCCCCGCGGATGGTGCAGAAGGCCCGACTCTTTCCCGGCCGCACAATCGTCTGCGGGCTTGATACGATCACGCGCGTGGCCGACGTGAAGTTTGCCGAGGGGAGCGAAGCCGAGCGCGATCGGACGATCGCGGAAATCGCCGCGCTCGGTTGCCGTTTCTTGGTGTTCGGCCGTGCCACGCCGCAAGGCTTTCGAACGCTCGACGACCTTGATCTCCCCCCGGCGTTGCGAGCCATTTGCAAAGGGGTGAGCGAAGCGGAATTCCGCGCCGATGTTTCTTCTACGGAACTGCGAAAGCAGGCGGAATGATTAACCGTCAATGTTTCGCGAGGTCATTTCATTCGCGCCGCCAGCTTCTCGCGTACGCCCGGAATGATGCGCGCCGCGTTATCGTGGTAGATCTTCTTGAGTACGTCGTCAGATAGGTAGATGCCGTAGATGTTCCAGAGCCCTTGCGGCGGGAACGGGTTCTCCGCGTAGGCGAAGTATTCGTCGTCGGTTTCGAGGAAACGCCAATAGGGGAACAGCCGGCCGGCGGCGCGGGGGCCGTCGGTGCCGAAAAGAATTCGGTCGGCATATTTCAGGAAAAATTTTCTGGCCGTGTACGGCTGCCGACCGAGTTCGGAGATGCGCGAAGCAATTTCCACGACGAGGTTCGGATACTTGTCGAGCCAGGCGGCCACGGCGGCCAAGTCTTCGGCGTTGTTTGAAACGTGGGCCCCGATGAACGTCGTTTGCGGGTGACGTTCAACGATCTTCAAGTACGCGGTCAGGAGGTCGTCGCGCTGCGGAAAGCCGGGGCCGTGGAAGCTCCACTCCGGGTGCCGGTGCAGTTCTTCCCAACGTTCGTTCTTCTCGTCGATCGGCAGAAAAAACGCCGTCGGGTCGGCGCTATGGATGATCACCGGCAGGCCGAGCCGCCCGCAGGCGGCCCAAATCGGGCTCCAACGCGGGTCGTCGATGCGGATGAGCGAACCGTCGGGGTTTTTATAGACGAGCCCCAGGTCTTTGAAGATTTTGAGCCCGCTCACGCCTTTCGCCTTGGCAGCTTCCAGAGCGGCGACCATCCTTCGGGCAAAGTCGGGGCGTTGGCAGTCCCAGCTTGCCGGGTCGTCGTCGCGACCGTCGCCGCGCCAATCGATGTTGGCGAAGATCACGAATCGGTCGCGGTATTTCGTCCAGACATAGCCCATGTGTTCGTCGAGGGCCGTGCCGAGGCCGCCGTCGAGACTGACGCAGAGCGCGATGTTGTGCGCGTCCATCGTGCGGACGAATTCGTCGAGTTGTTCGGGGGAGTGATGCAGGCGGATCCGCGGATGTACATGGACGTCGACCACCGGGAACTTCGCGCGCGGTAAATGATGCACCGGCACGGCGAGCATCGACTGCGGCCGAAAGTTTTCCAGCGCCAAGTCGCGGCCTTCGCGGCCGTCGAGCGGCGGTGTTGTGATCGTAGGCGTCGCCGCGGGCTCGTTGCCGCGCGTAATGCTCGCCGTGAGCACGATCGCTACGAGCGGTAATAGTCTTTGCGGCACACGAATCAGGTTGCTGCGGTGCGTCATGGCTGGGCTTTGTGCAAATTGGTTGGTGATCGCTCCGAAATGCTCGGCATAGTCGTTACGATCGGTGCGTTTCCTCGGGCCGGGCGACCGCTTGTAGCGAACCTAGCCGAAGCGCGGCGGATGCCGGTTCACGCGAATCGTACGGACCTGCCGGCACGTGGGAAAGCGGTGTATTTCACGACCGGGGGCCGTCGATACCTGCTTAGCCTATCTCAGGTCCTTCCCCCCGTCTTCCCCGGAGTCGTAAAGGATGTCGCAGGACAAGTTCGTGTATCGTGTCGTCACTCGAGGGACCGACGGCGAGATT
>CAZWDN010000338.1:0-2254 GCA_964633125.1 uncultured Pirellula sp. | reverse complement strand
GAAGGAACCTGAAATCGTGGGACAACCGACCATTTTTCAACGGATCATCGAGCGGGAAATCCCGGCCGACGTCGTTTACGAAGACGACCAGTGCTTGGCCTTTCGCGATATTGCGCCGCAAGCGCCCGTGCATGTGCTGGTGATTCCGAAGAAGCCGATCAAATCGTGGGCGACGCTCGCCGACGGCGACGCGGCGCTCGTCGCGCACATCGCGCTGGTGATTCGCAACCTCGCGGTGGAATTGCAACTGGAAGACGGCTATCGCGTGGTTTGCAACTCCGGCGACGACGGCGGCCAAACGGTCGACCACCTGCACTTTCACCTGCTCGGCGGCCGCCCGCTGCGCTGGCCGCCGGGGTAGGAGAACGTGGTGAGTGATGAGTGGCGAGTGATGAGACTTTTTTCTTGCCACTCGCCACTCATCACCCGCCACTTCCTCTTACCGCCAATCGCCCGACAACGCAAATGCCGCCCAAAAACGCGCGGCGGTTCGCAATTTTGGTTCGTCTTCCGGCGGTTCGGCCCCGCGCACGGCGTCGGGGTTGTTCAATAGAAACAGTTGTGCTTCGCGCAAAGCGACGAGGCGCGGCATTTCTTTGTCCCACAGGTTGCGGTAGAAGCGTTCCATCAGGAGCCGCGTGGCGAGGTCGTCGACTTTCCAATAGCCGGCAATCGTCGTGCGGGCCCCGGCGACTTGGAACGAGCGTTGCAAGCCGAGCAGCCCTTCGCCGCCGGCCACCTCGCCGAGGCCTGTTTCGCAAGCGCTAAGTACGGCCAAATCGACGTGCCGTAGGTCGAGCGTCTGCACTTCTTCGGCGGTGAGAATGCCGTCGGCGCGGTCGGCCGTCGGCGGACGATTGGCGCCGGCCAAGGCCAAGCCGGAAAGCAGGCCCGGATGTTGGCCGACGAGCGCCGGGCCTTCGCCGCCGAGCGAACGCGACGAGCCGCCGCCGGCATCGCCCGGCTCGGCGTCATTCGACGACGCCAAAGCCGAGCGGAGTTCGGGCGGCGCGAAGAAGCCGTGCGTGGCGACATGCAGAAATAAGTGTTTCGGAGCTTCGGCCTTGAAGCGGTCTTCTTCGGCCGCGGCCTTTTCGAGCCGCGTCAGGCCGGCATCACCGAACAGATCGCGATAGGTCTTTTCGATAACCGCAATCTCACCGACGGCGCCTGCAAGCGGTTCGAACTTGCGCCACTCGGCGCCGCGCGCCACGCGCCGGCCGAACGACTTCTTCGCGAGTTGCGGCGCCGCATTGCTTTCATCGGCGTCGTAGTCGACGCCGCCGATTAAGAGCAGATTGCCGAGTTCGACGGGGCCGTCCGACTTCTCGGCCAGCACGCTCGGCAAAGCCTGGGCGACGGGCACGGTCGCCACCCCCCAATCTTCCAAAAGATACGTGCCTTGGGCCCGGCCGGGAAGCGCCGCCAGCGGCAACCGGCCGAGCACGCCGTCGGGCGACACCAGCACGGTCTGTCCGCCTCGCAAATGTTTTTCGAGCGGCAGCCAGACGAGCGCGCGCAGTTTTTGGCCGGCCGCGATTCCCTCGGGCGCCGCGCCGTACGATGCGCGCCAAACATCGACGGTCGCGGCGATGTCGTCCGCCGAGCCGAGCTCAACAAGTTCGATCGGCCCGGAGCGTCGCACGATGAACGCGGCTAGGCGTCGATCGGGCTCGATTGGTTTCCCGGCGTCCGCGGCGGTCGGGCGACGGATGCGTTCGAATTCGAGGATGTCGCAGAGCACGGCGTCGTCGGGCAGCACGTTTCGCACTTCGTCCACCGTCGTGACATGTCGCGCCCGGCGAAACGCCGAGCTTTCCGCCGCGAGGCGTCGTTCCAGACGTTCCTTTTCGGCGGTGAGCCGTTCGACTTCCGAGTGCCAAGCGGCGCGCTGTTCCGGCTTAGGCTCGCTCATCGCCGTGCTCGCAAGTTGCGACGTCGTACGCTGGAGTTCTTGGAAAAGCGGCGCCGATTTCGGATCGTCGACCGCGGCGCGCAGCCGGCGCTGTTGCATCCAAGCGCTTCCCTTGTGTCGCAGCGCGAAGCCGTAGGCTTGTTCCGTATATTCGCCCGCATCGATGGCGATGGCCAGATAGACGTCGAGCAAACGGGCCTGCGACGCCGACATCGCCAACTGTCGCCGTTCGGCCTGGGCCTCCATCACGCGCTCGGTCCAGGCCTGCGAACGCTCCAGCGCCTCACGCCCCAGGGCTTCCGCAGTCGCAAAGTTGCCGACGGCATGTTCGAGCGACGC
>CAZWDN010000337.1:0-5768 GCA_964633125.1 uncultured Pirellula sp. | reverse complement strand
ATTCCACAAGATGATCGCCAAGCGGCCGCAAGACCGCCAGCAGTCGATGGACGAGGTGGTCGCGGCTCTGGAGCCGTTTGCGCCGGGGGGAGGTTCGTCGAGCGGCGGGATGGGATCGAGCATCGGCGGCGGCAAGGGACAAAGCGCCGAACTGGCGTCGTTCATGCAAGCAATGGCCGGCGGAGGGCCCAAATCGTCGGCATCGGTCGCAGCGCAAGCGTCGAAGACGGCGACTTCGGCCTCGGTCGACGCGACGGCCGCGTTCTCTGCCGCGGAGGTCGGCACCGACCCGAAAAGCGCTCTGCACACGCGCGGCCTGCCGCAACCGAGCGTTCCGCGGAAGAAATCGCCTTCGGTGAAGCTGATCGCCGGCGGCTTGCTCGGCGCGGCAATTATCGTTGCGGGCATCATCGTCACGATCAAGAACAAAGATGGCGAAGTCGTCGCGGAGCTCAACGCGCCGACCGGCGCGAGCGTCGAAATCAAGACGACCGCCGCCGGGCCGACCGTTACGAATCCCACTGTCGCGACGACCGGCGCGACGTCCTCTGCGGTCGGTTCGCCGACTTTATCGAATACGGCATCGTCGGCCGCGATGAACATGGCGGCTCAAGCGGCGGAGCGGTGGCCGTTTGATCCGCCGGACGGCAAAGACTACGTCTGGAGCGCGCCGGAGAGTTTGGGTCCCGGCGTCAACAGCGGCGACAACGAACGGCTTGCAGGCGTCTCCGACGATGACCTCACGATCTACTTCCTCCGGCGCAATTCGATCTTGATGGTGGCACGTCGCACGCGGGCGGACATGCCGTTTACCGACGCACGGCCGTTGCCTGGCATCACCGTGACGGGCGGCGATGCCGGCGTATCCGCCGATGAACGGACGCTCGCCGTGGTGCAATCTCCTGACGGACGCAAGCGAGAACTTTGGTGGAGCGAGCGTCGCTCTTCGGCGGACGTGTTTCCCGAACTCCGGCCGCTGACGTCGGCGGGCCCACCTTCGGGCGGGCACGCCATGCTTTCGCCGGACGGTCTCACGATGCTGACCACGACGGGCGACGTGAACATGTGGACTCGGCCGGCGCTAGGTGCGCCGTTCACGGGCCCCCAACGCTTGCCGGAGCCGATCAATACGAGCAAATGGGACATGCCCGGTTCCATCACGGCCGATCAGCGTCTGATCATCGTGATGAACCAGAGCGGCAGCGGACGCGACGCGACGCGCCGCGTCGTCTATCACACGCGGGCCGACCGAAACCTGCCGTTCGACGCCGCCCGGCCTCTCGACGTGCCGCTCGGCCCCGCCGCAGGCTCGGACAGCACCGGCGGATTCCGCCTCTCCGGCGACGGCCGCAGCGTCTATTTCTCGTCGATCCATTATCCCGGCGGCGCCGGGAACGAAGACATCTGGGTTTCCCGCCGCGTGCCGAAAGTCTCGCCGTCGCCGACCACGGCGACGCAGCCTGCGAGTCTCGCCGTCGCCGATTTGCTCGAGTCGCCCGACTACGAGTGGAGCGAGCCGGAGAACCTGGGGTCGAACGTCAACACGTCGCATGTCGAATCGAAGCCCACGCTCACGGCGGATGAACTGCGGCTCGTGTTTCGTTGCGATGCCGGAGCGACTAGCGGCACCAGCAGTCTATGGGAATGCACGCGGGCAAAGGTCGACGAACCGTTCGGTCCGCGCGTGCGGCTGACCGGCTCGGCTTACGAGGATGAACCGTTTCTTTCAGACGACGGCCTAACGCTGCTCTACGACACGCATGCCGCGCCTTCCGGTCGCATTGTCGAAGACATTCGCATACGTCGGCGACCTGCACTCGATGCTCCTTGGAGCCCGCCTTCTTCCATCCCCATGTCGGAGGACCACGACGAACAATCCCCGTGGCTCTCGGCTGACGGGCTCGCGTTGATTTACGCTTCGCCCCGCGCCGGCGGCAGCGGCTTGCGCGACCTCTGGATTTGCAAACGCAGCGCGCCCGACGCTCCGTTTGGTCCGTCGACGAATTTTCGCTGCGGCGCGAACACCCCGGCCTCGGAAGGTTCTCCGCAACTCCTGAGCGACGGCCGCACGGTATTGTTTAGTCGCGAAGGGAAACCGTTTCTCACTTTCACGTCGCCGACCGGCGTGCTGTCCGCATTGCCGCTCTACGGCGTGCCCGACGACGTGCGCGAGCCTTGGCTCTCGGCCGACGGACGGCGATTGTATTTTCATTCCAATCGTCCCGGCGGCCAAGGAGGCGAGGATCTGTGGATGATGCGCCGCGTGCCCAAGGGTGCCACGCTCCCCGAGCCCGTTGCGGGAGCGAGGCCGGCGGGCAGGGGTACTATCGCCGACATCCTCGACTCGCCCGACTACGAGTGGAGTAAGCCGGAAAATCTCGGGCCGACGATCAACGGACCGATGAACGACGACCGCGTTTCACTGACCGAAGATCAACTGCGAATTCGCTTTAGCAAAGGGGGCGACAGCGGACCTCGCGAGGCCGCGCGCACGTCGACCGCCGCTCCCTTCGGAACTCCGCTACCGAGCATCAACGTCAAGTTTCCATGGCTCAGCGGCGACGGCCTTACGCTGGTTTGTGTGGGGAAGGCGCCGGACGGCACCACCGATGATCTCCACCTCATACGTCGCGCCACGACGGAGAGCAAATGGGAAGAGCGAACCGCGCCGGGGCCGGAAGTCAATCAAGCGGGAAGCGAGTACCGGCCGACTCTCTCGCCGGACGGATTGACGCTCGTTTTTAATCGAGATAGCGATCTTTGGATAAGTCGACGAGTGTCGCCGGACAAATCGTTCGGGCCGGCCGCAAAGATCGATCCTCATGTGAATAATAGCGAAAAGAATGAATACATCGGCCGGCTGCTGGCCGACAATCAAACGTTCGTCTTCTGCCGCGAGAACGAGTGGTATTTCACGTTTACGAGCCCGACAGGCGTGACGTCGGCCCTGTCGCTAAACGGCGCGCCGTTCGAGGGTGCGGATGTTTGGATCGCCGGGGACGGCATGTCGGCATATTTTGCCGCCGAACTTCCCGGCGGCTTTGGCGGCAGAGACATCTGGGTCACCCGCCGCGTGCCGAAGAGCGACGTCGCAGAGTCTCCCGTCGCCGCGCCGCCCGACGCGTCGGCGAATGCCGTCTATCTCGATGATCTGCCGGAGGTCGAGGCAAGAACAGGTTACGGTACGCTGGGAAAGCACGGTAAGCTCGCCGGGCCCGCGGTGCAGGGCACTTCCGTAGTTTGGCACGGTGCCCCGGTGGCGCACGCGCTATGGATGCATCCCACCGTAGGCGAAGTCTCGTTTGTGCGTTACCGTCTCGACGGCCATTATGCAACCTTCGCCGCGGAGGCGGGTATTCAAGAAGGCTCCGGGGGAGATGCCGCATCCCCCGTTATGTTTCGAGTACTCGGCGACGGGCGGGAATTGTGGAAATCGGCCCCTCTGCAAAAACAAGGGAAATCCACACCCTTGTCCGTCGATGTACGCGGCGTACGTGAATTACGTCTCGAAACCTCGTGCGGCGATCAAGACGGCCGCTGCCACGCCACCTGGTTCCTGCCGCGACTGACGCCGATTAGTAGCGGCTCTCAAACCGTGTCCTCCCCTCCGCCGCCGGCGGTGTTTCCGTTTGACGCCGCGACGGCCGTGAAGCACCAAGAAGCGTGGGCTAAGCATCTCGGCATACCGGTCGAGTTCACCAACGACGTCGGGATGAAGTTTCGGCTCATTCCGCCGGGCGAGTTTCAGATGGGGCTTGGCCCCGAATTCACCGACGAAGAACTCAAGCGGCTGACAAGCGAGAAAAACGACCCGCTCCAGAAGCGATTACGCAGTTCCCGGCCGGCACATCCGGTCCGGATTACGCGGCCGTTCTACATGGAAGTGGAAGAGGTCACGGTGGGCCGCTATCGGGATGTGGTCGGGCAACTCCGCCCCGAAATGGAGACCGATCCCGGCAAGCCTTTAGCGAACTACGTGACGTTTGCCGATGCGATCACGTTTTGCAACAAACTCAGCGAACGCGAAAAGAAGCGCCCCGCCTATCGGATGGAAGGGGAGCAGATCACGCTGATCGACGATGCCGACGGCTACCGCCTGCCGACGGAAGCTCAATGGGAATACGCCTGCCGAGCGGGAACGAACACGTTCTGGTATTTCGGCAACGACGGCGGCGGCGTTGAAGTCACGAGCGACGGGGATCGAGAGTTTAGAAGGAGATGCCTGGCTCCCAATCCATTCGGTCTGTCCGCCCTGTACGCCGGATCGAACGAATGGTGTTGGGACGGAACCACTGCCGCACACGACATGCCCTATTCGCCGGCGATTCTCAGTCGTCGGGACGATCCTCGCGAAGATGTGGGCACGCATCGCATCAAGCGCGGCGGAGGCAATAGCGACGGCGGCGGCGCAGCTCGCCGGTCGATCAACAGTTTCGCGCGTAACAGTTCGCCGGCCGCCGAAGCCAATGGGGGATTGACGCCCTACTCCGGCTTCGGTCGCGTCGTGCTGCCGATCATCGGGCCCGATCCGGCGGCGGCCGCGCAAACATCGACGGAGAACCTATCGCAACCGCCCGCCGCCGGCCTCGTCTATCTCGACGATCTTTCCGAGATCGAATTCCGCGTCGGTAGGCATTCGCTGGGCAAACATGGCAAGTTCGCCGACCAGCAGAATCCCGACGGACGCATTAAGTGGCGAGGAGCGGCCGTGGAACACGCGCTCTGGATGCACCCCACGCCGGGAAACACCTCGTTCGTGCGTTACCAACTTGCCGGGCAGTATGCCACATTTTCCGCGGACGCCGGTTTGAGTGAGACGCCCGCCAATCAACCGGCGTCGCCGGTATCGTTTCGCGTGCTGGGAGACGGTCGTGAGTTGTGGAAGTCGACGCCGCTCCAAAAGCGGGGCGCGTCCTTGCCCGTTGCGCTCGACGTGCGGGGCGTGCAAGAGTTGCGTCTGGAAACTTCGTGCGGCGACAACAACGGGGCCTGTCACACGACGTGGTTCTACCCGCGGCTGACGCCGGCTGCCGCCGTATCAGGGGCAACATCGCCGCCGACCATCCCCGCCGAGGCGCTGGAGTTTGCCGGCCATCGTTATCTGCTGGTCGACTCGCCCGGCACATGGGACGAAGCTAAGGCGAAGGCCGAGGCGATGGGCGGGCACTTGGCCGCGCTAACGACCCAAGAAGAACGCGACTGGGCGCTGACGAACGTCTTCGAGAAGCGCGCCGTCACTAACCTCACCAACGGCGTTGAAGCCCGGATATTTCTCGGCGCTGAACAATCCGCGGTCGACAAGCCTTGGGGTTGGGTCACCGGCGAACCCTTTGATCTATCCCTGTGGCGGGGTAATGGTCCCGACGGGGACGCCAACAATACCGTCCCCGGCGTCGTTCTAACCTGGTGGAATCGTGATTGGGACGATGTTGGAGCAACAAGACGTTATCGGTACCTGCTCGTCGAATGGGACACGCTCGGTCCTGCGCACGCGGCGAATCCGCCTTCCGCAATCCCCGCTGAGCAACCATCAGCCGTCCCACTCGATCGCCAAGTGGCCGAGCGGTTGCTCGCTCTCAAATTCCCAGTGCGGCTTTCCGTGGCGGGCAAGGTAGTGCCCGTCAAGCCGGGCTCGCTTTTACCCGCCGAGCCGCTGGTCGTCACCGGTATCGATGCGGGCGCGATGATATCGGCGTCGCCCGCCGAACTTGTGACGCTGATGAGCGACTTTCGCCGACTCACGAGCGTCAGCAACACCTTTATGCCGA
>CAZWDN010000336.1:0-5770 GCA_964633125.1 uncultured Pirellula sp. | reverse complement strand
CGTCTCTCGTCGCTCAGGGTGCGTTCGTCATGGAAGCCGGTATCGTCGGGTTGCCCAATGTGGGCAAAAGCACGCTCTTTAACGCTCTCACCAGTTCAAAATCGGCCCAAAGCGCGAACTATCCGTTTTGCACCATCGAGCCCAACGAAGGCATCGTCAGCGTGCCCGACGGCCGCCTGCAACGGATCACGAAATACATCGTTCCGAAGAAAATCGTCCCCGCGGCGATCAAGCTCGTCGACATCGCCGGCATCGTCAAAGGGGCCAGCGAAGGGCAGGGGCTCGGCAATAAGTTCCTGAGCCACATCCGCGAAGTCGACGCCATCCTGCAAGTCGTCCGCTGCTTCGAAGATCCCGACGTCATCCACGTCTCCGGTTCGGTCAATCCGGTGTCGGACATCGAGACGATCGAAATGGAACTGATGATCGCCGACCTGCAGACGCTCGAATCCGCGCTGCCCAAGGCGGAACGCACGGCGAAGAGCGGCGATAAGGAAGCGAAACTTCGCGTCGAAGCGATCAAAAAATGCCTCGCGCATCTGCAAACCGATCAACCGCTCCGCAAGCTCACGGGCCTCGACGAGCCGGAAGCCAAGGCCATCGCGAGCTTCGGCCTCATGACGGCCAAGAAGATTCTGTACGTCGCCAACGTCGATGAGAACGACCTGGAAGGTAAGGGACCGCTCGTCATGAAGGTTCGCGAGTTTGCGGACAAGGTCGGCGCGTCGGTCGTGGTGGTGTGCGCGAAGCTTGAAGCGGAAATCGCGGAACTCGATGAAGCCGATCGGGCCGAAATGCTCGCCTCCTCCGGCTTGGCCGAACCGGCGCTCGCCGTGCTCGCGCGCGAAGCCTACCGCGTGCTGGGGCTGCAAAGCTACTTCACGGCCGGCGAGACGGAAGTGCGCGCCTGGACGATCCCCGTCGGCGCCACCGCTCCGCAAGCGGCCGGCGTCATCCACACCGATTTCGAAAAAGGGTTCATCCGCGCCGAGGTCTATTCGCTGGCGGACCTCGAACAGTACAAGTCGGAAAAGGAAATCCGCAACGCGGGCAAACTCCGCGTTGAAGGCAAGTCCTACGTGATGCAAGACGGCGACATCTGCCACTTCTTGTTTAACAACTAACCCGCTCCATGGCCTCGACCGACTCACCCGCCTCGCTTGCGAAGCTTCCACTGATCGGCGTCGGGGTGAACGTCTTACTGGCCGCGACGAAGGTTGCCGGGGGCGTGTTCGGCAATTCGTATGCGCTCGTAGCCGACGGCATCGAATCGACGGCGGATATCGTCACTTCGCTCGTCGTTTGGGCCGGGCTGCGCGTCGCCGAACGCCCGCCGAACGAAGCGCATCCCTACGGCTACGGCAAGGCCGAAGCGCTGGCCGGGGCGATGTCGGGCCTCGCCTTGTTGGCGGCCGCCGTGACCATCGCCGTGCAAAGCATCGAGCAGATTCGCGAGCCGCAACACTCGCCCCATTGGTCGACGCTCCTCATCCTGCTGCTGGTGATCGGCGCGAAGTTCTCGCTGGCTTGGTGGATCGGTCGCGAAGGCCGCAGCGTCGGGAGTACGGCCCTCGAAGGGGACGCCTGGCACCACGGCTCCGACGCGCTCACTTCCGCCGCGGCTCTGATCGGCATAGGCGTCGGGCTCGTCGGCGGCCCCGGCTACGAATCGGCCGACGATTGGGCCGCGCTCGCGGCCTGCTTCGTCATCGCCTACAGCGGCGTGCGTTTATTGCGACTCTCGTTTCGCGACGTGCTCGACGCGGCCCCCTCGCCGGAATTCGTCGAGTTGGTCCGTCAAGCGGCGCTCGCGGTGCCGGGCGTACGCGGCATCGACAAAGTACGCATTCGCAAGAGCGGCACCACGCACTACGTCGACATTCACGTACAGGTGGACGCCGACGCCACGGTTCGCGCCGGCCACGACATCGGCGGCGCCGTACGCGGCACGCTGCGCAATTCCGCCCTCCGCATCGCCGACGTACTCGTACACATCGAGCCGCACGAGGAATAGGCGAAGGCCTTGGAAGCGCTACGAGGCGTCGCAAAACACCGTGTCGTCGTGTTCGTAGCCCGGCGCGCAGCAGCAGAGAAACTTCAGCACGACGTCGCCGGTGTTTGTAATCTGATGCGCGGCGCCGGGCGGAATGGCGATCGCGTCGCCGGGGCCGACCTCGCGGAACTCGCCGGCGATCTCCATGCGGGCCGTCCCTTCGAGGAGGTAGTAAATCTCTTCGGTCCGCGGATGATAGTGCCGCGTGGTTTGGCCGCCGGGAGGCAAACGGGCTTCGGCAAGGCTCTGCAATCGAATGCAGGAATTCCGTTCCGCCAGCAGTTCGCGAATCTCGGAGCCGTCTTTCGTCGTGAAGGCCGGCACGTCGGCGATGTTACGCACGTCCATCAGTCGGTTCTCTCTTGAAGCGACCTTCGCGTCTCAACGCTTCGCTTCTTCAAACACTAGCGGATGTTCCGAATCGGGGTCGGAGATGCGGATCGACATCCGTCCGGCCAGCAGTTCTTCGATCAGGTGCCCGACCACTTCCGCACGCCAGCCGCGGGCCAAGCAGGGGACGTTTCCTTCGGAATCCATGATGCCGTTGAGCCGGTAGTTCACGAGTTCGCGCACGTCGTTCGCCGTGCCGACGATCGCCGGGGCAATCTCCGCGCCGCGGCAAATGCTGGTCAGCGCCGCCGAGAGAAACTGCCCGAGCATCGCCAGGTGAGAATTCGAGTCGACGCGCTGGGCCGTCGGCAGTTGATCGTCGGGCAGGTCGAGCGCGCGTTGCACGGCCTTGGCCAAATCCGGAATCGCGCGGCGCAGCTCCGGCCGCTCCATGCCGCGCAGGGCGCCGATGTGCTTCGGGTCGGCCACCTTCCGCTTGGCAAGTTCCACCAACAGATCGTCGCGCAGAATCAATCGCGGCGGCAGGTCGCGCCGTTCCGCTTCGTTTTCACGCCAAGTCCAAAGCTCGCGCATCACCGCTTGGCAGCGGTTCGACATGCCGCTGGAGCCGGAGACGCGGCGCCAACGTTCGCGCGTCAGCGAGTTTTCGATATCGGCCTGAAACGCTTCCATCTCCACCGCCATCCACTCGCTGCGCTTCAATTGCGCGAGCTTGGCGGTGAGCTTGTCGTAGAGCGGCAGCAGATACTGCACGTCGGCGACGCCGTATTCGATCTGCCGATCCGTGAGCGGCCGGCGGCGCCAGTCGGTGCGCGTCTCTCCCTTTTGCGGCACGACGTTCAACAGCCGCGAGATGAGGTTGCCGTAGCCCGCCGGGAATTCCATGCCGATCATGCCCGCGGCGATCTGCACGTCGAAAAGCCGGGCCAGTCGCCGGCCCGAGGCTTCGATGGCGAAGAGCATTTCCTGGCGCGCGGCGTGGGCGATCACCTCGTGCGTCGGATCGGTCAGCACGTCCCAGAGCGGCTCAAGGTCCAGGCCGGCGAGCGGATCGATGCAGTACGCTTCGTCGTCGGTCGCGCATTGCACGAGGCACAACTGCGGACGGTAGGTGTGCTCGCTGACGAATTCCGTGTCGAAGGCGATCCGGCCGGCCTTGCGCATGCGATCGCAAAACGCCGTCAGTTCCGATTGTTTGGTGATGACCGCGGTCGACACGATATTGAGTGCAAATCCGGAGGTGCGGAGGCCGAAACGTGAAAGCGGCGATTGTCGCCTTACGGCCCGAAACACACAAGGGGCAAGCCCCGTCGAGCGGCTCGCACGTACGCTACCGAGCGGCCGGCGAACGACTCACGACCAGAGCGCCGACCAGCGTTTCGCTCGGCGTTTCGCCCGGCAGCAGCCGCATGGCATAGTCGGCGATCTCGTCGTTGTAGCGCGTCGTGGCGGCTAAGAGCGCCTCGGAAGCAGCGGTCTGGCGGCGGAAAGCATCCAGCGGCGCCGCCACGGCGCTTCGTCCTGCCGCGTAAATCTGCAAAGCCTGCTCCGACGCATGGTCCCCCAGCAGCACCGCTTCGGCCCGCGATTGTAATACTTCGTGCAGCACGGCGATCCGGTCGGCTTGCGTTTGCAGCCGCTTCCGCAGGGGCGACTCGGCCGACAAGGCGTCCAGCTTCGTGTCGTAGCGACCGGCGTGCGGCAGCGTTTCGGTCATCAGCCAGCTTTCGCCGAGGGGCTTCCGCATTTCATCCGTGAGCTTCCAGCGCGCAGCCCAGAGCTCGGCCGCGGCTTCGCGCTCGGAGCTTTGCGCGGCCAGCCGGGCTCCGTGGACTTCCAACATCGCCACGGCTCCGGCGGGGCTCTCGCGAAAGCGCATCGCGCTTTGCGCTAGGGCGCCGAGCTGCGTTACTTTTTGGGACCAAATGGTGCGCACCGCCGCCGCTTCGGCCGTCGACCAGTAGGCGTCGATCAGCGCTCGGCGCGACGTGCCCGACGCTTCGGCCAGGCATTGGTCGAGCGTCACGCGCACGGCCGACTCCTCGGGGGCGAGCGCCGCCGAACGATGCAACTGTTCGACAAGTTCCTGCGTGCGACGCGGGGCGGGGACGCCGTCGAGCGTGTCGTAGAACCCGGCGGGCTCGACCGCTTCGTCGCGCAGCATCGTTTGTTCGTCGTTGCGTTCGACGTTGATGGCCGGAATGGCCGGGCCGTCGGTTTTGGTCGACTCCGCAGCAGCCGCGGCCGGGATGACGCTCGCCTTGTGCGGCGTCTTGGCGGCGGCGGAATTTTTCGCCTGCGTCGTCGCAACCGTGCCCGAGGAATACGGCGACGCACCGGCGGCGTCGGCAATCGGCCGCGCGTTTTCATCGACGCTCAGGAGCCCAGGCTCTTCCAGCGGCAGGCGATTAACTTTGAACTTGAGCGGGGCGTCGACGCGTTCGCGCGGCGGGGCGAGCGTCGGCGTGCCGCGCTGCATGTTCATCGGTGCGGCGCCGGCCGTCGGGATCGGCTGCGCGTCGGGAACGTCGAGCAAGTTGGGCGCGGCGTAGGCGGGGGCGACCGTGTGGAAAGGATTCGGCACGGCGTCGTACGAGGCCTGCTGAACGGCCGAGACTCCCGCCGCCGTCGGTAAAGCATTCTGCGGCAGCGAGTTTTCCGGAACCACGATCGCCGGCACCGGCGGCCCGGCGCTGGTTTCATCGGAGTCGTTCGTAAGATAATTCGCCGGCGCGACGTAGCCGAGCGGCGTCGGCGTTGAAACGCCCGCATCGGGAATCGGTTCGAGTTGCCGAGCGCCGGTCGACGGAACAAACTCGCCGGGCACTGCCCCCGCTTCCTCAAAGAACCCGACGGGCTGCACGCCGCCGTCGAACAGTTCCTGATCGCCGGGATAGACGGCCTTGCCGAGCTTGGGCGTGTATTGGCTCTTGATCAACATGCCGACGAGCGTCTCGCGGCTCGTCCCTTCCGGAGCGCTGGTGAGCGCATACTCGGCGATCTCATCGTTGTAGCGGCGTACGGCGGTGAGGAATTGCCCGCGACGCGTGCGGAGCGAATCGACGGCGATCAGCACGTCGTCGAGCGGAAGCTGCCGCTTACGATAGGCGTCGAACGCCGCTTCGTAGGCGTCTTGCGCGGCCCACACGGTTTGGGCCCGCGTCGTCACGACTTCGCGCCGGAGCGGCAATGTTTTTTGCAACAAGTAAGCGCGAGCCGGCGGAACCCGGCGGGCGTACACCTTTTCGAGCGAAGTGTTATACGTGCCGACGTGCGGCAAATCGACCGCCAACGGACGAGCGCCGTCGGCGGCAAGGCCGGCGGTTTCCATCAGTTCCGCTTGCGCCGCGGTCAGGCGGAGTTCGG
>CAZWDN010000335.1:0-5801 GCA_964633125.1 uncultured Pirellula sp. | reverse complement strand
ACTCGCGACGGCAAACGACCGAAGAACTTTTGACACGATTGCAAAGCGAGCCGGTCGGCTCGGGCGGTGCTCTATGACCTTGGCGATGATTCCGGAATCGGCCCCCTTCGACAACCGCCAACGCGCTTGGCTCAACGGCTTCTTCGCGGCGCTGCTCAATGCACCGGCCGGCGGCTCGGTCGACGGCAACGCCGTTAACGGCGCCGTCAACGGTCATGCGGCCGCGCCCGCGCCGGCGCCGGTCGTAGAAGAAACGTTCCCCTGGCACGATCCGGCGCTGCCGATCGACGAACGCTTGGCGCTGGCCGTCGAGCGACCGCTGGAGCGCAAGCTCATGTCGTGCATGGCTCAGTTGAATTGCGGCGCGTGCGGCTACTTGTGCCAAAGCTACGGCGAGGCCATCGCCCGCGGCGAGGAGAAAGACCTGACGCGTTGCACGCCCGGAGGCGCCGACACGGCCAAGATGCTGAAGAAGCTGATGGCCGAACCGCGCGAGCCGGCCGCGGCGAAGGAAAGTGCGAACGGTGCAGTGAACGGAACCGTCAACGGCGCGGCCCACGCTGCGGTCAACGGGCATGCGCCGGCGGTGAACGGTCATAAGCCCGCGGCGCCCGCGGTCGCCGGCCCGGCCCTCGCCGGCACCAGTCGCCAGAATCCGCTCACGGCGGTGCTCGTCGAAAACCGCCGGCTCACGCACCCCGACGCTCCGAAGGATACGCGGCATGTCGTCATCGATTTCGGCGATTCGGACCTCGCCTACGAAGCGGGCGACAGCCTCGGAATTCTGCCGATGAACTGCCCGCAACTCGTCGACGAGACGCTCCAAGCGCTCGGGGCGACGGGCGCGGAGTCGGTCGCCGTCGGCGACGGTCGCCGCAAGTCGCTGCGGCAGGCCTTGGCGGGGGAGTTTCAACTCACGAAGTGTCGGCCCGCGTTGTGGGAGTTGCTGGCCGAACATGCCGCCGGCGACCTCCAGGAAGAATTGAAGATCGCGGCCTCGGGCGACGACGAGTTCGCCGCGACGGCCGACGTCGCCGACGCGCTGCAAAAATATCCGACCTGCCGGCCGCCCCTCGAAGCGTTCATCGGCGCTTTGGGGAAACTGCAACCGCGGCTCTATTCCATCAGTTCGTCGCAGCGCAAACATCCGGGCCAAGTGCATCTCACCGTCGGCGTCGTGCAATTCGAGTCGCTCGGCAAGCGTCGGCACGGCGTCGCCTCGCACTACATCGGCGTCCGCTCGCGACCGGGCGAAGCGGTGCGCGTGTTTGTGCAGAAGTCGCGGTTTCGTTTGCCGGCCGCCGACGATACGCCCGTCATCATGGTCGGCCCCGGCACCGGCATCGCCCCGTTTCGCGCATTTCTGGAAGAACGCGAAGCTCGCGGCGCGAAAGGGAAGAACTGGCTCGTCTTCGGCAACCAGTACATTGACTACGACTTCTTGTACCGCGACGAACTCGATGCCTGGTGCGACAGCGATCTCATCACCCGGCTCGACTTGGCCTTCTCGCGCGACGGCGCGAAAAAGGTCTACGTGCAAGATCGCCTGCAAGAGAACGCCGGCGAACTGTGGGACTGGCTCCAGGCCGGCGCGCACTTCTACATCTGCGGCGACGCGAAGCGAATGGCCGTCGACGTCGAAGCGACGCTCCGCAAGGTGATTGTCGAGCGCGGCGGCCTCGACGAAGCCGGGGCCAAGAAGTATCTGGCCGACATGCAAAAGGCCGGCCGCTATCAGAAGGACGTCTATTAGCATTCGCGGAAATCCGCTTCCTTCCTCGGCGCCTGCGCGCATAGAATTCCGGGATACGGGTCCGGAAGTTCGTCATCGCGCAGGAGTCGGGCAATGTTGCTTGAGGAATTCAATTTCAAGCACGAAGTATTGGAGTCGGCCGAGCCGGTACTGGTCGACTTTTGGGCCGAATGGTGCGGGCCCTGTCGGACGATGACGCCGACGTTGCACGCCTTGGCGCGCGACTTCAAGGTCTGCAAAGTCAACGTCGACAAGAACCAGAAGCTCGCCGGGCGCTACAACATCTCTTCCATTCCGGCCTTGCTGATCTTCAAAAACGGCCGGGTCGTGGCCGAGCACCTCGGCGTGACGCCCGAGAACGTCTTGCGCGCCGATTTGATCAAAGCGCGGGCCTAGCCTCCGGAGTTCAAGATTCGCATCGTGCGGGGGGAGTCGCGTCCCGCGGCCGGGGCGAGTACGCTTGGAGCACGTTCGCGACAGTTCTATCGGCTGCGTCGTCGGTGCGGACGAATACTCACGAGGGTTCTATGATGCGTCGAGCTTCCGTTGTTCCGGTCGTAGCCGCGGTCGTGTTGAGCTTGGTGCCGGCGGTAGGACCAGCGACGGCCGCGCGCCCCGTTTCGTCGTCGGCCGATTTAATGACGCCGAGCCCCGGCGATTGGCCCTGGTGGCGGGGACCGAATCACGACGGCATCGCCGCGGCCGATCAAAAGCCGCCGCTGAAGTGGAGCGAAACGGAGAACGTCGTCTGGAAGACGTCGATCCCGGGACGCGGGCACGGCTCGCCGACGGTCGTCGGCAACCGGATCTATCTGGCGACCGCCGACGTCGAGAAGCAAATCCAATCGGTGCTCTGCCTCGATCGCGCGACCGGCAAACTCGTTTGGCAAACGCCCGTGCACGAAGGGGGCTTCGATCCCAAGGGGAACGCCAAGAGCTCGCACGCCTCGTCGACCGTGGCCTGCGACGGCGCGCGGCTCTTCATCAATTTTCTCAACGCCGGCGCCATCCACACCACGGCGCTCGACCTCGACGGCGCGAAACTCTGGCAAACGAAGATCACCGACTTCGTCAATCACCAAGGCTTCGGCTCGTCGCCGGCCCTGTATCAATCGCTGGTCATCGTCTCGGCCGACAACAAAGGCACCGGCGCTCTGGCGGCCCTCGATCGGGCGACGGGCCAAGTGGTGTGGAAAGTCGAACGGCCGGCCGTGCCGAACTACACCTCGCCGATCATTCTCAAGATCGGCGGTCGGGACCAATTGCTGTTGACCGGCTGCGACTTGGTGAGCAGCTTCGAGCCGGCGACGGGCAAAAAACTTTGGGAGATCGCCGGCGCGACGACCGAATGCGTGACGTCGACCGTGACGGACGGCAAGCGTATTTTCACCAGCGGCGGCTACCCGAAGAATCATCTCGCGGCGATCGAAGCCGACGGTTCCGGCAAGGTCGCCTGGGAGAACGCTTCACGCGTGTATGTCCCTTCGTTGATTGCGAAAGACGGTTACCTGTACGCCGTGCTCGATGCCGGCGTGGCGATGTGCTGGAACAGCGCGACGGGCGAAGAGGTTTGGAAGAATCGACTCGGCGGCACGTTCAGCGCGTCGCCGGTGTTGGTCGGCGATAAGCTCTTTGCCGTGAGCGAACAAGGCACGACGGTGATTTGGCAGGCGACGCCGAAAGGTTTCGAACTCGTCGGCGAAAACACGCTTGGCGACGAAGCCTTCGCCACGCCGACGTTCTGCGGCAATCGCATCTACTTGCGCGCCGCCGCCACGACCGACGGCAAACGCCAAGAGACGCTGTATTGCTTGGGAAAATAACGTCGCGTCCGTTTACGCGGCGGCCCTGGAAGAAAGCATGCTCACGACGGCCGACGATCGCCGGGAAAGCCTCGACAAGCGCCGTTGCTACGGTTGCTTTCGTCCGACGGCCGATTGCTTCTGTGCCGCGATTCCGGAGATCGACAACCGCACCGAGGTGCTGATCTTGCAGCATCGGCGCGAGCAGTTTCATCCGTTCAATACGGCCCGTATCGTGCGCAAAGCGCTGCGGAATTCGCAACTCGTCGTCGGTCACCCGAAACTTCTCGCGGCGGAGCTTGCGCTCAAGCCGGGAGCGGGCTTGTTGTATCCGGGCCCGGAGGCCGCGTTGCTATCGGATTTGTCGCCCGCGGCGCGGCCGGAGCAGCTCGTGATTCTCGACGGCACGTGGCACCATGCGAAGACGATGCTGCGCGACATTCCGGCGTTACAGAAGTTGCCCCGTTATCGGCTGGCGCCGACCGCGCCGAGCCGGTTTCGCATCCGACGCGAGCCGAACGCGGCGGCGCTCTCGACGGTCGAGGCGACGATCGACGCGCTGCGCGTGCTCGAGCCCGACACTGCCGGCCTGGATCGATTGCTGGACGCGTTTCTCAAGATGGTGGAGCGGCAGTTCGAGCATCCGAAAGCGGAGTACGGTTGGCGCTGCAACGCGCGCCGCGGGCAGACGTTTCGGAACATTCCGCGGGCGCTGTTGGGCGACCTGGCGAACGTCGTCGTGGCGTACGGCGAATCGGCGTCGCGCGATGCGGCGAATCCTCGCGCCGTTCGGCCGCCCGTGTATTGGGTCGCGGAGCGGCTCGGCACGGGCGAGCGATTCTGCATGGCGATCGAACCGCAGTTTCGTTTGGAGCAGTCGTTCCTCGACCATCTCGAACTGACCGCGGACGATTTCGCCGGAGCGTCGTCGCTGGAGCAGGCGCGCGAAGCTTGGAGGACGTTTCTCCGTCCGACCGATTCCACGGCCGTGTTCAACGCGAGCGTGGCGCGGCTGCTGGCGCAGCTGAGCGACCGCGGCGAGTCGTGCGTGGTGCTGAAGTCGGTCGATCTCGACGCGCAACGGCGCTACGGCACTCTGGAGGCGCTGCTCCTGGCCGAGGGACTTGCGATTGCGCCGGCTCGACATCCGGGCCGCGCCGGCAAACGCCTGGCCGTCGTCGCGGCGTTCGTGCGGCATCTGCACGCCTTGGGCAACGCGGCCGTGTCGGCGCGAAGCGAGGCCGACTAGAGCGCGTCACGAGCGATTCGCTACTTCCGCTCCTTCGCCGGTCGCTCGCCGAGATAGGCGCGCACGGCGGCGGCGAGTTGCGCGCCGACGGCGCGGTAGCCCTCGGTCGTGCCGTTCTCATGATTCCAGCCGGTTTCCAGGCAGACGCTTACCGAATGTTCGTTGCCGTGCATGGCGACCCAATTGGCGCTGATCTGACGCCAGAGCGGATGATAGCCCGCGCCGGTGACTTTCGGTTTGTTGCTCATCGGCACGAGCGGTTTGATCTTGCTGATGCGTCCGTAGGCCAGCTCGATAAAGCGGTTGCGCAGGCCGATCATCGGTTCTTTGAGAAGTTCGTCGGGCAGGATGAAAAAGAAGGTGGGATCGCCCGGGGCCGGGTTGTGCAGATCGACGAAGACGTCCATGCGGCCTTGCTCGACGAGGTCGCCGACCAAACGTTGGGCCGCGCGCACCTCGTTCCAATGCGGTTGCGGCGACCAATCGCGATTGTGGTCCCGCGGTCGGGCGTCTTTGCCGCCGTTGCCGGTCGCCGTGTTGTCGACGTCCATGATCGGCACCAGGAATATCTCGGCGTGTCGGCGCAACCAAGCCGCATCCGCATCGTCGCCGAGCAGCCATTCGCCGAAACCTTGGGCGACCCAACTGGAGCCGCTTTCCCAAGCATGCTGGCGAGCTTGAATCCAAACGCCGAAGCGCTCCGCCGGGGTGCGATCTCCTTCCATCACGTGCAGCATCGGCACGGCGCGATTCTCGCGCGAGCGACAAAGCTCGCCCGCCTGGGCATGGGGCGACGATTTCGCCATTGCTTCGATGAACTGCGCCGCGGTGGTCGGCGTGTACGGCGGCCCCCAAGCGATAAACACCGAACGGGCGCTCGGCTGAAGCGTGTAGACGATCCAGGCGTCTTGCTTCGTACCTTTGTTCGTATGTCGCCACGAACGGCCGTCGAGGGAGTACGTCGCTTGGTTCGGCATGGCCCAACCCGCGGAGAGCG
>CAZWDN010000334.1:0-5806 GCA_964633125.1 uncultured Pirellula sp. | reverse complement strand
ACGACGCCGCCGAAGCGCGCGAAGTGGTGAAGTGGGCCAAGTTCGCGCCGTTGGGAACCCGCGGGGTCGACTCGGCCGGCGCGGACAACCCGTACTGCACCATGCCGCTGGTCGAATACTTGAAGGCGGCCAACGACGAAACGTTTCTGGTCATTCAAATCGAAGACCCGGCGGCGCTCGACCATTGCGAAGAGATGGCCCGGGTCCCCGGCGTCGACGTGCTGTTCTTCGGGCCCGGCGACTTCAGCATCCTCAGCGGCTTTGCCGGCCAATGGGATCATCCGAAGATCATGGAAGCGATGCAGCGGATCGCCGCGGCCGCGAAGAGCGCGGGCATCCATTGGGGCATGCCCGCCTTTAATCCGGAGTTCGCCAAAAAGATCTACGATCTCGGCGGCCGGTTCCTCGCCAACGGCTGCGACCAACAAATGGTCCGCGCCGGCATGGAAGACTTGCAAGCGAAGTACAAGCCGCTGGGGCTGACGTTTGAGCGGAAGTTTTAGAACCGAGCCGGTAGCGCATCGCCCCCTCACCCCCGACCCCTCTCCCGCAAGGGGCGAGGGGAGATAGAACAGCGTCGCATGTCCTTGTTCGCCGACTCTACGCGCGGTCGCTTGATCGTTTGCGGGGCCGCCGTGCTTTGGAGCACCAACGGGCTGTTCGTCAAAAGCGGCGTCTTTGAAAGTTGGCCGCCGGAGCAGCGCGCGCTGTTGCTCGCCTTGTGGCGGGCCATGTTTGCGGCGCTGGTGCTCTTGCCGCTGGTGCGCGGCGTGCGCTGGAGTTGGAAGCTCTTGCCGATGACGCTGGCGTTCCTCGCGATGAATATCTGCTTCTTGCAGTCGATGGTTTGGACCACGGCGGCCAACGCCATCTGGCTGCAAAACATCGCGCCGGTCTGGGTCTGCCTCTTCGCGCGTTTGGCGGGCGAGCCGCTCGATCGGCGCGATCTCGTGCCGCTCGGGTTCTCGGCCTGCGGCGTCGGGCTCATTCTCGCTTATGAGCTGTCGGGCATCTCGTGGCGCGGTACCGCACCGCTCGGGGTGCTCATCGGCTTGCTCTCCGGCCTGTTTTACGCCGTCGTGATCCACTTCCTCCGCCGCTTGCGCGACTTCGACTCGGCTTGGCTCATCGTGCTCAATCTCGCGACGACGGCCGTCGTGCTCGCGCCGCTGCCCGCACGCTGGGGCATTTGGCCGACGACGACGCAGTGGCTCACGCTCGCCGCATTCGGCGTCGTGCAGATGGGAGCCCCGTACTTTCTTTTCGCGCGCGGCTTGCGCAAAATCTCCAGCCAAGAAGGAGCGGCCATCGGCCTGCTGGAGCCGCTGTTGGTGCCCATTTGGGTTTGGCAAACCGAAAGGCCGGCGTGGTGGACCATCGCCGGCGGCGCACTGATCTTCGTCGGCCTCGCCTGGCGCTATCTCGTGCCGCTCGTCACGGCCGGGCCTAAGGCATCGCCACGCTGATCGGCGTCGGCGCCAAGCAGAAGATCGGGATCAAGAGCGCGATGAGCCCGATGATGCGGCGCGCGACGCCGATCCGGGCGCGGTCGTTGCGCGTCGGCGGGTGGTCGATGCCGATCATAAAGAGAATGAAGAGCATCATCACCCATTGCGTCTGGCCGTACCACGTGACGGCGATGAGCACGCCCACGATGAGCGCCCGCGCGAGGTAGCGCGACCCGCGGCCGAAGACGGCGTAGGCCACGTGGCCGCCGTCGAGCTGGCTGACCGGCATCATGTTGAGCCCGGTGATGAGCATGCCGAGCCAGCCGGCCAAGTAGAACGGATTCGACTGGTAAATTTGGTCGGCCGGCAGCTCGGGATGCAGCCGCGCCGCGAGCAAGTCGAAGAACCAAGGATTGTGCATCAACAGCGGCGGTTCGGGTCCGTAATACGGCACGGCCGTGGCGATGCCGTACCAGGCGATCGGCACGGCGAGCACCAGGCCGGCGATCGGCCCGGCGAGTCCGATGTCGAAGAGTTGCTTCCGATCGGCCTCGGAACCTTTCATGCCGATCACGGCCCCCATCGTTCCGAGCGGCAAGAGCGGCATGGGGATAAAATACGGCAGGCTCGCGGGCACGCGGTAGTAGAGCGCCGTGAAGAAGTGCCCGAGCTCGTGCGCGAGCAAGATCGACATCACGCAGAGCATGTACAGCGCGCCGGTCGTCCAACTGACGACGGGCACCGTTTCGCCGCTCGGCAGTATCTCGCCGCGGATCGAACCGGTCCAGAACGTCGACAGGCACGTCAGCACGAACAGCGTCACGGGCAACGCAATGCGGCGCTTCTGCAAGGGAGGTGCATACGTGAAGTCGAGCGGCGGCGCTTCCGACCAAGCAACCGCGCGCGGCGAACCGTCGGCATCGGAATCGGCAACAGTTTCGTCCAACGCTCAAGCCGCAATAGAGAGGGGTAACGAAGCTTCACGAATCTATCACGGTAGCGAACGGAGTAGCTAGTAGCTAGTAGCTGGTTGCTAGAACAGAGAGGCTGCGCATTTTCTCAACTAGCTACTAGCTACCGGTAACTAGCTACTTCGCCTCAGCACATCTCGATGCTCTTCGAGGTGTCGCCGGCCGCCGCTTGGGCCGCGTAAAGGCAACGGGCCGCGGCCGTGCGGAGTTCTTCCGCCGGGAAATCGCGCGGCGGCATGTTCACCGTCGCCGTGCCGAAGCTGAGGGTCGTCGCGCCGGCTTCTTCCACCGGGCAGATCGCGCGGAAGCGACGGATCATTTCGTTCACGAGCTGCAGCGCGCGCCGACGATCGACCCCCGGCAGCACCACGGCCCAACGCTCTTGCGCGTCGCGCACGATTTGGTGCGTCGGCCAATCGACCGCCTGCACCGCTTCGTTCAACAGGCCGAGCGTGTACTCGCCCCAAAGCGGGCCGAACTTTTCCGTCGACTTCTTAAACAGGTCGACTTCGACCAGGACCAAGCTCAACGGAGCCCGGGCCTGGCGGCAAACGGTGACCATTTCATCGAGCCGGGCGAGCAGGCTTTCCGGCGTCGGCGGGGCGATCGGCTTACCGCGGCGACGTCCCTTGGCGACCGCCCCCTCTTTCGCCGCGGCCACGCCGCGCTGCGCGGCGGCCCGACGGATTTCCACCTTGTTGAGCGAACTTCCCGCGGCGGACGAACCGTCCTTCGCGGGCCCGTGATCGTCGGTCGGATGCGTTCCGCCGCCGTGGGCCGTGCGGCGCGCGTCGTCGCGCAGCTCGTCGAAGCCGCCGAGCAGCTCCTGTTCGAGTTCCTGTTCGAGCTTGGCCCGCTCGTGTGCGTCGGGACTTTTCCGCCGAGCGCGGAGCAACTCTTCCACCACTTCTTCCGACGAGCCGCCGAGCCGCTCATGCGCTCGTTGCACGACTTCGCGGAACGAATGTTCGGCGACGAGTTCCAGGTTGAGCACGTCGGCGAGTTGGCGAACTTGTTCTTGTACCCGATCGGAGATCTCCGCGAGCCGTTCGGCGCGGAGCATCGGAAATTCGCCCGCGTCGTCGAGCATCTGCGGCCAGAGGTCGGTTCGTTCGTCGACGACGATCGCCGACAGATGGTCGGCCAGTTGCAACAGTCGGGCCGTCGTCGGCGCGAACTTTTGTTCGTCGTCGGCCGTGCGCACGCCGAGTCCTTGCCGCACGGCTTCGCATAGCGAAGCGGGCAATTTCCAATCGGTGAGCAGCCGCACGGTGAGGTCGGTGTGATGGAAGCCGTAGTAGCGACGCTCGGCGACGCAGAGCGGCGGATCGCCGTCTTGCGCGCGGCGATACATCGCCAAGTAGCGGTCGCCCCCTTCTTGGAGAAACACCAGCGTGCCGAGGTCGCCCAAGAGACCGGCGATGAAGGCTTCCTCGGCGTGGCGATTGCCCACGGCCCCGGCCAGCTCCCGGCAAGCGACGGCCCGCGTGAGCGTGCGCGTCCAATAATGCCGCAGGACGTCGGCTCCCTTGTTCGCGAACATCCGCTCCGGCAGGCTAAAGCCGAGTGTGAGCAGCTTCAGCGCCTTCACGCCGACCAGCGCGACGGCCTGCCCGAGGTCGGCGATTTGCCGCGTGAGGCCGAAGAGCGAGCTGTTGACGACGCGGAGGATTTTGGCCGCCAGCGCGGGGTCGAGTTCGATGGTTCGCTTCAAGCGCGCGGCGTCGGCTTGCGAGTCGTCGGCCAGCGACAAGACCTGCATCGCCACGGCCGGCAACGTGTAGAGTTCGCGCGCACGCGAGGCGAAGTCGTCGAGAGATTGCGGGCGACGGGTCATGGGCGCGGACATCGAGACGGTGAACGTGCGGGCGACGGCGCGGAGCGCGGCGCGTGGGGCATGCAACTCTACGTCAAAAACGCACGCCCCACCCGCTTGCGGTTCTCGGCAAACGGCCGGGAATGATGCGGCACGAACGGAATAATCGGCATCTCCCTTCTCCCCCTCGCGGGAGAAGGTGCCGCGCAGCGGCGGATGAGGGGGCGGGGCGAGTCTTGTTACGACGTCGGCGGCGACGCGGCGTCACCCCTCACCCGTCTCGCGCAAGGGGCGAGGGGGAGATGGGCGTCAGGTAGAGGTCGCGGACTCGGACCTTTCCGTTACACGGCCGCGCGGAGCGTGAAGGCCGTGATCTCCGGGCGCACGTTGAAGCGCACCCGTTTCAAATAGCCGACGCCGCGATGGATGTAGAGATTCCGGCCCGGCGCGAGCGCGAACTCGCCCGACGTATAGCGGCGGTTCTTCACGGGAAGCAACGGCGGCGGCAGAAACGGCGGTTTGCATTGCCCGCCGTGCGTATGGCCGGCGAGCACCCAACCTTGAAAATCGCCCCAGCACGAGAGGTCGCACGCGTCGGGGTTATGGCAGAGCACGAGCGTCGGCTCGGCCCGGCTCGCGGCGACCAGTTGCGACGCTTGATACGCGGAGAATCGGGGGCTCCAAAAGTCTTCGAGCCCGACGATGCGTAGGCCGGCGACCGTCGCGGCATCGTTGCGCAAGAGACGGATGCCGAGTTGCGACAGGCGACGCTCGAGTTCGTCGGCCGTGCTTTCGTTCCGCCAGCCCCGACCGTAGTCGTGGTTGCCCGTGATGCCGAGCGTGGCGAGCGCCGCCGGTTTCAAATGTTCGAGCAGTCGAGCGACATGGTCGACTTCCTCGGCGCTTTCGCACGACATCCAATCGCCGGTCACCACGATGATCGCCGGCTCGAGCGCCGCGACCGATTCGAAGCAGGTGCGCAGATAGTTGTCGTCGACGAGCCGGCCGATGTGCAGGTCGCTCAGTTGCACGAGCGTCTTGCCGTCGAGGGCCGGCGGCAAATCAACAACGGACAGCTCCCGCTCGACCAACTCGACCCAATGCGGCTCGATCCGCCAAGTGTAAAGAAACGCGGCGGCCGCGGCGCTGACGGTGCCCAGCGCAGCGTTGCGCAAAAACTTGCGACGAGGAACGGGCGTGGAGAGATCGGATGTCGGCTCAGTCATGCGCGAACGCCGTTTTTGAATGACCAAGGACCAAGCACCAAATTCCAAACAAGGCAAACCAATGACCGAAGCAGAAATGATCGAATCGCGTCACTTCACAACATTAGATCATTGGAGTTTTGAATTTGTTTGGAATTTGGTGCTTGGTGATTGGAATTTGCACGCCGTGATCATGTCCCTTCTCCCCTCGCGGGAGCCGTGTTGTTTTCCTTCTCCCCTTGCGGGAGAAGGTGCCCCGAAGGGGCGGATGAGGGGCGGGTCGCAGCTTGTTGCGACGTCGCTGCCTGTAAAGTGCAACCCCTCACCCGTCTCATCGCGTGTTTGCAACACGCGATGATCCACCCT
>CAZWDN010000333.1:0-5807 GCA_964633125.1 uncultured Pirellula sp. | reverse complement strand
TTCGCTCGACGACATCTGAACGACGGCGATTTCCAAGTCTTGCTGCATGATTGCGTCAGGATCGGCGGAGTGTTCGAGATTGCACAACCGGTTCAGCATAGGAGGAGCAGGCGGATGCTCGCAACCCGCTCCGCCGCTACGCTCCGGAAACGTGATTTCGGGACCGTCGCGGTCGGACCCAAAAGACCGGGTGCGAGTGCGATCAAAGAAGAGCCTTGGGCACGTATGCCCAAGGCTCGATTTCAAATCGATCAAGTGCCTGCAAGGGACGCCGGCGACTAAGGCGCCGGTGCGACGGGCGCGGTCGATGTGAACTTTGCGGCAAACTCGTCGCGAAGTTCCTTCGCGACGGCGTCTTGCGGCATGAGCTTCAGCCCCTTGTCCAACTCGCGTACCGCTTCCTTCGGATAGCCGAGATAGCCGTAGTGGTACCCCAGTAAAAACTGCAGGGCAGGCGACGCCGTCTTTTCGCTTGCCGCTTCCAGGGCACGCAATTGGTCCGTGTAGTCCTGGGCATTGCCGTACAGTTCGCGAAAATTGGCGACGACCGTATTGCGATTCTCTTTCGGGAGATTCTGAAGGGCATGCTGTGCGGCGCCGGCGGCTTCATCGAAGTTGCCCGTCGCGAACTGCGCCTGGCTTAGCATGAGCAGCAGGACCATATTGTCGGGATCGTCGACCAGGGCATGGCGCCAAGACTTGGCGGCGGCCGGATACTGGCCCGCTTGAAACTCCGCTTCGCCTTGCGCGGCGAAGTCTTGAACGTTCGCTGCGAGCGTCGGACTGACGGGGCCTTGCGCGATGTTCGTGCCGGTAGAGTAAGTTGGATACGAGTTGTAATTCGTGGTGTAGTAGCCGGGGTATCCGTAACCATAACCGCCGTAGCTGCCGTAGCCATACCCGCCGAATCCACCGTAGCCGTAGCGTGGATAGCCGTAACCGTATCCATATCCGCCGTAGCCGTAGAACGGACGAACGAGCCATGCAGCGCCGCGCGCGATACCTGCGGCGAGCCTAAGAATCGGGAAGCCCCAATAGCCGTAGCCGCCATATCCATATCCGGGGTAGCCGTAGCCGCCGTAGCCGAGACCGCCGTAACCTACGCCGTAGCCGAATAAGCTGGAGTACAGCCCGTAGCCGGTGCCGTAGCCGCGGTAAGAGTAGTACGGAAGTCCGCCGCGGTAGGCATAGTTACCGATTCCGTTATGGCCGTAACTTCCGAATTGGTTGTACAGATTGTTGCCGTTGTAGCCGCCGCGGTGCGTACCGTTGAAATGACCTCCGTTGAATTGCGAGCCGGTCGAACTGCCGTTGATGCCGTGACCGGTATGCGGCGCGTTGGTTACGTTCGACCTGTGATGATTGAGAAAGTTCGAGGCCGATGCATGATGTACGTTGCCGGAGAAGCTGCCGCCGCTTCGCATGCCGTTTAGAGACGACCCGGCGTTGCGGTGCGAACCGGAGAAGCTCCCGGCGCCCGACACGCCGGCGCCGTGATGGCTCAAAAAGCTGGAGCCGCGATACTGCGTAGTGCCGGAGAAGTTACCGCCGCCGAGCGTAGCGCCGCCCGTATGGCGGGTGCTGAATGAATTCTGCGGGCCGCTGGATCCATGTGTGAGTCCGTGTGCGGCGCTGGAACTTGAAATTCCATGACGCGCCGAGAACGACTGGCCGCCTCCGATCGCGTGCGAGCCGGAGTGGTTCGACAGCGAGCGAGTTCCGAACGACGGCGATGTACCGCCGAACGATTGGTGACCGGAACCCAAGCTATGCGACCCGGAGAAGCCGGGAGCCGAGCGACCGGTGCCGAAACTATGCGAGCCGGAGAATCCGTGCGAACCGGAGAATCCCGAATGGCTAGGCGCAGAGAACGAGTGACTTGGCGCCGAGAAGCTATGCGAGCCCATGCTGTGGCCGCCGCTAAAGCTGTGGCCGCCGCTGAAGCTATGGCCTCCACTGAAGCTATGGCCTCCGCCGCCCATACTATGACCGCCACTCATGTGGCCGCCACCGCCTCCGCCGCCATGGCCGTGCGAGGCCTCGACGTATGCAACAGGTCCGAAGGCGAAGCTCATCGTCGCGAGCCATGCGCCCAAAAATCCGATGCGTGACATAACAAACTCTCCCTGGCAGTAGAAGGAACGTTGGATCGTTCGCGTGCCCGGGCCCCTACATCAATAGTACGAGACGGATGACGCAACCGTCCATGCTTTCCGAGTTGTAATTCCTTCGGCAATGCGAAGAATACGGTGCGATACGTCGGGCGGAGTTGCGCAAACAATAACGGCGTTCTCTTGAGGAATTCTTTGAGATAACGAGTTGCCGTCGTGTCGCGAGCGACCGTTGCCGAACGGACGACACGTGTCGCGAGATTGACGACGGTTCCGGCGAGCAATTCAAGCGAGTCGGCGTCGTCGATTTGAAAATGCAGAGTAACAAGGAGCGGTGGCGATGAAGCCGTTGACTGTCGGAGATCGAGCGCCGAATGTGTCTGCCGTCGCACACGACGGCCGTCGTGTGGCGTTGTCGGAGTTCTTAGGGCGTGGCGCGGTGGTGTTGTTTTTCTATCCCAAAGACGGCACGAGCGTCTGTACGAAGGAGGCGTGCGCCTTTCGCGACGCCTACGAAGACTTCATCCAGGCCGGCGCCGTCGTGCTCGGCGTCAGTTCCGACGACGAGGAAACGCACCGCCGTTTCGCCGAACGGCAGAATCTGCCGTTCACGCTCTTGAGCGATCCCGATAAAGCGCTGCGCCGCGCGTTCGGCGTGCCGAAGACGTGGGGATTCTTGCCGGGGCGCGTGACGTACATACTCGATCGAGACGGAATCATCCGGCATGTTTTCAACGCCCAGTTCACCGCGGATCGGCACGTCGTCGAAGCCTTGGCGACCGTGCGCCGATTGGCTGCTTCTTAGCGACGCCGCCTTGCGACGGCGCCGCCGATGGGCATCCGGTGGGAAATTGTCGGCACGGCGCGGAGCGAATTCGCTTCCACGCGCGCTATCGGCTCGTCGTCGGTAGCGGCATTCGGGCATTCTTGCGACGACGGCGCGCGCGGTGTGCCGCGGCCGCGGAAGCGGCGATCAACGTCGTAATGAGCGATCCCGGTTCGGGCACCGCCGCATAGTTCAAATAAAGATCATTCGCGGTGCTGGTGATGTAAAACTGATTGGAGTTGATCGGCGTGAACGGGTTGCCCGTGCCGAACACTCCGGCGTTCGCCGTCGCGGCATCGAGCAGGAAGACGTCGGTGCCGGCCGCGAAAGTGATTCCTCCGCCGGCGTGGAGGATCTGCCATTGATAAGAGAGCGCCGGATCGAAATTGTCTGCTGCTCCGTGCATCGAGGTGAGCGGGGAGAAGGAATCGATGCGAATAGTTATGCGCTCGGAGGTCGTGGCGCCGATGGTAAGCGAGCCGGTGCCGAGATCGAGGTAGTCCCAGTCCGTGCCGGGAGCGCCCTGCGTGCCGGCCAGGCCCGTGTCCGTGTCGGCGTTTTTGAACTGAAACAAGAACTCGCCGCCGTACCAAGCGTTGACGGCGCCATCGGCGGCCGTGAGTTTTCCGACGCCGTCGCCCGGCGACACCGTACCGCCGGATCGGAGGTTCACGCCGCCGACGGAGCCTGCTCCCTCGAGCAAGCCGCCGCTTACGACCGTTACAGGCGCCGCGACGGCGCCGGAGGCCAGAATCGTGCCGCTCGTAATGACGTCGCCTCCCCCGGCAATTGCCGCGCCCGTGCGGACGTCCAAAGTTGCACCTGACGCGACGGAGACCACACCCAAGGACTTGATGGACGCGCCGGAGAGAAGCATCAGGGTTCCGCCCGCGACCGTCGTGCCGCCGTCGTAGGTGTTGACTTGCGTCAACTCAAGCGTGCCGCCGCCGGACTTTACGAACCCGGCATTCGTCGAACCGGAAATCACGCCGGAAAGCCGCGCAACGTCGGTCGTGGAATTCGGATTGTCGATCACGCGAAATTCGCGCGGGCTGTGTCCTCCCGAGGCCGTGCCGGAATCGAGACCGATGTTGTTCACGAACGTGATGCGACTGTCGGCCTTGATCGAGCCGAGGAGAAAGACGGTGCCGTCGGCGAGCCATTTTCCGTCGCTCCAAGCGAGCGAGATCGCCGTGCCGCCGCCGATGGAAGTCACGAGCGTGACCGTGGAATCACCATTGAATGCGGAAAAGCCGCCGCTGCCGCGATCGGTGGAACCTTCGTCAAACGTTAAACCGCCGCCCGAGCCGGTACCTGCGACGTCGAGGGCGCGCGTGAACGCGCCGGCACCGCCGCCGCCGTCGATTTCGAGTACGCCGCCGCGAAACTTGAGCGTCGTGCGAACGCCGCCGCTCGAGGTTCCCCCGCCGAGGTTCGTCGCGGTCCCGCGTAAGACGCCTGCGTCCAGATAGATGCTTTGCGTCGTCGACGCGAATGCCAGTTGGTTTACTGTGCCGGTGAGGGCAAGGAAGCCGTCGCCGGATTTGATAATCGTCTGTTGGACGCCGCCCAAACGCACTCCGATGTTCAGAATGGTACCGGCTTCGGCGACAAAAATGTGTCGATCGGTCGACCCGCCGATGCCTCCCGTTCCGAGGCCCGCACCCGCGTCGGTGTTCTGAATCGTGAAGTTATCGGATCCGTCGAGCAGAATGGCCGACGTCGAAAGATTGCCCGTGCCGGTGAGGTTGAGCGTCGCACCGGCTCCCGCCTTGATCTTCAAAGTGTTGTACGTCACGTTCGAAGAAAAGCTTGCGGTTCCCGTGATCACGACGTTTTGCGTCGACCCGGTTGTGAGCGATCCGCTCACGGAAGTCGACGTCACGGGGACAACTCCCAACGTGTTGTCGTAGCCGGCGAAATCGTAGCCGCCCGCCCCTTTCACAAGGGCAATTCCTACGACGGAGCTGCCCGTTGAGTTGGCAATGACGTTGTTGGTAAGGCCCGGCGTGGTTGTAAAGAATACCTTAGGTCCAACTGCGGCCGAACCGAGCGTCCCTCCTTCGGCGATGAAAGTGAGCGTGCCGCCGGAACCGCCGCTGCCGCGGAGAAGCGAGCTAAACGTAAACGCCGTGTCCGCCGTCCCGCCGTTATGAACGACGCGGACCGCGGCAGCGCCGGGCCGCATCGTGAGCGTACCGATTGATTCCGCGCTGCCGAACGTAGGGTTGCCGAGGAGTTCGAGGATGCCGCCTCCGGGAAAGCCGACGGCGACTTCCGACAAGCGGTTCGTGGCGGCATCCGTGCCCGTATTCGCGGCGACATTGTCGAGCGTCAGCATTCCGCCGCGCAATGTAAACGTAGTCGCACTTGCGAGTGTAGCGTTGTTCGACAGACGTAGTCCGCCGGCGGAACTCCCGCCGTACGACGTGCCGAAAACGGCAATATCTCCGGCAAGGCCCGGCAACGCTTCGGTGAACGTTTGTACGAAACCCAGCGCGCGGATGTTGAGGCCGCCGGTAGTCGTCACCGTGCCGCCGAAGGATGCGTCGGCGGAAGCGATCAATGTGAGCGCGCCGTTGGCATTGGGCGTCACGGCGCCGCCGCCGCTCAACGGGCCGATTCGAATCTCGCTATTCGTTTGCGACGAACCATAGCTGGTGAGAAAAGTGCCGGACGCGAGGTAAACGGCATTGGAGCGGAGCACTTGTGCGGCGCTGTTGTTAACCGTTTGATTGGAACCCAACTGTAATGTGCCTGTGTTAACCGTGATGCCGCCGAACAGTTGATTGGGCACGGCTATCGCGCTGTCGAGCGCTAGAGCCGGTTTCAAAACCGTCGTAGACAGATCATGATGCAGGCCAAGTGGA